>JAFUEM010000190.1 GCA_017463935.1 Kiritimatiellia bacterium
GCCCGCCCTCGTGGAAGAGATCGCCCGCCAGATACGCCGGCTTGAAACCGTAGACCTCCTCCAGCTTCGCGTACCACACTTCGGCCAGACGCCTGAACGCCGGACAGGTCGGATCCACCAGCGGCGGCCGTTCGTACGGCCCCCACTTCCCTTGCGGGATGAGCACGCAGTCGCCGCGATCCGGCGACGCCGCGCCCGAAAAAACATCCGCCAGCGGCACCATGCCCGTGCAGCCCTGCAGAACCGGTTCGATGCCGCGCGCGCGCATCTGCGCGCAGATCCACCGGCCGCGCGCGCCGTCGTCGTCAATCGTCTGCGGATCGAGGGGGCCGCCCTCGCCCGTCAGATTCCCCATCAGCCACCAGGCGCGGGCGCATTCGTCGGGAATGAACGCGCGGATCGTCTCCTCGTTCGCGCCCAGCTCGCGCAGCACGAGCTGCCAGACCTTGAACGTGCCGTCGGTGACAAGCGCGGCGTTGTAGCCCGCGCGCGCGAGGCGGTCGATCTCGGCCGTCCATTCCGCCTCGCCCCAGAACGCCATCGTGTACGACAGCGTGCAGTAGTTGTAGGCCAGACGAACGGGCGGCGGCGAGGCATACGCCGTCGCCGCCAACCCGATCGCCGTCAGTAATGATGCGAGCGCCTTCACTTACATCATACCGTCCATGCCGCCGGGCGCGCCGTGGCCGCCGCAGCCGCAGGATTCCTTCTTCTCGGGCAGGTCCGTGACCATGCAGTCGGTCGTCAGCAGGAGCCCCGCGATGGAAGCCGCGTTCTGGAGCGCCGAGCGCGTGACCTTCGCCGGATCGACGACGCCCGCCTTCAGGAGGTCGGTGTACTCGCCGGTGCGGACGTTGTAGCCGTTCGTACCCGTCGCCTTCTTGACGTTGGCGACGACGAGCGCCGCTTCCTGGCCGGCGTTGCCGACGAGCTTGCGGAGGGGAGCCTCGACCGCACGCGCGACGATGGCCGCGCCGACGGCCTCGTCGCCGGTCAGCGCCAGCGCGTCGATGGCCTTCTGCGCACGCAGGTAGGCGACGCCGCCGCCGGCGACGATGCCTTCCTCGACGGCCGCGCGGGTCGCGTGGAGCGCGTCGTCGACGCGGTCCTTCTTCTCCTTCATCGCCGCCTCGGTCGCCGCGCCCACCTTGATGAGGGCGACGCCGCCCGCGAGCTTGGCGAGACGCTCCTGGAGCTTCTCGCGGTCATAGTCGCTCGTGGTCTCCTCGATCTGCTTCTTGATCTGCTCGACGCGCGCCTTGATGTCGGCGGACTTGCCGAGGCCCTCGACGATGGTCGTGTTGTCCTTGTCGACGACGACCTTCTTCGCGCGGCCGAGGTCGGAGAGCTGCACCGACTCGAGCTTGACGCCGATGTCCTCGCTGATGAGGCGGCCGCCCGTCAGGATCGCAATGTCCTCGAGGATCGCCTTGCGGCGGTCGCCGAAGCCCGGCGCCTTGACCGCGCAGACCTGGAACGTGCCGCGCAGCTTGTTGACGACGAGCGTCGCCAGCGCCTCGCCCTCGACGTCCTCCGCGATGATCATCAGCGGACGGCCCGACTTGGCGACGGACTGCAGCAGCGGCAGCATGTCCTGGAGGTTGGAGATCTTCTTCTCGAAGAGGAGGATGAGCGGGTTCTCCAGCTCGCACTCCATGTCCTCGGGCGAGGTGACGAAGTACGGCGAGAGGTAGCCCTTGTCGAACTGCATGCCCTCGACGACGTCGAGCGTCGATTCGAGCGTCTTGGCCTCTTCGACGGTGATCGTGCCTTCCTTGCCGACCTTGTCCATCGCGTCGGAGATCATCTTGCCGATCTCCTCGTCGCCGTTGGCGGAGATGGTCGCGACCTGCGCGATCTCGTCGGCCGACTTGACCTTCTTCGCCTGCTTGGCGATGGAGTCCACGACCGCCGCGGTCGCCTTGTCGATGCCGGCCTTGAGCGCCATCGCGTTCGCGCCCGCCGTGAGGTTCTTCAGGCCCTCGCGGTAGATCGCCTCGGCGAGCAGCGTCGCCGTCGTGGTGCCGTCGCCCGCGACGTCGTTCGTCTTCGAGGCGACTTCCTTCACCATCTGCGCGCCCATGTTCTCGAACGGATCGGGCAGCTCGATCTCCTTGGCGACCGTCACGCCGTCCTTGGTGATCTGGGGCGAGCCGAACTTCTTGTCGAGGATGACGTTGCGGCCGGACGGGCCGAGCGTCGAGGTAACCGCGGCGCTGAGCTTCTCAACGCCCGCGAGGATTTTCTGACGCGCTTCCGCGTCGAACTTGATTTGCTTTGCCATAATGGTTTCTCCAATTCTTCTTTTACTTTTCCAGCACGCCCAGCAGGTCTTCTTCGCGCACGAGCTGGAGCTTCTTGCCGTCGAGCTTCACTTCCGTGCCGCCGTACTTCGGCAGCAGCACCGTATCGCCCGCCTTGACGTCAAACGCGATTTCCTTGCCGTCCTTGTCGGTCTTCTTGCCGACGGCGATAACCTTGCCCTGCATGGGCTTTTCCTTCGCCGAGTCGGGGATGATGATGCCGCCGACGGTCTGTTCCTTTTCTTCGATGGGCTCGACCAGCACGCGGTCGCCCAGAGGCCTGATCTTCATGTTTTTTTCTTCCTTTTGTGGGGGTGCGGGGGAGACCGGTCTCCCCC
>JAFUEM010000191.1 GCA_017463935.1 Kiritimatiellia bacterium
ACCTCCAGATCATCTACGAGATCAACGGCCGCTTCCTGCAGCAGATCTCGTCGCAGTATCCCGGTGACATCAAGCGCCTCCAGCGCATGTCGCTCATCGACGAGAGCGGCGAGCGGTACGTGCGCATGGCGAACATGTGCCTCGTCGCGGCCTCGTCCGTCAACGGCGTCGCCGAGCTGCACACGCGCATCCTGAAGGAATCGCTCTTCCGCGACTTCTACGAGCTCTATCCCGAGAAGTTCTTCAACGTGACGAACGGCATCACGCCGCGCCGGTGGCTCCTGAAGGCCAACCCCGCGCTCGCGCAGCTCATCACCGAGTCGATCGGCGAGACGTGGGTCACGCATCTGGACGAGCTGAAGAAGCTCGAGAAGTTCGCCGGCGACAGGGACTTCCTCGCGTCGCTCGCGAAGATCAAGGCGTCGAACAAGAGGATCCTCTCGAACTACGTGATGAAGAGCCTCGGCGTGAAGCTCGATCCGAACGCGATCTTCGACGTCCAGGTCAAGCGCCTGCACGAGTACAAGCGCCAGCTCCTGCTGGTCCTCTACATCATCATGTTCTACAACCGCCTCGTCAACGACCCGAAGTTCGACCCCGTGCCGCGCAGCTTCATCTTCGCGGCGAAGGCGGCGCCGGGCTACTACATGGCGAAGCTGATCATCCGTCTCATCCACGGCGTCGCGGGCGTCGTCAACGCGAACCCGAAGACGCGCGAGAAGCTCTCCGTCGTGTTCCTCCCCGACTACCGCGTCTCGCTCGCGGAGAAGATCATGCCGGCGGCGGAGCTTTCGGAGCAGATCTCGCTCGCGGGCATGGAGGCGTCGGGCACCGGCAACATGAAGTTCATGATGAACGGCGCGCTGACGATCGGCACGTACGACGGCGCGAACGTCGAGATCAACCAGGAGATCGGCGACGACAACATGTTCCTCTTCGGCATGCGCACCGAGGACGTGGCGGCGAAGCGGCCGACGTACGTCTCGCGCGACTACTACCGGAAGGATCCCGAGATCCGGATGGCGCTCGACATGATCAAGTCGAACGTCTTCTCGCTCCTCGACCCGGGCCTCTTCGACCCGATCCTCCGCTCGCTCCTCGACTACAACGACTACTACATGCTGCTGGCGGACATCCAGAGCTACGCGACGGCGCAGGCGAAGGTGGACCGGACGTACCGCGACGCCGCGGCGTGGAACCGCATGTCGCTCGTCAACATCGCGCGCTCCGGCCGCTTCTCGTCCGACCGCGCGATCCTCGAGTACGCCCGCGACATCTGGCACGTCCAGCCCGTCGACTTCAACGCATAAGAATCGAAAAAGGAAAAGAGAACGAAAGATGAGACCTGTTGCATTGATCATCCGTGACGGCTGGGGCGTGAACGCACGCGCCGACGGCAATTCCGTGTACGGTGCGAAGACGCCGGTCATCGACCAGATCCGCGCGCGCTACCCGCACTGCCTGCTGGACTGCTGCGGCGAGGCGGTGGGGCTGCCCGACGGCTACCAGGGGTCCTCCGAGGTCGGCCACCTCAACATGGGCGCGGGCCGCATCGTCGTGCAGGAGCTCAAGCGCATCGACGACGGCCTGTCCTCGGGCGAGCTCTTCCAGAGCCCGAAGTGGCAGAAGCTGATCGCCGACTGGAAGGCGAACAACTCGCAGTTCCACTTCTTCGGCCTCCTGCAGGACGAGGGCGTGCACGCGCACCAGGAGCACCTGTTCAAGCTGATGAAGCGCGCGCGCGCGGAGTTCCCGGAAGGGCGCATCGTCGTGCATCCGTTCCTTGACGGCCGCGACACGCCGCCCCGCTCGACGCTCGAGTACATCGCGCGCCTCAAGGCGGAGCTCGCGGCGGTGGGCAACGCGACGATCGGCACCGCGATGGGCCGCTACTACGGCATGGACCGCGTGAAGAACTGGAAGCTGACGAGCGAGGCGTACGACTGCATCGTCAGCTGCGTCGGCAAAAAGGCGGCGACGATCGAGGAGGCGGTCAAGGCGGAATACGCGACGGGCAAGACGCCCGACGGCACCGACATGACCGACGAGTACATCCCGTGCTACGTGATCGGCGGCTACACGGGCATGAAGGACGGCGATGTCGTCATGCACACGAACTACCGCCAGGACCGCGCGATCCAGCTGACGCAGGCGTTCGTCTGCGACGACTACGCGGGCGCGCGGTCGGCGCGGCCGAAGGTGACGTTCCTCGGCTTCACGCGCTACTGGGACGAGTTCGAGGACTACCTCCTCGGCGCGATGGGCGCGGGCGGCGGCATGGACAACCTTCTCGGCGAAGTCGTCGCGAAGGCCGGCATCCGGCAGCTGCGCCTCGCGGAAACGCAGAAGTTCCGCCACGTCACGAGCTTCTTCAACGGCAAGTCCACGACGCCGAGCGAAGGGGAGGATCAGGTGGAGGTCAAGTCGCGCTTCGATCCGGCGACGTTCGCGAGCCATCCCGAGATGGACGCCTACAACGTGACGGACGAGCTCCTCAAGCGCCTCGCGAACAATCCCTACGGCTTCATCGTCGTCAACTACGCGAACTGCGACATGGTCGGCCACACGGGCGACCTGGCGGCGGCGACGAAGGCCGTCGAGGTGACGGACGAGTGCATCGGCAGGATCCTGCCGCGCCTCCTGGAGCTGGACGCGCACGTCCTCATCTTCGCGGACCACGGCAATGCCGAGCAGATGGTCGACTACAAGTCGGGCCTCACGAAGACGTCGCACACGCTGAACCTCGTCGACTGCTTCTACGTCGCGAACGACGCGGCGGGCGTGCGGCTGACGCCGCTGGCGAAGCTGTCGGCGATCGCGCCGACGGCGCTGCAGATGCTGGGTCTTCCCGTGCCGCCGGAGATGACGACGCCGTCGCTCCTCGCGGGCAAGGAACCCTGGTCCAAGACCGCGCTCAACATCTGAGCGCGGGCTGGCGGCAAAGCCGAAGTGTGCGCCGCACTGCGGAGCAATTCTAGGATTCTAGAAGTCTAGAAATCTAGGTGTCTAGAATCCTAGAATTCTAGAATCCTAGAAGCCTAGACGCCTAGAATCCTAGAAACCTAGAAAAAGAACGAAGCGCCCGGGGATCCGGGCGCTTCGTTCTTGCTAAGAGAAAAATCCTTAGGCTTCGGGCTTGGTCTTCTTCAAGCCGAGGCCCCGGCAGCCTTCCTTCCATTCCCCGCGCTTCTGGAGGAGGTTGACGCGCTCGAAACGCTTGAGGACGTTGCGCTTCGACGTGATCTTGCCGGAACCCTTAAGAGATGCATGCTGGCTCATTTGTGTCTTTTCCTTTCAAGTGGCCGATAGTATATCATTTTTATTCGGCGGTTTCAACGGGGGTTTCAGCCGGCGCGGCTTCGGCCGGGGCGGTCTCGGCCGGAGTGGCG
>JAFUEM010000192.1 GCA_017463935.1 Kiritimatiellia bacterium
CCGGCGGCGCGGCGGCCGCGTCCGCGGCCTCCGGCAGCGCGCGCACCGTCTCGCGGGCCGCGTTCTCGCCGCCGACCTTCTCCAGCGCGGGCTGGACGATCTGAAAGAGCGGCAGCATCGTGCCGGCCGTCAGCATGCCGCAGATGAGGCCGACCGCCAGCCGGAACCAGTATTTGCGCGCATATTTCCACACCCGGGCGTAGGCCTCGCGGGTCGAGTAGTCGCGGTCAAAAAACTCCTTGCGATAAGTCACTTGTGCGCTCATGCCCGTAGTATATCATAAATCGGACGTCTCACGCGAGAAGCGCGGCGACGTCGTCGGCCGTCAGCTTCTCCATCACGGCGGCGTCGGTCGTGTCGACGGTCGCGGCGATGACGGCCTCCTTCTTGCGCTGGAGCGCGAGGACCTTCTCCTCGACGGAGCCGGCGGCGATCATCTTCATGACGTAGACCGTCTTCTTCTGGCCGATGCGGTGCGCGCGGTCGGTCGCCTGGTTCTCGACGGCCGGGTTCCACCACGGGTCATAGTGGATCACCATGTCCGCGCCCGTCAGGTTGAGCCCCGTGCCGCCCGCCATGAGCGAGATGAGGAAGACGGGGATCGACGGATCGCGGTTGAAGCGGTTGCACTCGCCGAGCCGGTCCTTGGTGGAGCCGTCCAGATAGCAGAACTTGACGCCCGCCGACTGGAGCTCGCCCGCGATGAGCTGGAGCATCTTGACGAACTGCGAGAAGACGAGAATCTTGTGGCCGCCCGCGATGGCCGCCTCCAGCTGCTCCAGGAAGGCGTCGAGCTTGGCGACGGACGCGAGCTGCCGCAGCTTCATCAGCATCGCGAGAATCGCGAACTTCGACGCCGCGAACCCGCGCGCCTTGATCGCGTCGCCCGCCGCGCGCCGCGTCTGGGCGAGCACGGCGTTGTATTCGCGCTGGGCGTCGTCGCTCATCGGGCAGTACGAGACCTTGACGATCTTGTCGGGCAGGTCCTTCGCGACCGTCTGCTTGAGCCGCCGCAGGATGAACGGGTGGAGCTTGCGCTTCAGCCGCGCCTGCGCCTCCTCGCCGGCCGTGCCGCCCGCGCCGATGGGGTCCTCGAAATGGAACTTGAACGATTCGTACTCGCCGAGGTAGCCCGGCATCAGGAAGTCGAAGATCGACCAGACGTCCGCGACCGAATTCTCGACCGGCGTGCCCGTGAGGACAAGCCGCCGCGCCGCATCGAGCATCTTCACCGCCTGCGCGTTCTTGGTGCGGCGGTTCTTGATGTGCTGCGCCTCGTCGAGCACGACGGCCGCGAACGTCCGCCCCGCATAGGCGTCCTCGAAGTCGCGCTGCAAAAGCGCGTACGACGTGACGACGAGCTCGGCCGCGGGGATCGCCGGGAAGAGGCGCGCGCGGTCGGGGCCCGAGACGACCAGCACCTTCCGCCCCGGCGTGAATTTGCGCGCCTCCGCCTCCCAGTTGCGCACGAGGCTCGTCGGGCAGACGATGAGCGCGGGTCCCTTCTCGCGCGGCAGACTGAGCCATGTCAGCGTCTGAAGCGTCTTGCCCAGGCCCATCTCGTCCGCGAGCAGACCCGACAGCCCCGCGTTCTCCAGAAAGCGCATCCAGTAGACGCCCTGCTTCTGGTAGGGGCGCAGAACCGCGTCGAGGGGCCCCAGCGCGACCGGCTCGAACTTCGCGTGCGCGTCGCGGTTGCGCAGCGCCGCCGTCTCGCGCCAGTGCCGCGCGGCGGTGTCGTCGAGATTGATCACGTCGCCCAGCGCGTCGAGCGAGCTCTTGACGTAGGCCGCGTGGATGCCCTTGACGCGGAACCAGCCCGCCGGCGCGCCGCCCTGCGTCGTCGCGCAGTCGCGGAAGACGTCGTGCATCGTCTCGATGGCGCGGTTGTCGAAGAGGTAGACCCTGCCGTTGCGGAGCAGACAGCCGTCGTGGCGGTTGAGCGCGGCCTGGATCTCGACGGGCGAAACCTCCTCGCCGTCCACCGTCTCGAAGACGTACTGCACGTCGAAGGCACCGTCGGCCGCATCCTTCACGCGCACGAGCGGCACGACCGCCGACAGGCCGTCGACGACCTTTTCAAGCCGCTCCGAAAAGTCGATCATCCACCCGCGCCGCCGCAGGTCGGGCACGCCCGCGCCGAGGAAGTTCATCACCTTCTGCGGGTCGGCGAGGTAGAGCTTCAGGTCGCCTTCCGTGTAGCCGGGCTGGAAGCCCCACTCCGTCTCCAGATGACGGACGGCGTCCTTCTCCGCCGCGAGCGAGCGCACGCGCCGCACCAGGTCGTCGTTCGGGTCGGGGAAGTAGACGGTGCGCGCGGGGACGACGGAGCAGGCCGGAAAATCGATCTCCCCGTACCACGCATCGAGCGCGATCGACAGCGCCGCGCGCGAACCGGAGACGAGCGCGTAGAACTTCGGCTTCATCGGCACTTCGATGTAGTCGGGCGCGGGCGGCACGTCCGCTCCGGCCGTCGGAGGACGGCCGTCGACCGTCGCCGGGCTGTCGTCCGCGGGCGGCGGCGCCGCCTCCGCCTCTTCCTCCTCCAGGACGCTCAGCGCGAGGCCGAGCGCGACGACGTGCTCGCACACCTGCCCCCACTTCTGGTTCTTGATGCACGGGCAGTGCGACTCGATGCGGCCATGCTCCCTGAGCGTGAGCGAGACGGGCATCTCCCAGCCGTTGCGCTGGTCGATCTTGCCGCGGATCTCCACCGCTTCATCATCGTATTCGACCTTGACGACGTCGCCGGAATTGACGAGCGCGAGCGCCTGGTTGAACACCTCCGGCCCGCCCCACTGGATGACCTCGTCCCGCGTGATGCCCGACGTGATCATGTCCGTCACGCCCTCTTCGTCAGGTGGCGCAGGCGGAGCTGGCCGCAGGCGGCGTTCGCGTCCCTGCCGCGGCTGCGGCGGAGCATCGTCTGCACGCGGTGCTTCATGAGGACGTCGAGGAACATCCTCATCGTCGCTTCGTCCGGCGTCTGGAAGTCGGGCCGGTGCGCGACGGGCGAGAGCGGAATCAGGTTGACCTTCGCCATCGGCACGCGGCGGACCTGCCGCGCCAGCTCCTCCGCGCACGCACGCGAATCGTTCACGCCCCGGATGACCGTGTACTCGAACGTGATGATGCGCTTCGTCCGCTCGGTGTAGGCGGCGCACGCGGCCAGCAGCTCGTCGAGCGGCCAGCGCCGGTTGACCGGCATCAGCTGCGAACGCAGCGCGTCGTTCGGCGCGTGGAGCGAGACGGAGAGCTCGAACTGGATGCCCTCGTCCGCGAGCCGCGCGAAGCCGGGAACGACGCCGCATGTCGAGAGCGTGATGTGCCGCGCGCCGAGGTTCGGGCCGCGCCCCGCGTTGATCAGCTTCAGCGCGCGCAGCGTCTCGTCGTAGTTCGCGAACGGCTCGCCCATGCCCATGACGACGATGTTGGTGATCTCGCCGAGCCGCCGCCCCGCCATGTATTCGGCTACGATCTCGTCGGCCGTCAGCGAGCGGACGACGCCCTGCGCCCCGCTTGCGCAGAACGCGCAGCCCATCGCGCAGCCGACCTGCGTCGAGATGCACTGCGTGAAGCGGCCCGTCGCCGGAATGAGCACCGTCTCGACCGCCTGGCCGTCGTCAAAGCCGATCAGCAGCTTTTTCGTGCCGTCCGCCGATTCCGACACGTCGAGCGTCTCGGCGCGCGTGAGCGGAAACTCCGTCTTGAGCGTCTCGCGGAAATCCTTCGGGAGCGTCGTCGCCTGGTCCCAGTCGGTGATGTAGTCGCGGTAGAGCGCCTGGAGGATCTGGTCGGCGCGAAAGGCCCGCAGGCCGCGCTCCGTCAGGATCGGCTTCCATTCATCGGGCAGGATGCTCCACGCTTTTGTCATTTCATCGCGACTTCACTGGTGCCGAGGGCGGGACTCGAACCCGCACGCCAAATACCTGGCAAGGGATTTTAAGTCCCCTGTGTCTGCCATTTCACCACCCCGGCGTTGAAAGGGTCAACAATAGTCTATCATTTTATTGCAGCGCCGCCAAGGCGTAGCGGTCGTGCCCCGCATAGTCCTTCTCGATCGCGATGTCCGCAAAACCGTAGTCGCCCATCAGCTTGCGCACGGCCGCGCCCTGTCCTTCGCCGATCTCGAAGAAGACGCGCCCGCCCGGCTTGAGCAGGTTGAGCGCGTCGGCGAGATAGCGGTCGTAGAAGTCGAGGCCGTTCGCGCCGCCGTCGAGCGCGAGGCGCGGCTCGAAATCCCTCACGCGCCGGTCGAGCGTCTCGCACACGGCGCTTTCGATGTACGGCGGGTTGGAGACGAGGATGTCGACGCACGCGGGCTCGTCGAACTCGTCCAGCCCGTCCATCACCGCGAACGTGACGCGGTCGGCGAGCGCGCACCGTTCGGCGTTCTCCTTCGCGAGCGCGATCGCGTCCTCGCTCACGTCCGTCGCGATGATTGTCGCCGCGCCCTTGAATTCGGCGGCGAGGCTGAGCGCGATCGCGCCCGTCCCGGTGCCGACGTCGACGACCGTCATGCCGTCGCCGAGATGCTTCAGGACGCGCGTGACGAGCTCCTCCGTCTCCGGGCGCGGGATGAGCGCGCGGCGGTCGCATTTCAGCGTGAGGCGGCGGAAATCCCATTCGCCGAGGACGTACTGGACCGGCTCGCCCTTGACGAGCCGCGCCATCGCGCGCCGCATCGCCTCCAGGTAGCGTTCGCCCGCCTCCTTCTCGAAGACCGCGGCAAAATCGCCGCGCCCGCACCTGAGCAGCCGCGCGACCAGGAGCTCCGCCGCGACCGCGGCCTCAGGCACGCCCTTGGCGGCGAGGTAGGCGGCGGACTTGGAGATGACGTCGCGCCAGACCATCAAAACGGCATGTCGTCGATCTCGCCGGCGTCGGCCGGGAGGTCCGGCTCGGCGGGCGCGGGCACCGGCTCGGTCGAGGTGCCGTCGGCGTTCATCACGTCGATCTTGAGCGCCGTCAGGTCGACGAAGTACTGCGTGCCGCGCGGGCCGTCCCAGCGGCGGCCGTCGATGGCGAAGTGGATCTTCACGCGCTGGCCCTTCTGGATGCCGTCGATGAGCGAGCAGTTGTCCTTCTTGAAGGTGAACTTGACGGGATTGGGGTAGCGGCTGTTGGAATCGATGTCGTTGCCGACGATCAGCTCGCGCTTGGTGAACCCGCTCGCGCCGAAGCTCTGCGTCTGGCCGACTTCCTCGACCACGCCCGTGTAATCAAAAAACTGCGACATTTCTTTCTCCTTAAAAGACTGATGGACGAATATTTTACCATATTCGCCCATCGCTTTGTGGAGTTATCTTATGTTTTTTCACCGACCGCCGCTACTGCACGACGACCGTGCGCTGCTCGTAGTGGCCCGGCTGCCAGACGCGGACGACCGTGCCGTTCGCCAGCACCTGGTTGACGTAGCACCCCGGCACCCAGACGTTCTGGGTCTGGTAGACGGGCGCCGGCGGCGTCACGACGACCGGCTGCGACACGACCACGCTGGGGTACGTCACCGTCGGCGTCGTCACCACGTCGTACAGGAGCCCGCCGACGATGCCGCCGACAACACCGCCCACGAAACCGCTGCCACCGTGGTGGTGGTGATGGTGGCGGTGCGGCGGCGGCGGCATGCTGCGGTGCATCATCGGCGCCGGGCGCGGGCCGGGGCCGCGGTGTCCGCCGGGGGCGGGGCGGGGACCGGCGAGGCAGACGCCCGCGCACATCACTGCGGCGATCGCCGCAACCAGTTGTGTTCTGTTCTTCTTCATGTTGTACCTTCACTTTCTCCGCTTGTCGCGGTTACACGAGGCTAGGGAGCTTCGCCGCCGAAACCTGACAAACTTTTTTTTCAATAGCCGTTTTTGTCGCGGCGGGCGTAGTCCTGGCGCATGAACTTGACCGCCCGCGAGAAAAGCTGGTCGACGTTGGCGGCCGACGAGATCTCCAGCATCTCCTTCGTCTCCTCGCTCGTCAGATGGAAGCGCGTCTTCAGGATGAGGACGAGCGCGCGCTCGGGATCCTGGTTCCAGAGGTCGCGGAAGCAGAGGTGCGTCATCGACCAGATTTCATTGCGCGCGAGACCGAGGTCCTGCTGCGGGATGTCTAGCGCCGCCGCCGCGCCGTCCTCCGCACCGGCGGCCGCCGCGCCCTCCAGCGAAATCTCGCCGTGCTTGTTCGGGTCGGCGTTGAGCACATAGCCGCGCACGTACGACCGCAGCCACCCCTGGAAGCTCCCCTCGCCGCGATAGAGGTCGATCTTCCGCTTCCCCAGCATATCCTCGTAGAGCATGCCCATCAGGTCGCCGGCCGTCAGCGAATAGCGCTTCATCATCTCGGCGCTCCGCAGCGACGTCGATTCCGGCTCGACGACATCCTCCCACACGCGCTTCCAGCCCGCGTCCTCGCCCGCCTTCACGAGCGCGTACCATTCCTGATCCGTCATGCGAACGTCAGCCCTCCCGGAATCGGCAGCATCCCGCGCCGGTGCAGCCAGATCGCCGCGTCGTGCTTGCCCTTGATGAAATCGGCGGAAGCGAGCGCGCCCCGGCCGTCGCGGATCTTGATGTGCGCGCCGAAGAGATCGAGCGTGCCCGCCTTGACCGGCCGCTCCTCGCCGTCCGTCACCGCCACCGGCAGGAGCGCGTCCGCGCCCGCGCCGCCGGGGAACGTCAGGCGGCCCCACCACCGCATCTTCAGCGATTTCGTCGGGTGCGACACGAAGGTCAGCGTGATGGTCTTGCCCTCTGGAACTTTCATCGCCGACAGCCTGCCCGTTAGAGTTTCACTTCGCCGATCAGCTGCTTGTCCTTCGGCTTGTCGAGGCGGAGCGTGAGGACCTGGCGCTTTTCGGCGGCCGTGCCCCAGTCGGTGTAGACGGTCGCCGTCACCGTCGCCGGGCCCGTCAGCGCCGTCTGATGCGACGCGAAATAGTTGGTCAGCACCTTGTAGACGCCGCTTTCCAGCTCCTTCTTCAAATACTCCTCCGGGCCGTAGCCCGTCGTGACATCCTCCGAGACGAACCCGCCTTCGGCCGTGCGGCGGTGGCCGTAGAACGCCTCCTCGCCGTTCGGTTCGAGCACGTGCAGGTCGATGTCCGTCTCGTCCGCGTCCCAGCTCATGACGATGCGGAGCTTCACGGGGAGGTCGCGGCGGTAGGCGGCGTCAAACGTCGGCACGGCGGGCTTCTTGCCGTCGGGCCAGTCGACGGCGTTCACCCACGCGATGAGCCCGTTCAGCTCTTCGAGCGCGATAATGGAAACCTGGAAGTCGTTGCCGCGCCGTCCGCTGCGCCGCGCGTTCACGTTGAACGCCGCGTCCGCGAAAAGGCGCATCGCCTCCTCAAGCCATTTGCGGGAGATTTCCAGCCTCCCCTTGAGCCGGCTTTCCGGCGTGTCGGACGGATCGTAGAAGTTCCTGAGCGCGATCGTCTGCGCATCTTTCTCTCGCGCGCGCACCCAGTCGCCGTCACACAGCATCGCCTTGGCCTGCTCCATGAGAACGAGCGCCAGGTCGCGGCGGCTCTGCGCCTCCTCGCCGCGCAGCGCAAGCACCTTGCGGAACGCGAGGACGGCAAGATCGTAGCTTCCGGCCTCGCGGGCGCGCCAGCCCATCGCGCGCCAGAGCGCCGCGTCCTCCAGCTTGAACTCGGCGAGATTCGTGAGGATGCGGTCGGCCTCGAACGGCCGGCCCGCCTTGTAGAACCACCCCGCGCAGTCGATATAGAACGCGGGCGACGAGCCGTGCGTCTCGCGCTCCTTGAGGTAGACCTTGTACGCTTCGCTCTTGTCGACTGACTTGAGCGCGTCCAGGTACGGCGTCTTCGGATCCCATGCCTTGAGCGTGACGGCCACGGGGAGTGGAGAGTTGAGAGTGGAGAATTGAGAGTTGAGAGTGGAGAGTTGAGAGTGGACGGCGGCAGATTCTATCGCCCCGGGTGCGCTCGCCGCCGCTCTCACGCACGCGCTCGCCGCAGACATCACGCCGTCCTCCTCCAGTGCGGCCTCCTCGCAACACGCCACGTCTTCCGCGTTGACCGCCGCAGCCGCGTCGCGACGGCTCGCGCCCAGTCCCACGGCCCGTGCGACGATATCAAAGAGTCCGCTCTTCGGCGTCGACTTGGGCGGCTTCGGGTCGTTCCACCACTTGACGCGCTCTTCCCAGTACTGAAGCAGCTGCTGCTCGTGTTCGGTCTGCGCTTTCTTCGCGGCGATGGGGTCGTCCTCGGCCGCGCGGCGTTTCACCCATTCGTCGTGGATGGCGAGGTTCGCGGGCGGCTCGATCTTGTGCTCCAGCCACTGTTCCAGCGTTTCGAGGACGAGGAGCGAAAGCCCCGGGCCCGCGACGCCGTACCGGCGCCCGAGCGCGAGGAACTCGTCCTTGCGGGCGTCCGCCTGCGATGCGAGATCCTGCATCCGCCGCGCCGCCCAGACGGTCGCGAGCAGACGGCCTTCCTTCACGGCCGCGCCCTCTGGCAGGGTCTCGCCCGGCGCGAGCTTGCGCACCACGACATCGCGCACAGGCACGTCGTCGCGCGAGGCGATAACAAGTTCGGGGATTGACTCGTAGTCCGGTTTCTCAAGCCCGAGGGTGTCGATTTCATCCGTGAAGAGCAAGGCTGGCAGCGGAAAGTCCGCCGCGCTCGAAAGGTATCTCAGCGTGTCGGCGATGTCTGTTCCGCCGTCGTACACGATCTCGTCGATCTTCTTCAGCAGCGACTCTTTCGTGAAGCCGTACGTCTGCGCGTAGGCCGTCGCGCTGTTGTTGAACACGACAAGCGCCCATTCACCCTTCTCCGGCAGCGCTTCCAGCTTCTTGCGCCACGCGGCGGCGAACGGCTGCGCGCTCAGGCTGGCGTCCCAGACGATCGTGCCTTTCGCGAACCCGGCGATCTGCTGCGCGATCGTCGCGGGCGCCGCCTCGTCCAGCATCGCGCGGGCCGCAAACACATCTTCGCCGTCGCGTTCGTAGACGGTTGCGGACGTGTCGGCCGCATCCGTTTTCGGCGCGACGTATTCGACCTCGGCCCGGCGCGGCGTGTGCGGGACGAGCGGAAAGATGCGCGTCTTCCAGATGTTGCCCTTCACCTGCTCGACGAGGCCGGGATCGACGCCCTTGCGGACTTCGTTCTCGAACGCGACGCGCGCCTTTTCCTTCTCGCAGACGACGCCCGGCACGAGCGTGCCGTTCACTTCGAGCGCGTAGGCGCACACGTGCGCGCCGTCCGGGATCGGAAATTCCAGTTCGCCGGCCATCTGCCGCGCGTTCGGATTGGTGAAGGTAAACGAGGTGCGCACGCGGCGGAAAAAGGCGTTCTCCTCCACGACACGTTCCTGCGTCTCGACCGTGATCGGCTGTTCGTCCGCGCGCGGATCGACGGGGCGGATGACCGGCGGCGGCATCACGGGGTGGACGATTTTCGGGACGATTCCCTGCGCGGCGGCGGCGAGCGTCGCGCCGACGGCGGCCAGGATCCAGATTGTGACTTTCAAGTTCATCACCAGCAGTATATCTTTTTCGCCACGGCCTGTAAAGGGGCTATTTGCGCCGGTGCCGGCTGGATCAGTCCACACGACGCACGCGGGCGGCCGCGAGCAGTTCCGACGGGTCGCGGCGCGCGGTCGACCACGGCACGGCGTCGAGCGCCACCAGC
>JAFUEM010000193.1 GCA_017463935.1 Kiritimatiellia bacterium
CCTTCGCCTTGCGCTCGTCGCGGGCGGCCTTCTCGCCGGCCTCGCGCTCCTTGCGGGCGGCCTCGCGCTTGCGACTCTCCTCGGCGGCCTTGGCGCTGTACTCGTCATTGGCCGTCTTGATGACCTTGACGAGGCCGTTCATCACGAGCTCGATGCCGCGCACGCTGTCGTCGTTGCCGGGGATCGCGTAGTCGATCGGCTCCGGATCGGCGTTCGTATCGACGATCGCGACGACGGGGATGTGCAGGCGGACGGCCTCCTTGACGGCGTTCGCCTCGCGCACGCAGTCGATGATGACGACGGCGCCGGGCTGCTCGCCCATGTCGGCGATGCCGGTGAGGTTCTTCTCGAGCTTGTTCAGCTCGCGGCGGAGCATCGACGCCTCCTGCTTGTGCTCGGACAGCTGCCCGCCGTTCGCCTTGGCGGTCGCCTGGAGCTGGCGCATGCGGCGCACGCTGGAGCGGATCGTCTTGGAGTTGGTGAGCGTGCCGCCGAGCCAGCGCTCGGTGATGTAGAACTGGCCGACCGACTCCGCCGCCGTCTTGACGAGCTCCGACACCTGCTTCTTGGTGGCGACGAAGAGGACCTTCTTGCCCGCGAGCACGGTGTCGCGGAGGAACTGCGCGGCCTCGTCGAGCATCGCGACGGACTGCGTCAGGTCGATGATGTGGATTCCGTTGCGCTTGTCGAAGATGTAGCCTTTCATCTTCGGGTTCCAGCGCTTTGTCTGATGGCCGAAGTGAAGTCCGGCGTCAAACATGTCCTTGAGCGTGATGCCCGTGAGGGCGGATGTCGGCATTTCCATGTTGTTTGTCCTTTCAATCCTGTTGTCAGATTAATCCGCTTTGGCCGGGGATGGAAGACCCCTGCTCATTCGCTTCGCCTTGCCCACCGTGGACAAAGTGGCGTGTAGTATATCACAAACGGCCTGCCGGGCGCAAGCCCCCGCCGCACGTCATTTTTTCTTCGGCTGCTGCCGGCCCGCGATGAGCTTCGAGAGCCCCACGAGCACGCACGTGAAGAGGAGCATCAAGGTCGAGAGCGCGAACACGGCCGGCAGGTTGCGCGAATGCTTCGTCATGGAGCTGACGTACGTCGGGAAGGTGTTGGTGCCCGCGCCGTTGACGAACGAGGTGATGACGACGTCGTCGATGGAGAGCGTGAACGCCAGCAGCCCGCCCGCGACGATGCCCGGCATCAGGATCGGCAGCTCGACGTGGAAGAACGTGAACCACGGCCCCGCGCCGAGGTCGTATGCGGCCTCCACGATGCGGTCGTCGAAGTCCTGCAGGCGCGCGAGGACGGTCATCACGACGTAGGAGACGCAGAACGTGACGTGCGCGATGAGGATCGTCCAGAAGCCGCAGTCCACCTTGCAGGCGACGAAGAGCATGAGGAGGGAGATGCCGATCAGGATGTCCGGCATGATGAGCGGCGTGTAGACGAGCGCGTGGTGGATCTGCTGGAGCCGCCCCTTCCAACGGTGCAGCGCGAGGGCCGACGTCGTGCCGATGACGCAGGAGACGAGCGTCGCGAGGCCCGCGATGGTGAGCGACAGCCAGAAGCTCTGCAGGAGCGCGCGCACCGAGGCGGCGCCGCCGAAGATCTGGCCGTACCACTTGGCCGTGAAGCCCATGAAGCGGCCCGACGAGTCGAAGAACGACATCGACACGCCGTTCGGGATGAAGCCGTAGACGACGACGAGCAGGATCGGGATGTAGAGGAACGCGAGCACGCCCGCGAGCATCGCGACGGAGAAGAACGAGCGCTTCATGCCTCACCTCCCCGCGTGACCGTGAGCCGCGCCGTCTCGGCCTCGAGCCGCTTGCGGTCGCGCGCGTTCTGCCGAGCCTTCCACCACATCGCGAGCCCCAGCGGCACGAGGACGGAAACCGCCATCAGCGTCGCGAGCGCGGACGCGTGCGGGATGTTGCGGTTCTGCATCGCGCGCATGAAGATCTTGTTGCCGATCAGGATGCAGTTCGTGCCGCCGAGCATCTGCGGGATCACGTAGGAGCCGATCGCCGGGATGAACACCATCAGGACGGCGGAGACGAGGCCCTGCCGGATGCCGGGGACGAAAATCTTGCGGAACGCGTAGAAGCCCTTCGCGCCGAGGTCGCGCGCCGCCTCCAGGAGCGCGAAGTCGAATTTCTCGGCAGCGGTGTAGAGCGGCATGATCGCGAACGGCAGGAACGAGTAGACCGACACGAGCACGACGGCGGCCTCGGAGTCGAGGATCGTCGAGGACGCGGGATCGACCGGCGCGCGCGAGGCGAAGCCGACGAAGACGAGCGCGCGCTGGAGGAAGCCGGGCAGCCAGTCGAAGAGCCATTCGCGCACCTGGAGGAACGTGAAGTAGCACGACTGGAGCCAGCCGTCGGGATGGAGCATCGTCTTCCACGCGAAGACGCGCACGACGAACGACGTCCAGAACGGCAGCATGATCGAGCCCGCGACGATGGCGCGCCAGCGCTTGTTCATGCGCGCGATCGCGTAGGCGCACGGCAGCGCGAGGACGATGCACCAGACCGTCACCTCGAAGGAGAGGCGCAGCGTGTTCCAGACGATCGCCGGATAGTCGGGGTCGACGAGCTCGCGCCACGTCGACAGCGACCAGTCGCCGACGCCGCCGTTCGCGGTGTGGCCGTGGAACGTGAACGCGAGGACGATGACGGCGGGGATCGCGAAGAAGAGCAGCAGCCAGAGGAACGACGGCGCGGTGACGAGCCATTCGGTCGGGCGCGAGCGCAGGGGGTTCTTCGTCATCACTTGGACTCCACCATGTACCCGTCGTCGGGGTGCCACCACATGTAGACCTTGTCGTTCCAGGTGATCGACTCCTGGTCGAGGAGGAAGCGCGAGTGCGGCTTCAGCGTCGCCACGCGCAGGTCGCCCGACTGGATCCAGTATTTCGTGTAGACGCCCTGGTAGACGATCTCCCGGACGGTCGAGGGGAAGACGTTGATCGTCGCGCCCTTCTCGGGGAGCGGCGGATTGAGCGTGACGCGGATCTTCTCCGGACGGACCGAGAGATCGACGCGCTGTCCGACGGCGAGGTTCTTGTCGTTGAACGCGCGGATCGCCGGGAAGCCCGTGCACTGGATCGTGCAGTAGTCGCCCTCGACGGCGACGATCTCGCCCGAGAAGAAGTTGGTGTCGCCGATGAACGAGGCGACGAAGCGCGAGGCCGGCGCCTCGTAGATCTTCGCCGGGCCGTCCAGCTGCTCGACGTGGCCGCGGTTGATGACGGCGATACGGTCCGAAAGCGACATCGCCTCGCCCTGGTCGTGCGTCACGTACATGAAGGTGATGCCGACCTGGTCGTGGATCGTGTCGAGCTCGATCAGCATGTGCTGGCGCAGCTTCAGGTCGAGCGCGGCGAGCGGCTCGTCGAGGAGCAGCACCTGCGGACGGTCGACGAGCGCGCGCGCGATGGCGACGCGCTGCTTCTGGCCGCCCGAAAGCTGGTTCGGGTACTTCCACGCGTGGTCGGTCATCTGGATCATCTCGAGGATGGCGTCGACCTTCTCCTCGATCTCCGCCTTGGGCATCTTCGCCAGCTTCAGCGAAAACGCGATGTTGTCCCAGATCGTCATCGTCGGGAAGAGCGCGTAGTTCTGGAAGACGGTGTGCACGCGCCGCTGGTTCGGCGGCAGGTCGGTGATGTCCTTGCCTTCGAGATAGATGCGGCCGGAGTCGGGGCGTTCGAAGCCGCCGAGCATCCGCAGGAGCGTCGTCTTGCCGCATCCCGACGGGCCCAGGAGCGAGAAGAACTCGCCTTTGGCGATGGAGAGCGTCACGTCGTCAACCGCCGTGAGCGCGCCGAACCGTTTCGTCACATGATCGAAAACGAGGAAGTCGTCTTTCAATTTCTTTTTTCTCCCGTGCGTCGCGAAGGATCCAGACCTCGACGACAGGCGCAAATGATATCTTATTTCGTCCCCCGATGCAAGCGCGAATTTCAAGTTTTTTCAATGCGGCCGCGCGTCAAAGCGAAGAAGCGCGGCCCCGTGGGGGTCGCGCTTCAGTCGGTCTTGATTCGGGGGCTTGAGAAAACAGCAACAATCTGCGCTGAGAGTTTCACCATTGGCTGTGGACTTGCGTCCATCGCCTGACTCCTTAGAAAGGAGGTGATCCAACCGCTGGTTCCCCAACGGTTACCTTGTTACGACTTCATCCCAATCACCACCCACACCTTAGGCGGA
>JAFUEM010000194.1 GCA_017463935.1 Kiritimatiellia bacterium
ATCCTGCGTTCGCTCGCTTCGTGGGCGAGGGTGACGGTCGTGCCTGCGAAAACTGGCGCGGACGAAGTGCTGGCGCTCGAACCGGACGGCGTGTTCCTGTCGAACGGCCCGGCGGACCCCGCCGCCGTGACGTACGCTGCGGAGGACATCCGGAAACTGCTCGGGCGCGTCCCGCTCATGGGCATCTGCCTCGGGCACCAGCTGCTGGCGCTGGCCTGCGGCGCGCGCACCGGACGCCTCAAGTTCGGGCACCACGGCTGCAACCACCCGGTCCGCGATCTCGCGACCGGCAAGGTGGAGATAACGAGCCAGAACCACAATTTCGCCGTCGTTCCGGAATCGGTGCCCGACTGCCTCGAAGTCACGCACGTGAACCTCAACGACGGATCGATCGAAGGCGTCCGCCACAAGACGCTCCCAGCATTCTCGGTCCAATACCATCCGGAATCGTGCCCCGGCCCGCACGATTCCGGCCACCTCTTCGCCCGGTTCCGGGAGATGATCGCGGCCGCAAAGGATTTGGTGAACGCAGGGCCGGCCTGATCCCCGGACGCGCCGCGTCCCTGCTCCGAAAACGACAAGCCATGAAAAATCCTGTCGAAAGCGTTTTCACTGCGCGCGGTGCGGCATCGAGTCCCCAAGCGGGCGCCGCCGCGCCGGCTTCCGCGACGTCGGGAGGTCCGCTGTGAAACGCCCGGACCTGCACAAAATCCTCGTCCTCGGGTCCGGTCCGATCGTCATCGGCCAGGGCTGCGAGTTCGACTACTCGGGGTGCCAGGCCGTCAAGGTCCTGCGCGCCGAGGGGTGCGAGGTCGTGCTCGTGAACTCCAACCCGGCGACGGTCATGACGGACCCCGAAATGGCCGACCGCACCTACATCGAGCCGCTGACGGCCGACACCGTCGCGGCCATAATCCGCCGCGAGCGTCCCGACGCCCTGCTGCCGACGCTCGGCGGACAGACCGCGCTCAATCTCGCGATGGAGCTCAAGCGCTCCGGCGCGCTCGACGAATGCGGAGTGGAGATGATCGGCGCCGGCGCCGACGCCATCGCGCGCGCCGAGGACCGCAACCTCTTCAAGGCCGCGATGGCCGAACTCGGTCTCGACATGCCCAAGTCCGGCAGCGCGCACTCGCTGGAGGAGGCCGAGGCCGTCGCCGCGGAAATCGGCACGTGGCCGCTCATAATACGCCCGGGCTTCACGCTCGGCGGCACGGGCGGCGGAATCGCGCACGACGCCGCGGAGTTCCGCGAAATCGTCTCCCGCGGCCTCGACGCCTCGCTCAACCGCGAAGTGCTCGTCGAGGAATCGCTCATCGGCTGGAAGGAGTTCGAGATGGAGGTGATGCGCGACAAGGCGGGCAACGCCGTGATCGTCTGCTCCATCGAAAACCTCGACCCGATGGGCGTCCACACGGGCGATTCGATCACCGTCGCGCCGGCCCAGACGCTGACCGACCGCGAGTACCAGGCGATGCGCGACGATTCCATCCGCGTCCTCGAGAAGATCGGCATCGAGACGGGCGGCTCGAACGTGCAGTGGGCGGTCAATCCGGCGGACGGGCGGCGCATCATCATCGAGATGAACCCGCGCGTTTCGCGCTCGTCCGCGCTGGCGTCGAAGGCGACGGGCTTCCCCATCGCGAAAATCGCCGCGCTGCTGGCGGTGGGCCTGACGCTGGACGAGATCACGAACGACATCACCGGCCGGACGCTCGCCTGCTTCGAGCCGAGCCTCGATTACGTCGTCGTCAAGGCGCCGCGTTTCGCGTTCGAGAAGTTCCCGGGCGCGGACACGACGCTTGGCACGCAGATGAAGTCCGTCGGCGAGGTCATGGCGATCGGGCGCACGTTCAAGCAGGCGTTCCTGAAGGCGCTGCGCGCGCTGGAGGTCGCCGAGCCGCTGAAGCACCACGATGTCGCGTCGTTCGATCCGTGGTTCCGGCGGGAGATCGCGGAAATCGCGGCGTTCCGGGCGTTTCTCGGCCGGACGGCCGCGTCCGACGGCCCGCGCCTGCCGCCCGAGATCCTCCGCCAGGCGAAGGTGTTCGGTTTCAGCGACCGGGAGATCGCGGCGGCGACCGGCGTCGGCGAAGACGAGGTGCGCGCGCGGCGCCTCGCGCTCGGCCTGCGGCCCGCGTACGGCGAGGTCGATACGTGCGCGGGCGAATTCGCGGCCCGGACGCCGTATTGGTACTCGTACTACGAAAGGGACACAAGGGACACAAGGGACGAAAGGGACGAAAGGGATAAAAGCGATGAAAGCGAGCCGCGCCGCCGCAAGATCATGATTCTGGGCGGGGGGCCGAACCGCATCGGCCAGGGCATCGAATTCGACTGGTGCTGCTGCCACGCCGCGTTTGCCCTGCGTGCGCGCGGCTGCGAGGTCGTGATGGTCAATTCGAATCCCGAGACCGTTTCGACCGATTACGACACGTCCGACAGGCTGTATTTCGAACCGCTCACGTTCGAGGACGTGATGGAGGTCTATGAACGCGAGCGGTGCGACGGCGTCATCGTCCAGTACGGCGGGCAGACGCCGCTCAATCTCGCGGCGCGGCTGGAGCGGGCGGGCGCGCAGATCGTCGGCACGTCGCCCGTCGACATCGCGTTGGCGGAAGACCGCGAATTCTTCCGGTCGCTTGTCGCGGAGGTGGGCATGAAGCAGCCCGCGAGCGGCATTGCGCATTCGGTGGCGGACGCCCTGCGGATCGCCGGGGAGATCGGCTATCCGGTGCTGGTGCGGCCGAGTTTCGTCCTGGGCGGTCGCGGCATGGCGATTGCCGGCACGGCCGAGGAGCTGGAGAAGTATGTCGCCGAGGCCGTGGCCGTGTCGGACGGCAAGCCCATCCTCATCGACAAGTTCCTGGAACGCGCCATCGAGCTGGATGTCGATGTCGTCTCGGACGGCGAGACGACGCGCCTGGGCGCGATCCTCGAGCATGTCGAGGCCGCCGGCTGCCATTCGGGCGACGCCGCGGCGATCACGCCGCCCGTCAGCCTCTCCGCGGAGACGATTGCGGAGGTTGAACGCTACGCCGGGATTTTTGCGCGGCGGCTCCATGTCGTCGGGCTGATGAACCTCCAGCTGGCCGTCAAGGACGGCGAAATCTGGATGATCGAGGTGAATCCGCGCGCCTCGCGGACCGTGCCGTTCGTTGCGAAGGCGACCGGCGTGGCGCTGGCCGACCTCGGCGCGCGGGCGATGGTCGGGGAGAAGATCGGCGCTTCCCGCCGCGCGTCCACGCCGCGTCATTACTGCGTCAAGGAGGCCGTCTTTCCCTATGCGAAGTTCCCCGGCGCGAAAATCACGCTGTCGCCGGAAATGAAGTCGACGGGCGAAGTCATGGCCCTGGATGACGACCGCTTCGCCGCGTACCGGAAAAGCCAGATCGCGTGCGGCAGTCCCTTGCCGACGGGCGGCCGCGTGCTCCTCTCCGTCTGCGACGCGGACAAGCCGAAGGTGGCGGAACTGGCGGCGCGGCTGACGGCGCGCGGCTTTGGCCTCTACGCCACGTGCGGCACCTCCACGTATCTGTGGGACCGCGGCATCGAGACGCAGGCGGTCTTCCGGATTTCGCGCGGACGGCCCAACGGCATCGACCTCATCCGCAAGGGGGCGGTCGGCTGGGTCGTCAACACGGCGGCCGCCGACGGCGAGGCGTCGAGCGATTCCGTCCGCCTGCGCGCGTGCGCCGTTGCCGCCGGGATCCCCGTGACCACGACGCTGGCCGGCTTCGCCGCAGCCGTGGCGGGACTGGCGGAGGCGCGCGTCGAAAACGCCGTCTACACGCTGCAGGAATACCATCGGCGGAACGCCTGAGACCGCCGGTCGGCGGCCGGGACGAGGGCCGGATCGACGGAAGCGGAACGGAAGCCCGACGACCGGGTCGCGCGCGATTGACCCGGGCACGGAAAAATTGATATACTATTGCGCAAAATGCGCATCGTCTTTATGGGATCTTCCGCCGCATCGGCCACGTGCCTGCGGGCGATCATGCGACGGCCTGAACTTCAGGTCGTCGGTCTTGTGACGCAGCCGGACCGCCCGGTCGGCCGCGGCCGCGCGCTGACCCCGTGCCCCTGCAAGGCGTTTGCGCTGGAGCACGGCCTCACCGAAATCATCGCGCCCGAGAACGTGAACGATCCCGCCCCGATGGCGCAGATCTACGCGTGGCACCCCGATGTCATCGCCGTCGTCGCCTACGGCCAGTTCCTCAAGAAGCCGCTTCTGGACCTGCCGCTCTTCGGCTGCGTGAACTGCCACTTCTCGCTCCTGCCGAAGTACCGCGGCGCGTCGCCGGTCGTGGCGGCGCTGGCGGCGGGCGACCGCGTCACGGGCGTCACCGTGATGAAGATGGGCCTGGGGATGGACGACGGCCCGATCCTGCTGCAGAGCTACGAGCCGATCTATTCCGACGTGACGGGCGGCGAGCTCATGGACGCGCTCGCGTACGCGGGCGGCGTGACGCTGGCCAAGGCGCTCGTCCTCATGGACAGCAACGAGCTGCCGCCGCCGGTCGAGCAGGTCCACGCCGACGCGACGTACGCCTACAAGCTGAAGAAGACCGACGGCCTCATCGACTGGACCGCGCCGGTGCTCGTGACTGAGCGCAAGATCCGCGCCTATTCGCCGTGGCCGGGCTGCTACACGTTCCTGCCCGCGCGTCTGCGCAAGCGCGGCAGCACGGGGCGCGTGATCGTGACGAAGGCGGTGATCGCGAGCGCGATGGAGCCGGGCTGGCGCGACGCCGCGCCCGGGACGGTGCTCGCGTGCGTCACCGCGCGGCCGAAGG
>JAFUEM010000195.1 GCA_017463935.1 Kiritimatiellia bacterium
CGGCGCATAAGTCGCCATAAAGGCCGCAGAAGACCGTCCCCCGGCGGTCTTCTGCATTTTACTGCCCTTTGTCTGCGCCACGGCAAGGGGAGTCTGGTCGCATTTGCTGGATGATTCCGGCGCACATACGTTGTCGGCTACAATAAGGCCGCGACACAGGCGGGCGATAACATCTATCGCGTAGCAACGTTTGAGGCGGTTTCTGGAACTGCATCCTCATTCAAGATTGGCGACATCAGCGTTGGCGACGAGGACTTCGCTTGGTGGAACCTTGACTATATTGCAACAGTCGACCCTTATGGTTCACAGGACACCTACTACACTTGGGATCCGGACTCATCAGCTTGGTATGAGTGCGATGACGGCGGCAACATCCTCGACCTCTCTGTGACCGCTAACGATGTTGAACTTCCTTTGAATCAGGCACTCATCATCTGTTCGCAAAACGGTGTTGATTTAACATTCAGCGGTGCTGTTATTACTGGCGACACAGAACTTTATGGTGTTGCAGGAGATAACACCTATACAGGAAACTTCACACCCACAACAATAACCCTAGGTGATATTGTTCCTGGCGAAGTGGATTTTGCATGGTGGAATCTTGACTATATCGCAACGATAGATCCATATGGTTCACAGGAGACTTATTACACATGGGATCCTGACTCGTTGGCATGGTACGAATGCGATGATGGTTGCAACATTCTAGATCTTGAAACTACTGCAAACAATGTTGAGTTCGAGCCTAACATGGGATTCCTCTTCTGTACGCAGAATGGCGTCTCGCTCAATATTCCCAGCCCCCTGTAATTCAATTTTGTACCGTGCATAGTGTGCGGTGCAGACAAAAAGAAAAAGGAAAAAAACATGAAAAAAATAATGCTTGCTGTTGCAGCAATTGGCGTTAGTGCTATTGCAAGCGCAGCGTCAGTAAACTGGGCCTCTGGAGCAATTCAGACGCCGACCTCTGCGACAGACGGAACACTCAGCGGTGATAAGTTGACTACAGCGTCCGGCTACAATGTTACGATGTATGTCTGGGAGTCACTTGCTTCCGACGCCGTCTCATATTCCTCAGGTGATCTTTTCAAATGGTATCAGGATGGTGCGTTGAGCACTAAAGATCCGTTTGGAAGCGAAACGCCCATTTCGGCACTTTCAAAGACACCCACTACTGGCGCATCAGCGACGACTGTAACTGTAAACGGGACAGTTGCGCCTGCAAGTGACGGAACCTCCGTTTATGCGGCAGTTTTGTTTGTTCTTGAGGATGCTACGACAGGTGATGCCAAGTGGTACATGGAAAATGCGGCTTCCAAGGCATCTGCTAAATCGGTTGTGAACCAGTCGAACCTCGCCCTCAAGATTGGCGGCACAGGTGCTGCCACCTCATGGACGGCCGTTCCTGAGCCGACGAGCGGGCTTCTGCTCCTCCTCGGCATGGCCGGTCTTGCCCTCAAGCGCAAGCGCGCCTAATCGCTCAAGTACATAACGAGCAGGAAGCCCGTCCGAGTAATCGGGCGGGCTTTCAATTCGCAGGAAACACGATGAACTGGACGGTAACATACAGAGCCAAAGACGGCGAGAAGAAACAGGATGTGTTTGAGGCCGAAAGTCGCGACACCCTGTTCAAGCAACTTTCGGACAAGGGAATATCCGCTATCCGTATTGAGGAGGCAGCAAACGGGCGGAAGACTGCGATGCCTCGAATGAAGCCGCAAGGCGCAAGGCCGTTCCGCAGAATCGTCGTGTGGGCCGTCCTGGGCGTCGCCGTCGCCCTCGGCGCGTTCTTCGCGGCCAAGTACCTTGAGAGCAACCGTAAGCCCACAGACCGCCCCTCGGCGCAACCCAAAACAAAGAGGATTGCAGAGGTCGAGCCTGCCCCTACCGCACCCGCCAAGACCAATGCTGCGGTGGTTGTTGAAGAGGTCGAAGACCGCAACTCGCTGGAATGGCTCAAGAAGCATGACAAGCGGTATATCGTCCCAGAAGATGCTGTTCGACGCCCCAATGGTCGCCTCTACACGAAGGATGGACGCCGCATTCTCGAAAAGCTCCCTGCGAGGACGATCCATGCCGATGCCGGACGTAAGCGCGTATTCGAGCATCAGGCGGAACGCGAGATTGCCCGCCTACTAAGCATCGAGCCGGGAAAATTCTTTATAGGCAACAGCAACTACGGGCCGCGCTTCCAGCAGAGTTTCGCCGAGGCGGTTGCAAGCCCCACTCCCATTCTTGAGGACGATGACGAGGAGACCATAGCGCTCAAGAAGGAAGTCAACGAGGTCAAGGCCGACCTCGCCCAGCGACTCAAGAACGGTGAGGACATCGTTGAAATCATGAAAAACACGGAGCAGGAACTGCGGACGCTCGCCACCTTCCGAAACGACATGATGAAGGAACTGACCGCTCTTCGCTTTGACGAGTCAGTTACTGAACAGGACTACAAGGATTTCGTAGAGGCGGCGAACAGGATGCTCAAGGAGCGTGGGCTAAAGGAATTGTCCTCCCCTGTATTCGCCGAAGCGCAGCTAAAGTACATTCGTGAAGTCCACAAAGCGAAGCAAGCAGCCAAAGCCGCCAGAGAAGCAGCAAAAGATTAACTTTCAGAAAGGACACAAATGAACATCAAGACATATATCACTCTAGCCAGCGCGATTATGATCGCAGCGGCATTTGCAGAAGACAAAGGTAGCAGCACTGTCGAGGGCGCAAAGCATAGAATGACAGCTGAGGAGCGCATCGCCAGTCTCGGCGGATTTGTAATCTACCCCGGTTCACAGAAAGGTGCGGTGGCGTTCGTCGATACACAATCGGCCGTTAATATCCGCCCCTCGTTTGAGGAGTTGTTCTCGCACTTTGAACATCAGGTGCCAGTAAAGATAGAATTGTCAAAGGCAGCTCCCGCTGATGCGAAGTCACTCAAGGAGAAATCCAAGGCCAATTTTGCCGTGGTCTTTGTAGATGACTCGACTTCACCATCGCTCTCTGTTTTCCCCGACGATTGCTATGCCGTTGTCAATTTCGCCAAATACAAGACCGGGCTGAAACTCCCCAACGACGAGCAGAAATACAAGAATCGCTGTGCCAAAGCTGCGCTAAAGGCGTTCTCGATGCTCTGCGGTGGATGCGGCTCCCGCTACCCAGGTCATGTGCTTGCTGCACATACACCACAAGAACTCGACTTCGCGCAGGATAAACTGCCAATCGACATTCAAGATTCTATCAAGAAGTATCTCGGTGCGGCTGGCGTAACGCCCATGCGAAAGACAATCTATCGCAAGGCCGTT
The DNA here is from genome assembly GCA_017463935.1 of Kiritimatiellia bacterium. Lineage (GTDB taxonomy): Bacteria > Verrucomicrobiota > Kiritimatiellia > RFP12 > UBA1067 > UBA1067. The sequence continues at coordinate 3,291 of JAFUEM010000195.1, forward strand.
CAAGAGGGTTGGGCACCCACTCCCACGAACGATGTGCAGAAAGCCATCTGGGACGAGATAAGGTCGCTACCTCAAAAGCCCATCAAGATTGAATTCGACCCTGCCAAGGGGAAGTAATGTGACCACTATAAAGGCAAAAATCCGCTTCCGTTGCTGGAGGCGGCTTTTGTGCGTCTATGGGGTGTCTCACTTTCCCCGTTTAGGGTCAAACTCTATCGTCACAGGCTTGGTGGGCAACTGGTGTACCTCATCCCAGATTGTCTGCTCTACATGGTTCGTCGGCCGATGCGCCCAACCTTCCTGACAGGCGATGCGGTAGGGTTTCATTACGGCTGGCGTGATGCCGAATTTCTCCAGATACGCATTCATCCTTATTGTCACATCAACCGGGATGTGTTCATTCGGCAGAACATCCATGTCGGAGACCTTGGGCATAGGACCGACGAGCGAAATCGTATATGTGGATGACATCCCGCCGCAGAGCATGGCGAATGTACGCGAGACGAGCTTCTTAGTTCTTGCCTCGAAGAACGGCAGTTTCTCCGTGTGAATCTTGGCAATGTTGCAGTATCCCCAGCGATCATCCGGCGCGACAACCGTCCTTGGCAGAGCGGGATTGTCTATCACGTAAATCGTC
>JAFUEM010000016.1 GCA_017463935.1 Kiritimatiellia bacterium
CGATCCGGGCTTTTCGGCCTCGGACGAACAGAAGGCCGTCGCCCGCGCGGCGCGCGCCACGGGCCACTGGCCGGGTCTGGACAACCCCGTGCGCGAGCGGGTCATGGCGGCGGCCTGGCGCGGGGTGGAGCCGGACGCGGCGGCGGACGCGCTGCGCACCTTTGCCGCCGGGCCGCAGCCGGGCTTTGCCGGCATGAAGCGAGGCGAGGCGTTCTACCGGCCGATGGTGGAGGTCGTGCGGTTTCTCGAGGCGAACGGATTCCTGGTGTACGTGTGCAGCGGAACGGAGCGTTTCGTCCTGCGGGCGATCGTCGGGGAGGGCCTGGCGCTGCCGCCCCGGCAGGTCATCGGCACCGACTACGCGCTGGTCGCGGCGGCGCAGGACGGGCGCGACGGACTGGCCTTCACGTACGGGACGAACGACGTCCTCGTCCTGGGCGGCACGCTCGCCGTCAAGAATCTCCAGATGAACAAGGTGGCCGCCCTTGCGCGGGAAATCGGCGTGCGGCCCGTGCTGGCGTTCGGCAACAGCTTCAGCGACGCGAGCATGCTCAACTACGCCCTGCAGAACAGGCGGTACAGGTCGCTGGGCTTCATGCTCCTGTGCGACGACACGGTGCGCGAATACGGAAACCCGGCCAAGGCGGAGGCGATGCGGGCGGCCTGCGCGGTCCACGGCTGGATTCCCGTCTCTATGCGCGACGACTGGACGACGATCTACGGCCCCGGCGTGACGCGGGACCCCGGCCCGCCTGCCGCCGAGTGACGCGGGCGGCGCGTCACGTGACCGCCTGCGTTTCGCGCCATCGGCCGGGTGTCATGCCGATCGACTGCCGGAAGACGTTGACGAAGTGGCCCGCGTTGCAGAACCCGCACGCCGCCGCCGTCTCGCGGATCGTCGCCGTCCCGCCCGCCAGCAGCTCCTTCGCGCGCGCGAGCCTCATGCGCGTGACCTCGTTATGCATTGAGCGCCCCAGATGCGCCGCGAACAGCCTGTCGAGCGTCGCGCGCGAAACGCCGACGGCCTCCGACAGCTGGACCGCGCTCGGCGGATTGGCGATCCGCCGCTTGAGGTAGTCAAGCGCCCTGCGCAGAACCGGACTGTCGACGGCGAGGATGTCCGTCGAGCGCCGCGCCGCCAGGCCCTGGCACGGCACGAGGAGGGGTTTCGTCGGCGGGCGGGCGCCGTCCATCAGCCGCTCCAGGAGCGCGGCGGCCTCGTAGCCGTTGCGTTCAAGGTTGTCCATCACGCTCGAAAGCGGGACGGTCTGGTTCTCGCAGAGGAAGGTATCGTTGCCGATGCCGAGAATCGCGATTTCGTCGGGAACCTTGATGCCGAGCTCCAGGCAGAGCGCCAGGATGCGCGCGGCCTCCTCGTCGTTATAGGTCAGAATGCCGACGGGCTTCTGGAGCGCGAGAAGGCGCGGGGCCATCACATCGGCGAAGCGGTCCACGTCGTCCAGCTTTGTCTTCGGCACGAGGGATGAGAGAACGATCTTCTGCGCCGTCGGCCACCGCTCGGAAAGTCCGTCGAAGAAAAGACTGTGGACATTCGTCCAGATTGTCGAGAACCATGCTACGTGCTTGAGGCCGACCTCGGCGAAATGCGCGCCGGCGAGGCGTCCGGCGGACGTATAGTCGGGGATGACGCGCGGCACCTCCACCTCGGGCATGTAGGAGGTGAGGTCGACGACGGGGATGCGGGCCTTCGCAAGCCCCTCGACGAAGCGGGAGGTTTCCGCGTCGCCGCGCAGGGTCACGAGCGCGCCGTCGCCGTTCCATCCGCGCGGCGCGCGCACAAGCCTGTTCGCGAGCGTGAGATGCCAATTGTGTTCGCGGGCATATTTCACGATTCCGTCGAAGCGCAGAGGAATCGGCGGATTGATCATCAGCATCACCTGTCGCTGTTTCATTGTGCATATATTATATCATAATATTCCGGCATCGTGAGTGAATCGTGTAATCGTTTGAGTAAACAATATAATTGATAGGTTGCCTGTCTTATGATACACTTGAAAATGTCGGACAGGGGCGGCGGTCGCCCCTCGCGGCAAAAAGTCAAGGAGATTATGCCAATGAAACTGACGAAAACAGTCGTGGTGCTCGCGCTGTCGGTGGCGGCCGGGGTGCCCGCCAGCGCATCGCTGACCTCGCGTTCGTATGTGCAGAAGGGCCTCGTCGCGCAGTATGACGGCATCAACAACGCCGGCACCGGCTTGCACGATTCCAGCGCCACGACATGGAAGAACCTCACCGGCGACACGTCGCTGGACGGCACGTGCGATTCCAAATTGACGTGGAACGGCTCGAACGGCTGGTCGGTTTCGGGCGACTGCAAGCCCGTCACCGTCGGCAGCGGCCTCGCGGCGGCCATGAGCGCCGGTTCGTTTACCATTCAGTTTGCCGTCAAGCCGACCATGAGCAACAAGCGCGAGTGCTTCTTTGGACAGTACAAAGAAAATGACGGTATTAGTATTGAGCACAATGATGGCTCCACAAAGACAGGCTTTCTGCGCTGGTTTAGAAATAGCGGCACACTTAATAGCAATACGGCAGTACAAGGCTTCTCGGCAGTAAAGATCACCGCCAATCAGTTTGCTTCGGTGTCGGCGGAGTTTGATAGAACGGCGAACAAACAGACATTTCGTGCCAGAGGAGATTGCGGAGATATTTCGCAGCAAGCGAATACGTCCTTGGGAGAACTATCATCGACATGCGAAAGTGTGATCGGCGGGGAAGTTCAAAGGAGTGGACGAACGGATTCTAATTACACAAGTGGATATGGCGTCACTTTCCAAGGCACGTACCATGCCTTCCGTGTTTACGACCGCGTGCTGACCGATGCGGAGGTGAAGGTGAATGCGGCGGTCGATGCGATCCGATTCAATGGAGCGAACCCTGCCGATTTCACGCTGAGCGGCGGCTATTCATTTGACGACGACGGAGACCTGTGCGTTGATGTTTCCGCATCCGGCGAGCACGGCACGGTTGCAATCGACGGCGGTGCGGCACGCGTAGCTGTTAAACAGCATGACACGGTGACGCTCAAGGCGAAAGCTGAATATGGCTATGCCTTCGTGCGCTGGGAAGGCGCTGTCGATGCCATTACATCCGGCAAGGTGAATGACGCCGTCATCAGCGTAACGCCGTCCGCACCCGTTGCACTCACGGCGGTGTTCGCCCCCGCTTCGACCTCGGCATCTTATCTGTATGTCAATGACGGCCTTGTCGCGATGTATGACGGTATCAATAATGCCGGCACCGGCTCCCACGTCTCCTCTGCCACGACTTGGAAGAACCTTGCCGGAGACGCATCGCTCGACGGCACAATGGGTGCCTCAACCGAATGGACTGGCGGCAACGGTTGGCGGACTACCGGCAACACCAAGCCTTTCACGGTCGCGTCGCCGGGTCTCGCGCCCACGTTCGCCACGACGAATTTCACGGTGCAGTTCGCCTGTATCCCCGGCGTGGCGAACATGCGCATGTGTTACTTCGGGCAATACAAGACCGACGCCGGCATCAACATCGAGCAGTCAGCAGCCGGCAACCTGCGCTTCTACCGTAACGCCGGCCTCGGTCAGAGTAAGGCGTATGACAAGACGGCCTCGACAGCCACCGTTATCGCCGATTCGTACCTTTCGGCGGCCGTCTGCGTTGCACAATCCGGACTGACCCTTTACAACGGCGGGGCTCTCCTACAGACGATCAACGGCACGCCTGGCGCAATAGCGAGTTCGTCGGATAGTGTAATTGGCGGCGAAGTGCAGGACGGGAGCAATCGGTCAAGCCTTGACGCCACCTACGGCATCACCTTCCGTGGCACTTACCACGCCTTCCGCGTTTACGACCGCGTGTTGACGGCCACGGAAGTCGCCTGGAATGCGGGCCTTGACGCCGTGCGCTTCAACGGCGCGGATGCTGCAGCAACATTCGGCGAAGGGTATTCATACGATGCGGCAAAGGATGAGCTTTCGGTCGCTGTCAGCACCACGGCGACGGCAGGCGGCAAGATTAAATTCATGGATGATGAAGCGGCGGACGCCGTTGCGGAAACGGCCGTCTGCGGGGGTGGAAATGTCGTCACGCTCGTTGCGGTTCCTGATGCGGGGTATGTGTTTGATTGCTGGAGCGGGGAGACGTCGTGCATTGCCGAGGGGTCGTTCATCACGCCGGAAATTACCCTGGTTCAGAACCGCCCCGTGACGCTTGTCGCCCATTTCCGCCGCAACGGCGACGCGGCGGACGGCCTTGTGACATCTGTTGCGTTCACCGGCGACAGCGCGGCGGACGGCGTCAGTTTCTCGACAACACAGGCCGAGAGCCAGCACGGCTACACGACGGCGGACGTGACGCTTCCCGTCATGCCGGCCGTTACAAACAAGGCTGCCCACTGCCTCTACTTCCCGTCGCCGTCCGATACGACAGCCGGAACGACCTACCGTCAGGATGCGCGTCTTGCCAACCGCGCGGTCACGGGAAGCGTTGCGACGCTGTTCGTGCGCTTCCGCTGGGATGGCTCGGTGCAGCCGGCAGTTGAGGATTTCCCGACAATCGTGATGAATGGCTATACGAGCTGGAATAACATCAAAGACGGGCATGCCGACGGTTTTGCTGTCCGTCTGCGCGCCGGCGCGAATGCGACAACAGGATATCCGACCATTCTTGTGCCGAAGGTGGCTGTCGGTTACGCCAATAAGGGTATCACGACGACGGGCACGGCGTACATCACTGCCGGCAAATGGGTGGACATGTTCGTTTCGGTCTATCCGAGCCCGACGGATGACAGGCTTTCCAATGCCGATATCTGGTACTGCGAAACGCCGGCGTGGAACGACACGGGATACTTTGCCGCGCCGAAGATCAACCACCGTCACTTCGGCGACGCGTGCGGTATCACGAATGTGGTGACGACGACGGCAGAACTGCGCTTCGGCTGCGAGCCCAATCCGCCGTCCGACGGCGGCGCGGATAACGGAGAGAATGCGAAGAAGGCGTTTCGCGGCGTCCTCGCCGGCGTGAAGGGCTGGAACCGGCTGCTCACCGAAAACGAGATGTGGACGGTCATGGCCGGATTCGACGGCGTGCAGACGTTCGACAACGGCAGGCTGCACGCGCGTCCGGTCGCGAAGGTCGAGAATCTGGACGGCACGCCCAGCCAGGGTTCGACGGAGGGGCGGAATGTGACATCCACGTCGTTCCTGGGCGACACCGAGGCGGCGCACTTCCAGCGTTCGCTGACGACGACATACAACGCGGTCACGCTTCTCTTTGACGCGCCGAAAGGAAAAAAGACATATCCGTATCGCTACAAGACGAAAATTGAGAATGTCAGGTCAAACGAAACCCATCCGATCCATCTTGACTTCAACGGCAAGACGGTCTGGTCGAGCGACGGCGTCGCCAAGGGCGACGAGATCACGGTCGAGCTCGCCGAGGAGGATGCCTTGCCGGGGCTCAATACGCTCACGTGGCATTACGATACCGAGTCCTCGGGCAACTGGCTGACATTCAATTATCATTCGCTGAAAATCATGGCTCAGACCGGGCTGATCATTATTCTGCGGTAAAGGAACGGTTTCGATGGAAACGACACGAAGGGACTTTTTGCGGTCGGCCGCGGCGCTTGCCGCGCTGACCGGATTCGGCGCGCTGCCGGGCTTCGCAACCGCCGTCCGGACGGGCGGCGGGGCGGCGCGTACACGCTGGTACAAGGGCAATCTCCACACGCACACATTCTGGTCGGACGGCAAGGCGTTCCCCGAGGTGTCGATCGACTGGTACAGAAGCCGAGGCTACAATTTCCTTGGCTTGAGCGATCACAATGTTTTCCAGGACGATCCCGACCGCTGGATCGGTTTGATCGGCAATGATGAGAAGGACGTCAAGCCCGACTGGGCGAAGAACCGTCCGCCCCGCTTCCTGTACAATGCCAGACGCCGCTATTTCGACATCTACCGCACGGCCTTCCCGGATGTCGTCACACGCACCGGCGCCGACGGACGGACGGAGGTGCGGCTGTCGACGTTTGCGGAACTCTCGCAGCGCTTCAACATGCCGGGCGAATTTCTGCTCCTGCCGGATGTCGAGGCGACGCGCGTCGTTGATTACGCGGACGGCCGCAGCCATCAGCTGCACATGAACTACGTCAATCTGCCGGAGCTGCTGCCCTCCTTTGCCGCGCCGGATTTCGAGCGCAAGGTCCGCGATGTGCCGCTCCCCGCGTTTCTGGCCGCGCATCACCGTGAGGTCGCGTCGCGCAGCGCGGCGCGGGGCTGCCGGTCGCTGTTCATCCTGAACCATCCGATCTGGATGTGGTACGACGTCGGGCCGGAGGTCTTGATCGAAACGCCGGACGTCCGCTTCTTTGAAGTGTGCAACGGCGGAGCCTCGTTCAAGGAGGCGGAAGGCCTGCCGGCCGACGGACTGGATACGGATCGCCTGTGGGATGTGGTCAATGCGTTCCGCGCGCGGCGCGGCTACCCGCTCATTCATGGAATCGGCACGGACGACACGCATCATTACTGCGGCGAGGACAGGTACATGTGCATCCCCGGGAACGCCTGGGTGCGCGTGCGCGCCGAGTCGCTGGACGCGGGATCGCTGATCGACGCGATGGTGCGCGGCGATTTTGTGACATGCGAGGGGCTGGAGCCGGACGACGTCTCGTTCGACCCGTCCGCCGGCCGCCTCGAAGTCGTCGTCGGGGCGGGCGTTGCGCCGCGCACCGTCCGGTTCATCGTTTCGAAGCGAGACTTCAGCGAAAAGCCCGTCGGCAAGGTGACGGTCCGTCCGGCGAAGCACAGGGACTCCATGCGCTATCAGCGGGAAATCGCCTTCTATGACGACAGGATCGGCCGCGTCGCGAAGACGGTGGAGATTCCGGCGGGCGAGGCGGCGCGCGTCGGCTACACGCTGGCCGACGACGATCTGTATGTCCGCGCGCGCATCGAGGAGAAGGGCGAGACGGTCTGCAAGGCGTCGCTCCATCCGAAGGGCCTGCGCTGCGCCTGGACGCAGCCGTATCGTGTCGGCTGAGACCGGTCTGGCAGTTTGGTCTGGCAGTTTATAAAGGAGAGGACAGCCATGAGAGGGATTCTGACTTTCGTGACATCGTGCGCGGCATTCGCCGTCGGGGCGTCGAATATGATGACGCCGTGGGGCGAGAAGGTGACGAGCGAGAATGCGTGGCGCGACTATCCGCGTCCGCAGATGGTGCGTGAAAACTGGACGTGCCTCAACGGCGACTGGGACTACGCGATATGCGCCATCACCAATTCGTGCGCGCTGCCCGGAAAGGTCGATGGCCGCATCCGCGTGCCGTTCGCGCTGGAGGCGCCGCTTTCCGGGTGCGGCGGGCGGCTGCTGGAGCCGGACGAGTATCTGTGGTACACGCGCACGGTCGATCTGGATCCGCAGCCGGGCGAACGGACGCTGCTTCACTTCGGGGCGGTCGACTACCGCGCGGTCGTGTATGTGGGGCACGATGAAGCGGCCGTCCATGACGGCGGCAATCTGCCGTTTACGGTTGACATCACGCCGTATGTGACGAAGGGCGCGAACCGGCTTTCGGTGCTCGTCTGGGATCCCACCGAAGATTTCATCCAGGCGCGCGGTAAGCAGGCGTTCCGCACGTATAACTGTTTCTACACGCGCTCGAGCGGCATCACGCAGACCGTGTGGCTGGAGACCGTGCCGGAGACGTATATCGCCGGCTACACCGTCACGACCGACATCGACAAGGGCGAGGTGACGATCGAGTTGAGAGTTGAAAGTGGAAAGTGTAGAGTTGAAGGCGAGGGGACGGTTGAAATCGAAAATCCTGTCAATCCTGTCAAAAAAGCATTCGCGCTTGGCGAGCCGGTGACGGTCAAGATGCCGAAGGACTTCGAGTGCTGGTCGCCGGAGAATCCGAAGCTCTACCATTTCACTGCGACCTTCGGCAAGGATGTCATTCGCGGTTACTTCGGCATGCGCAAGATCGAGAAACGTCGTGACGCGAAAGGCATCTGGCGCTTCTTCCTCAACAACCGCCCCTACTATATCATGGCGACGCTTGATCAGGGCTGGTGGCCCGACGGGCTCCTGACGCCGCCGAGCGAGGAGGCGATGGCGTTCGATATCCAGACGCTCAAAGACTGCGGGTTCAACACCCTGCGCAAGCATATCAAGGTCGAGCCGCTCCGGTATTACGCGCTTTGCGACAGGATGGGAATCCTGGTCTTGCAGGATATGCCGAGCACAAGCTTTGATGCGCAGACCGTCTACAAGGCGCAGTCCGTCAAGGGATACGGGCTCTTTCGCGAGGAGCTGAAAGGCATGATGGACCTTCTGCGCAACGTTCCTTCCATTGTCATGTGGATTCCCTACAATGAAGGCTGGGGACAGCACGATCCGCTTCTCACGCATACGACGCTGGATGCCGTCAAGCGCGCCGATCCGACGCGGCTTGTGGACGGGCCGTCCGGCTGGAACGACTTCGAGGGCGGCGAACACCGCAATCCGCTGGGCTATCGCGTCAAGCCGTTGCTGTGGACGACGGAGCATCTGCCGGACGGCGTGTGCGAGGCGGCCGACATCGTCGATCTGCATCGCTACAGAGGGCCGGTCATGCCGGCGGTGAACGACCGGCGCATTTCGTTCCTCGGGGAATTCGGCGGGCTGGGGCACCCGGTGGAAGGGCATCTCTGGCGTGCGTTCGACCAGGCGGCCTCGCTGGGCGGCGAACGGACGGGCAACTGGGGCTACGGCGGCATCGAGGACACAAAGACGCGCGAAGGACTTGAAAGTGTCTATCTGGGCCTGATGGATCAGCTGGGCGGTCTGGCCGAGGCCGGTCTGGCCGGTTCCGTTTATACGCAGACCTCCGATGTCGAAATCGAGATCAACGGTCTGCTCACCTACGACCGCAAGGTGCTCAAGTACAACCCCGCCGTGCTCAAGGCTGCGCATGAGGCCGTCATCCGGCGCTTCAACGCAAGCGTCGGCGACGCGTCGGCCGAGTGATGCCGCGAACCGTTGGGGACGGGTCGCGGCACCCCAAATTTCCATGCCGTTCCGGCAGTTGACTGCCAGGCCGGCGGTATGGTATAATCCGTTCCTACGTATGAAGGGGGGAATCAGGATGCAAAAGTCTTTTGTTGTTGTTGCGATGTGCCTGGTCTGTGCGGTTCTGCGTGGCGCTGACACGCCGGCAGGGAAGCAGGTGCGCGTCTATCCGACGCCGAAGCATCTTGAGCTGACGGGCGGCGTGTCGAAGGTGCGTCCGGGCGAGGTGAAATTCCGTCGCGTGGACGGGCTCGGCCCGGAAGGTTATCGGATCGTCGCCACCAGGGATGCCGTCACCGTGGAGGTTACCGCGAAGGCCGGCGGCTTCTATGCGAAACAGACGCTCCGCCAGCTGGCGGCGGACGGCGCGATTCCCTGCTGCACCGTCGAGGACGCGCCGGACGTTCCGCTGCGCGGCGTGGTCGAGGGGTTCTACGGCCGCCCGTGGGGCACCGAAGGCCGGCTCGATCTGATGGACTTTATGGGGCGCTACAAGATGAACTGCCTGATCTACGGTCCCAAGGACGACCCCTATCATCAGGGCCGATGGAAGGATCTTTACCCCGACGGCCCTGTCGCGGACTTCCGGCGGCTGCTCAGCGCGGCGCGGAAGAACCACGTGAAGTTCTACTGGGCCGTCCATCTCGGCGACGCCTTCAAGGATCCCGCGCCCGCCGCGCGCCAAGCCGAATATGCGGCGCTCTGGCGCAAGCTCGATTCCATGTACGACATCGGCTTCCGCTGTTTCGCCGTGTTTTTCGACGACTTCGGCCATGCCGACGCCGCGCTTCATGCGGAGATCAGCAATCGCGTCAAGCGTGATTTTCTCGATCGCAAGGGCGACTGCGCGCCGCTGATCGTCTGCCCGAACGATTATGTCGGCGACGATCGAAGCCCCTACAGCCATGTGATCGGCGAGAAGGCGGACAGGGACATCCGCATCATGTGGACGGGAATGGGCGTCTGCAGCGACATCACGGCCGCCGCCACCGAGCGGCGCGCGAAGGCGCTGCGCCGCACGCCGTTCATCTGGTGGAACTGGCCCGTCAACGATTTCGTCCGGTGCAAGCTGCCCATGGGGCGGACGTACGGCGTGGACGACTACCCCTATTCCGGCTTCGTGTCGAACCCGATGGAGAATCTCGAGGCGTCCAAGGTCGCGCTCTTCGGCATCGCCGACATGCTCTGGAACAGGCGGGCGTTCAATTCCGAGCGCAACTGGCAGGACGCGATGAAGCATCTCTATCCGTTCGCGGCGCAGGCGATGCTGCGCTTCTGCGAGCACAACGCCGACCCGCACAAGGAGCCGGGCGCGACGGGCGGTTTCTGGCGCGAGGAGTCGGAGCGTTTCGCGGCGGCGTTTGCGGCGGAAGGCGCCTCCGCGCTCGCGCGCGAATGCGCGGCGAACGCCACCGCCGCCGAGGAGCTGGCGCGCGTCCTGCCTGAAAAGGCTCCGAAACTCTGGCGGGAAATCCGGTGGTGGGTGGCGTTCTTCGGTGCGCAGGCGCGCGAGGGTCTTGCGGCGGCGCGGGGCGACGCGGCTGCCTACGTCAAGGCCAAGGACGACTGCCGCGACATCCAGCAGCGGCAGAAGGCCTACTTCCAGTCGCTTGCGCCGGAGTGGGACCGGCGCCGCTGCACGGGGTGTGTCACGGCGACGCGCCATCTGCAGAAGGCCATCGACGACTGCGCGAAGGCGGCCTTCCGCGAACGGCCGGACGTGTACGCGCGCTATTTCCCGACGCTGGGCACGACCATCGGGACGATACCGGCCATCGCGGCCAAGGGGCAGCATTTCGAGCGCGGCGAGACGCTGCTGGTGCTCGACAACATCCTTGAGCAGCTGTCGGCCCGGCCGGGAGACTGGTTCGGGATGAAGATGTCGAAGACGGCGACGTTCAACTACATCTGGCTGCATTTCGACACGACGGAGGCCGTGACGAGCGGGCGTGTCGAGGTGTCGAAAGACGGCGGAAACACCTGGCAGAACGTTCAGCTGGAAACGGACGGACGCGGTTTGCTCTATGGCCGTGTGGCGGCGGAAGCCGGCTTCAATGCCGTGCGCTGGATCAATACGTCCGGCCGTCCGGTCAGTTTCAAAATCACGCGGTTCAATGTCGATCTGGTCAAGTGAAAAATGGCGGCTGTACGTCGCGCTCGTCGCCGGTCTGCTACTCAGCGCCGCCGCGTCTGCGCGCGGGCTGCACGACCTCTTCCCGTTCCGGCTGGACGTGGCGGTGAGCAACGCGCAGATCGCGGACGCGCCGGACCGTGAGCTCGCGCTCATCGCGCGGCATTTCAATTCGGTGACGCCGGAGAACGCGCTGAAGCCCCAGCCGCTCCAGCCGGGACAGCTGGCTCAACGACTTCCCCGTGCGCGGGCGCACGGACTATCCGCTCCTCTTCGACCGCGAACTCAGGCTCAAGCGCTGGGTGACGCGCCTTTAGCGCAGCCGGCAGAGCTCCGGTTGGTTCCGCGCGGCTTCGCGCCCGCCCGCACGTAAACACGCATATTCGCGTTTGCGGGGAGGACCGCGCCCCGTCGCGGCCGTATTAATTGGGGATATTCCAAAAACCACGCCGCGTGATTTTTTGGTATAATATAGCACGTCTTCCATAATACGTCTTCAAAATACATCTTCAAACCGCAAACTAAAAAAAGGAATGTTGATAACGAAACAGTAAAACGGTCATAGGCGGGCAACCGCCACGGTCGCCACATTGGTAGGGCGCGATGTCCTCATCGCGCCGAAAACCGATGGAGCGTGGCAGAATCAATTTGCAATGCTGCAAAGCAGTCGTTTGTTGAAACCTAGTAAATTTCATGTTAGACGACACCTTGCAGAGGAAACGCATGTGCGTTTGCCTCTCTTCGTGTTTCTAACAGGGCAATACTAGGGCCTCAACAAAGACACAAAGGGAGGCTTTCCATATCCTCGATTCGTGTCAGACCGCCGAGCGGTAGAACGGATCGAGCGAATGAAAACAGAAACAGACATAGGAACTGATGCTGCGTTTATCCGAAGGATGGACGCAATAGATCGCCACGACATGGTTGTCCTTTTGAAGGATGGCAATGACGATGCGTGGCGTTATGTCCTTTTTCGAGCAGTAGTGCCTGTACTGCACCGCCCAATGTTGGCTAAAATCAAGTCGGATCGGCATCTTTCGGATTTGGATGTATTAGGGATGCTGTTTGAGCAACTTATCCAGAAAAACGATATAGACAACTATGCCTGCAAGTGTCCAATTATCTATTGGATTCGCCCGTATGTGTTCAAGGTGGTGATGGAGTACTGCAAGAAAAACGATGCTCCTGTGTCAGACGAGGACTTCCTTAGCGTCTTAAAGGACGAAGCAACGCCAATACCGAACACCGAAATGTTCGAGGAGGCGAGAATGTGTTTCAACCGATTGTGGAAAGAAGATCAATTGAAAGCGAGAGTTCATTATCTGAAGACGGTAAGCGAGATGTCGTCACGCGACATCATGCGATTGCTTCATATTTCATCAGAGGCAAATGTCAATCAGTTATTCTCTCGTGCTTGCAGATTAATGCGTTCATACAGGGATGAATTACGACAGATGCCGGCAGAACAAGGGAAGGAGGTTCTGTATGCGCTGTCCTGACATAGAGGAGTTGATACAATTCGCCCGGCAGCAAGCATCAGAACGTGATGCTGCCATTGTCGATCATATTGCGGTGTGCGAAAAGTGCCGCCATGAACTGCGAATCATAAACGAAACGCTGGCGGCAGATGATTGGATGATGCCAGATGGATATGATGATGTCGGAAGCGTTATCCCCAAATGTCGTGACGATGTGCGGCGGTACATTAAAATCGCCTCGAAAGTAACGGCGGATCGTTGGGGCAAAATGACGATTGCGCCCGGAGACCGTATGATTGTTGATCCGGTGACGAAAGAATGTGTGCCGGCGACCAAGGAGAATGTAGAATTGTTCAAGTGCAATGGGATGAGCCTTTACATCAATCCTGACACTGATATGCAGTCCAATCTGAATGTCATGCGAAATTGCACGAGAGGATTCGGTACCGCACTTGGAATGAACATGGAGGCGCTTAAGGGTGCGGCAATCCCAGATTACAATCTGCCGTGGTGGGTAAAGCTCGTGCCGTCGCCGCTGCAAGTTAGTTTCCGAAATTGTCGAGAAATCCCAGTGCGACAAAGCGATTTTATAGAGCATCTTGGACGGCGAGGTGTCATACCCTCATCTGATGACATTCGCCATGATGTTTGGGAAGACATCAAAAATTCAAATCTCTTCCGGGTATATGAACTTCGAGGATGGGGCGTAGTTTTCCATGTCTATTCAATCTTCGTTACGCACATTGCTGTTGAAAAACACTGTGGCATAACAAAGTTGCTCATAAAACCAGCAGGAGATAAAGTCTATAAAGCGGTGGCGGACTTTGTAAAGGCATGGAAAGGGCATTTGGAGAAACCTAATTGTAAGTGCCTGTCCATAGGGGCATTCGGTGGATGGGATAAAATGAATGTCGTAGAATTGCCTGACAGTGTTCAGGTGTTGTCGTCGCCGAACAATGATGGTTCAGGAACATGGACGGTAAGACACAATTCGCTTGAACACATGCGCCCAATTTATCGGACGCTTGTCTATCGCCTTTATCCTGAATCTTGGGCGACTTGGCACGACAGAATCTGTGAAGTCCTTAAGCATGACTCTTTCGAATGCAGCATGACAGTGGCTCGCATGGCAGACATTTCCAAAGTGCCGCAATATTGTGTTGCGGAGATTTTCGAGGATTTGCGGAAAAGTGACAAAAGATGGCGTTCGGTGAAGAACAAGGTTACAGGCGAATTGGCGCTTGCGCCTGCCAACGGGAGTTCGGATGCCGGTTCTTTTGTGTCATTGCAAAGCAAGTGGCCGTGGCTTATGCTGGATGGGTCGTTGCTTGTCCTCCAGACGTTATTGATACAAAGCATTTGCAGGGAAATAAAACTGTGGAATGTTTTGGGTGCCTCAACGGTGTTTTTTGTCTTGATAGTATTTCTCGTTCTAAAAAACAATATGCAAAGGAAAATCAAGGAATAAACGGAAAGAGGTGCAGAAATGGCGCTAAACGACGTTCTAAATGAAGTTGCAAAGCAACTTGGACTGAGAGACACGCGGATAGACACGCTGCGTAGAAAGCAAGCGGAACTTTCCGAATCCATACGAGACAACCATGACAGATTGGAGGCGCTGAAGAAACGCGTTGACGATCTTGATTCTCGGCTCATCAAGAAAAAGCACGAGTATGATGCTGCAGGCCCCGGAAGGAAAAGGATTATAAAGGAAGAGATCAAGTTGCTCTTTGCGCAACAGGATCGAATCACGGAGCCTGTGTCAGCCATTGCAGACCGCATACGGCTTGATGAGCTTGTAAAAGACAAGATAGACATTCTCATATTTGCCGAAGAGAATCCTTCGCGTACGGAGGAGATTGATGAGATGACGCTTGACATGAAGGAATGGCTTGACGAGCAGAAGGTCCAGTCCAAGGCTTCTGCGGAATTGGGCGACGCTTCGTATTCTCATCAAGAGGACGAAGCAGAACTCGACAGTCGCCTAAATGCGATAGACGGAGTGGATGAAACGGCTAAGGCATCTCACACCGATCCTATTGACGAGCGAATCGCTCAATTGGGATAATCTGATTTACTGGTAACAACCTAAAGAAAGGAATCAAAAAATGGGTATTGCTGATCTGTTCAAGTCCTCCAAGGAAATTGAACGCGAAAAGAACCGCGCTCGCCGTAGGGCGTTGCGCGATGTTGAACGCGCTTCTGACGTCGTCAAGGATCGCATTGCGACCTTGAAAAAGGAACGCGATGCTGCATGGACACAGGCCCGTGAGTATCTACGCGATGGGCAGAAGTCGGCTGCTCAAAGATGCCTTCAGTCCGTACAGGCGAACGAACTGATGATGGGCAAGCTCGAACGCAAGAGTTGGGTGTTCAGCCAGTTGGCGACAAAGATGGAAATGGCGAAGACCGATCAGGAGTTTGCCGCCGCTCTTGGCAATCTGAACACTACGCTCGAAATTGACCCCGACAAGGTTGCTGATGTGCTTGGTGACGTTGACGGTACGCTTTCAGAGCAGGGTGATATCGACAAGATATGGGAGAAGGAATACGGGAAGGAAATGAATGGACTTTCCCAATCCGATGCCATTCCGTCGGTAGAGGAGATGATGGCTAACCTTGAGAAAGAGGTTGTCGCCGATGTCACGGGCGGAAAGTCGGTGGCGGGGAAGGTCTTGTCAGCCGGAAGGGATGCCGTGGGTGGAATTGCCGAGGCTATAGGTGAGGGGCGCCGCAGGCTTAAGGCTCTGATGGACGGAAAGAAATAACCCTATTCCTTGGGAGGTAAGCGCATGAGTAGTTTCAATGCGGACAAGAAGCGGGAACATGAGGCGTTGGCGGAAAAGGCGCTTGCGGCAGGAGACTACGCAAAGGCATTCTTCCATACGGCGCAAGCGGCAGAGTTCACGTTCAACCTCGCAGACCAGAGCGATGGTGATGTGGCCAGGGCTTATCTTGAAGACGCAAATGAATTGGTGAACATTGCAGCTTCGTTTAAGGAAAAGGCCGCTAAGTCTGGTGCCCGAGTGAATAAAGAAGAGTCGGGAGGTGCCGAGGTTGATGCGTCTGCAAAAGGTAAGTGGACTGTCACATCTGTCGGCGACATCCTTTTGGATGATGTAAAGGGTCTGACCGAGGCAAAGGCCGTTGTAATGGATGCATTGATTAATCCCGTTAACCATCCCGACATCTACAAGACACTTAAGGTCAAGCCGGGCACGGGACTCTTATTGTATGGCCCTCCCGGAACAGGCAAGACTATGTTTGCAAAGGCTATCGCCAATGAGATGAAGACAACGTTCATGCATGTGAAGCTGAACGAACTCAAGAGCAAATATGTAGGAGAGACGGAGCAGAACATAGCGGAGATGTTCCGTGAGGCCAGGTCCTACAAGAAATGCGTTCTGTTCCTCGATGAATGCGAATCCATGTTGCGCAAGCGCGGCAATCAAAAGGTCTGCATGGTTGAACAGTTCCTTGTCGAACTTGACGGTTTCAAGAAAGACGATGGCAATCAACTGTTTGTCCTTCTCGCCACAAACAGGCCTTGGATGCTCGACAGCGCCATTACCCGAAGCGGACGCATCAGCACGGCTGTATATGTTGGGTTGCCAGAAAAGGAGACAAGGCGGCTGATTATCGATTCTGCACTCAAGGACGTGCCGCTTTCGCCAGATGTGGATCTTGACAAACTGTCCGACTTGACTGAGGGCTTCAGTGGAGCGGAAATCAGTCACAAGGAGAATGGCGGTGGCGTATGCGACGATGCTCGGAAGTTTGCGGCAAGAAGATGGATCGAAAGGCGGAAAAGTCAGGCGGAAGGTTCTGAAGAATGGGCAAAGATCGAACCAGTTACATGGGCTGATTTTGACCGCGCGTTGAAAACGGTAGTTCCAACATCGAAACGTGATGCAGAAATTATACAGAAGAATCTTGCGTTTCGTGATTCGGGTGGGAATGTAAGTGACGACTCGGACTCTGATTGAGATTTTAACATGAAAGGATCTTGAATATGGAAGAACGTTTCATAGGCAATATGTTGGGACTATCATTTATGAAGTGGTGGTTCCTGCTGATTCCAAAGGTAGGCATGACGTTGTTCGTCGGCTATGTTTGCTACATGGGTTGGACGAATCTTGGGCCACACAAGCCCATTCCGGATGTCGCCAGAATGAAAGCCGCCGACCATGCTGTGGATAAAATCGTTGATTCCATACAGCATAACCGAGGAGGGATGCGAAGCGCGGCGCTTTGTCATTTCGCCAACGACACGACGGACTACTTTTCGCGGAAACTTCGTGAGCGTATAGAGCAGTCGAACATCCTCGATCTGTCTGACATTGACTTCTCCGAGAAGTTGCGTACTGTTTTGAATCTTCGCAACAAAGGTGCAACATCTGCTGACGAGGCTCGGTCAGCAACAAAAAGAGAAAATGTTGACTGTGTTTTATGGGGTAGTCTTGACAGATTCGAGTCTATAAAAGGCGGGGCAACGCTCACGGGTGAGTGGCAATTAGTAGATAAGAATACAGGCGTTGTCGTTTGCGGTGGACAAATTCATGAGGGAGCGGGATCGTCAAATTTTGTAGAAGCAATTTCGACGTTGGGGCAGTCTGCCGACGATGTCGAAATTGCCGCATCAGTCGTTCCGTGGTATATGAGACTTTTGGGTTTTGTTCTTCTTGTTCTGTTGTTGCCAATCGTTACGATATCGTTCATCAGGACAATGGTTGCGAAGCGCTCAAACAAGGTCAACGCATTTATGCTAGGTGTATACACGGTAATCGACATGATTCTTGCCTTTTTCATGGTCGGAGGAACCTTTTGTTCGTTTGCGCCGGTAGCAGTATTTCTTGGTGCATCAATGCTCGCCTTCCTCTACAATGTGTCGCTAATGTCATTTGCATTGCGTCTGGAAACGGAATAATCAAGGAGAGCGACATGGTTTTGGCAGAGCTAATCTGGCTTGTTCTTGCGACAGCAGGAGCTGTATGCGGCGGAGGGTGGCCGTTTTTGCTCTTTGCCGTCAACATTGGTGTGTTGCTTCTGTTCGGTTGCGACAAGCGAGCTGCTATAAAACGTCTGCCTCGAATTCCAGAAAAGGAACTTTTGTTTTGGACGGCGTTGGGAGGGTCTGCCGGTGCTATGATAGGGATCCTGCTCTTTAAGCACAAAAGCTCCAAATGGTCGATGACAGGCTGGGTTGTAATCCTGTTTGTATTTCATTGCGCATTGCTTGCATACCTTGCATAGAAAGGAGAGCGTCATGTCTGAAGTATTGATAAAGCGGTTACAAGATGGAGATAAAAAGTTATTGAAACGTCTTCTTGATTCGCAGCGTGAACTGCATGGGTTTTATTCTGTCAAAGCATTGTCTAGTGGCGCGGAAATTCAAAAAGTGTGGACGATGGATAAGGCCAAAGATGCTTTAAGTCGAAATAGGTTGTATCAGGTTTTATCAACCGAATTTGTTTGCGAGTATGTAGAACGTAATTGGGAAGATTGCGATGTGTCAATACGGTTGCGGTTGCAAATATATCCTGAAGGCGAAGGGTTTGCCAGATGGCTTTTGTGCAATCGTGATTCGTGGAACGCTGATGCCACAATGATATTTGCGCCAGCGCTGGAAGCTGCATTGCAAACTGATGCCCAGTATGGAT
The DNA here is from genome assembly GCA_017463935.1 of Kiritimatiellia bacterium. Taxonomy (GTDB): domain Bacteria; phylum Verrucomicrobiota; class Kiritimatiellia; order RFP12; family UBA1067; genus UBA1067. The sequence goes on from JAFUEM010000016.1 coordinate 18,318, forward strand.
TGTCATCTTATGTCCGTTCGTGTCGGCATAAGACCAAACTTGAGCGACTGAGAGAAATGGGAGCAGATGCGTGGCCATGGCAAGGTACTGAATTCTTACGCGCCAAGTGGCTTGGAGTCGTTGATGTAGAAGAGGTGCGTGTCACTTCGCACGAACCGATTAAGCGGCCTATTGTCGTTTGTGAAGGTGCAATTCTGAACGGACAATATAAGCTTATCCGAAAACTAGGACAAGGTGGAATGGGCGAGGTATGGTTGTCTGAAGACATCTATTGGGAGAAGGACGGAGAAGAGAAGGAGAAATTTGCCATCAAGGTTCTTTTGCCGACTCTCGACAGGGATGTGCGCGAACGGATAAAGCATGAAGCGGCCATGCAGAAGAAACTGAAGCATGATAATATTGCCTGCATCCGCAATTGCCATATAGATGAGGGCAATTCGTTTCTAGTCATAGACTATATAGACGGTCTCACGTTGTCAGATTATCTTGAAAAGCGGGGAGGTTGCCTTTCTCCGGAGAAAGCGAAGAAAATTCTTCTACCAATAGCAAAGGCCATAGATTTCGCACATGAAAAGGGAGTCGTTCACCGTGATATTAAGCCAGACAACATTATGGTTGAGACGGGGGATGATGGAGTGGAAACGCCGTATATTCTTGATTTTGGACTTGCAAGACGATCATCCGTATCCCGCAGGGTATCAGTCTGTGGAACCGAACCTTACATGCCGCGTGAGCTATTACTGGAAGATGATGATGTCCTTAATTCGGCCGAAGTGCTACGCAAGATAGATGTTTATAGTTTTGCCGTAACAGCGTACCAGTGCTTAACGGGCAATCTACCTTTTATAAACAGAAAAGAGATTCTTGATTTAAGCATACAACCAGTGCCATTAGGTGACGAAGTGATATATGGCAGGAGTATCATGCAGGGTTTGAGCAAGGATCCAAATCTCCGTCCTAAAAGGTGCGTGGAACTATTGAATGCACCTCAACGCAAGCCGCAACCGCCACCACCTGATGAAGTTGTTCTTTCGTGGGAAGAAATCGTGCGCGATTACCAAGATATGCTTAAGGCTTGCGATATGTTTGACAAATGGCAGATGATTGAGAGAGCTCATGTCGTAAGCCGCAATTTACGAACGGGTGACGTGCGGATTCTTTCGGTAAGCGCGTTCCTTGACTTTTTGACGAAGATGCCGACGTTTGTCTCTTTGGTTAAAACAAAAAACAAGGCTAGAACGCCACGTTACAATCTAGAATGCTGGTTTACGGCGGTAAAACGATGGAACGACCAAAGCAAAAGGGATGAGCTTCGGTCAGAGTTTGGAGAAGCGAAATTCGCCGTGTTGGACGCTATATACAACAGCATCACTAAAACAAATGAGGAGGAATGGACATGAAAATCAATCTTGCGATATGGACAGCCGTGGATGGCTACGATTGGCAACCCGGAAGCATTTATTCTCCAAAGGAACTTGCGGACTTTAAGGACGAAATAGGGCCGCTCGTTCCTGACTCACTTCCGATCGGCGGGTTGTTTCTCAAGGATGGCACAGTGGTGTTCTACCGGGTCCAGATTGCGGATCGAATGGACTCCCATGGGCGCGGCGCAATCTATTGTGTCCTTGGTACCTTGCCAGAGGACAAGGCCGGTGACGTAGATTTCTCTGTTGTGTTTAATTCGCCTGAAATGGCCGTCCCGAAGAAACCGTTTCCCTTGTCCATCGACTATCAAGGTGGACCGTCAACACACAACACATCATTGGGGCGAGACGGATTCTCGGAGAGACGCTTCAACGGTACGGATACATTCTGCGAACTGGGCGGATGGTGTAACGAAGCGAAGGCTGGTAAACTCAAAGTACGGATAACAGGAACGATGGACGCCCCTCTGTTCGTAGTTGACTACAAGCCTCATGTCGAACCCGTTGTCGAGCCGCCAAAGCCGCCGCCGCAACCGTTTTATATGGCAGCGAGTGAACAGCAACAGCCACCGTCGTCGCTGCATCTGCACAAGCGAGTCTCGACGTCGCCGTCTTCGTGGCCAGAACCGGAGATGCCGAATCAGCAGAATCGGGCGAGCATGTCTGCCAGCACAGCGCTAGCTCGCCCACAAGACGGTCTCAAGGCGTTTTGCAGCGGAGCGATTCTTGGTTTTGTAGGTGGAGTTTTTTTAACGGCACTTGTAGTCTGGCTATGGCCGTCCACAAAAGTTGAGAAGTCGCCAGACGGAACGGCTTCTGTTCTTTCAATGAAAGGTGATGATGCGGTAAATGTCCGGAAACAGAAGGAGCATAAAGATGGCGATGTAAGAATTCCGTCAGACGATGGCCGGCGAAGCGATGCCATGAATGAGTCTCCAAAGAACCAATGGTATAAGTGTCCAGGTTGCAAGGGCGCGGGTCGTGTTCGTTCTTTCCGTGGATATGTCACGTGCACAGAATGCAATGGAATGGGGAAAGTTGCAATGCCATGAAGAAGGTGGCAATAGTCGGGGTCAAGGGTAGCGGCAAGACCGTCCTCATGGCGGTCATGGGGGATCGTTATCGTAAGCCGAGAGAAGATGGACTATTTCTGTATGCGAAAAGCCGTGCGACCATTAACTATTGCAATGAACAGATTAATCAGCTACGCAATGAGGGCGCATGGCCAGATGCGACTGCACCTGATGAACTTGTTGATCTAGAATGGACGCTTTTCCGGCGTTCCGGCGGTGGCGTAAAGCCTGAAAAAGTTTGCGAAATTTCTTTTCTCGACTTTGCAGGTGAGATATATAATCTCGCCTTTGACGATGCGGTAGATGAGGATTCGCAACGAAAGAGAAGGTCTTACAGCGCACAGATTGAAGCACTTAAGTCGCATTTGCGTGATGCCGAATCCACGATAGTGCTCGTGAACCTTGATGATATCATACGTTCGCAGGGGGTCGCTAAAGAGGCGACGGAGATGGAGTGGTTGTCTCAAAAGATATTCGAGTTCGTTTTTGCCGAAACGTCAGCACGGCGAGTCGCCATTGTCTTTACTCAGAAGGATTTATATGCCAATATCATCTCGAAGTACGGCGGACTTGACGGCGTTTTTGCAGAGTACCTTCCCGCGGTATTCTATCGGCATGAATCGCAGATAAAACCTTTTGCCTTGACTGCCGTAAACAAGACGATTCCCGGCTTGGATGGGGTATTAATACCAGATCCCAAATTCGAGTCGGAAGGATTGGAAGAATTGATGTTGTGGATTGCCGATAGTAAGAGCATTCATGACACTGAACGTCTCCGTGCCAACAGAGCTAAGTTTGTAGTTGCAGACAAGTGTGAGATTGCCGAAACTGGTGATTTTGTGGAGATTGATTACGCGGGATTTATTGACGGCAAACCGATAGTTGAGAAATTTCCAGATGCAGCGACTTTGGCGGAAGGACAGGGCCTTTGGATACAGATTGATGAGGGATGCTTTATTCCTGAAATACTAGGCGCTGTGGAGGGCATGAAGGTCGGTGAAACAAAATCCGACGTCAATGTAAAGTTCAACAAATACGGCGTACCAGATTCGCTTAAAGGCAAGAACGCTGTATACGTCGTTACACTTAAAGGGTTACGTCGCCGTGTTTTTCCGACAGATACGGAAGTCGCTACGCGAAAGAAAGTTGAGAGTTTTGATGAGAATAAGAATGAAATTCATGAGCCGTCTGAACAGAATTTTACATTGAGGAAGAGCGGCGAGGAGAAGACATTGATATTGCCAGGCGGGGCGAGGATGGATATGATCTACGTCGTGCCAGGATCGTTTATGATGGGAAGTCCGCTATTAGAGTGGGGACGAGATTGGGACGAGAAGCGTCATAAAGTGGTTTTAACCAAGGGCTATTGGCTTGGCAAGTATGAAGTCACGCAGGAACAATGGCAGAGTGTAATGGGCGGAAACCCGTCGTCCTTCAAGTGTGGGCGAAATCCTGTCGAAATGGTTTCTTGGGATGACTGCCAACAATTCATTCAGAAGGTCAATGCGCAATTGAACTGTGGTGCAAGACTGCCGACAGAGGCCGAGTGGGAATTCGCCTGTCGTGCTGGGACATCATCTGCCTATTATTGGGGCACTGCGCTCAATGGTAACGCGGCTAACTGCGACGGGAATTATCCACGTGGAACAAGAGAAAAAGGCCCTTGCAAACAACAGACAACACCCGTTGGTAGTTACACGGCGAATGCATGGGGCTTCTACGATATGTCTGGCAATGTCTGGGAGTGGTGTAATGATTGGTATGGAAGCTACAGCAGCAATGAGATTGACCCACAGGGGCCAATATTTGGGTCGAGTCGAGTGCTGCGTGGAGGTTGCTGGTTTAGCCCTGCAGAATTTAGTCGCTCCTCGTGTCGTCGTAACGATTCTCCAGATAGTCGATCTTCATGTCAGGGATTTCGACTGTGTTGCTCACAAGAATATAATTTCGATGAAAAAGGACAGACTGATACAATAAATGAAACAGAACAGTCTGCGCCCTATGGTGAAGAGTCTTTTGCTACAGTAGAATTGCAAAGACAGAAAAAGGGTGAATCTGAAGGCATAAATTTCTGGGAAACATTGAAATTCATTATAGGAATTATGATTGTTGCTGTAGTTCTCTATTTCTCCTTCTGCAAATAAGAATAAATTTATGAAAACAATGAGAAAAGTGGCGATAGTTGGGGTTGAAGGCAGCGGTAAGACCGTCTTGATGTCTGTCATGGGCGACAAGTACGAATCGCCAGACATCAATGGTGTATTCCTCCAGCCAATGAACCGTGAAACCTATTCGTACTACACGAAGGAGACGGCAAAGTTGCGAGACGGCAAGTGGCCGCTTGCAACGGAAAGCATTGTCTTGGAATTGGATTGGATGCTGATGAGGCAATCGAGTTCTGATGCGCATCAAGAAAAACTTGGACAGATTTCTTTTCTCGATTTTGGCGGTGAGGTCTATAGGATCGCTTTTGCCGACAAATCGCAGCAAGAATTGAATGCCATAGAGGAACAGAGGCGAAACGCGGCAGAGCGTCTTAGGGCGCATGTGCAGGATGCGGATGTGTTGATTGTCCTCATCAACCTAAGTGATATCATTAATGGTAAGCAAGGGGAAGATCGGACAATTGAGATGAATTGGCTTTCGCAGGCGATATTATCATACGCTTACGAAAAAGCGGGAAAAACCAATGTCGCGCTTGTGTTCACGCAGACGGACTTGTACGCCCCCACGATAGAAAAATGCGGAGGATTGCGCGGTACTCTTGCTGCTTGCATGCGTACTGTCAATTCAAGATATGGGAACCGACTTTCGCTCTTTTCTGTTTCTGCGGTGAAGTCGGTTCCTTCTCGCGATGGCACTGGCGCTCAAGTTCCAATACCCGATTTTAAGCCGCAGGGTCTTGAACAGTTAATTGGATGGATAGTGGAGGGCATAGACGAAGAGCGTAATAGACGTGAAGCGGATTGCGCTGCTGTAGCTAGGGATGAAGAAAAGAGGCGTAAAAGATGGAAAATTGCCGCTGGGCTGATAGGACTATTAGGGATTTTAGGGTTTGGATCATGGATTGGCTACAATGCCAACACAGACTTAAAGAACTTCATTGATGGACACTTGATGGCTTGGGGTTGGATGCACCAAGAGGCACCTGCCACATCTGAATCGCGTCCTGTTGTTGTGTCAGCAAAGCCTGTTGAAATATCGACAAATGTTGTGCCGGTGCAGACAAAGCCGCCGACCGTAACTCCAGACCCTCCGAAACCCAAACCAAGGTGGATAGTGGGAGCAAGTAATCCGAACAACCCTAATCTTATTGCTGGTGAGAGCCGCGACACTTGGGTCGCAAACAGACCGGGTTATGTTTGGGTCAGAGGAACGGACAGGGACGAGTGGAAACAGGGGTTGCGCCATCCTGAAAACTCTAAACTTGTGTCTGATTGGAAAGAGGGCACGTGGAAGTCAACGCAGGCTGGGTATGTTTGGACAGGAGGCAATCAGACCGAATGGCGTGAAAATTTGAAACATCCCGATTGGCCGCATGTCCTTTCAAGCCCCGAAGAGAACAATTGGCACGCAGAGGAAGGATACAAGTGGGTTGACCCAGATGCGAAAAATGATTTCTCTGTGGCATGGAACCCAGGCAAGATTATAAATGGAAGGAAAACAGCATCGTCTCCTGGTCAATGGCTGAAAAAGTGTTCTGCGTGTAATGGGCGCGGAAAAAAGGACTGTTGGAAATGTGATGGTGACGGTAGGATCAATTGCACTAGTTGTAGTGGTTCTGGTAGGGTTGAGACAACGGAATCTGAAAAATGCTGGATGTGTAATGGGCGGGGACGGATAACCGAAAGTTGTTCCAACTCTGATTGCATAATCTGGCCGAATCCTTTAAATCCCCACTATGGCAAACATTGTGAGATATGCTCACTTTGCGAAGGGAATGGCGGTCGCTTTGTTCCTGGTCCATGGGGGCCGGTAGCCGTGAACTGTACGGCTTGTGTTGGAGGAGTGCGAAGATTATGTCCTACATGTGGCGGTGATAACAAGGTGATTGTTGATTGCAATAATTGCGACAATGGCTATCGCACACGACAAACTACGAAGAAATGCTCTGACTGTTCTGGGCGTGGTACGGTTATCTGCCCACGTTCGGAATGCCACAGCGGAAAAGTCTCATGTTCCTCATGCAACGGTGATGGTTGGATTGCTGAGTGACAATTTTAACAGGAGATTTGATGAGCAATGTTGCTATAGTGGGAGTTGAGCAAAGCGGCAAGACCGCGCTCATGACTTCATGGGGATGCTAGTGCAAAGAAATGAAAAGTCACTTGGAGCTAATTCGGGAGATATTGCCATGTCGTCAAATATCGAAACTGTTTTGATAAAGCGAATCAGGTCTTTGTCGGAGATTACACCTGAGACAAAAGACTTCGTCTATACGTTGGATTCAAAGGATGGCGTGTGGCGAGTAAGGCCATCAACAATCGGAAGGAAAGACATAAGAGACGGCAGGCTGTTCTACATTGCAAACTTCGAGTTTGATGCGCCAATCTCCTTCGAGAAGGTTTGGCACCATGACAGGCCGAGCGGGATAAATGCCACAGCAGTCTTCAGGTTCAGGCTGAGGATTGGCGCAAGCGGGGATGGTGGCTTCGAACAATGGCTTGCCGCCAACCAAAGTCGGGATGAAGTGACAATTGGCGATTTAGTTGCAGATGTCCATTCGGCGCTTGAAGCATATTTCAAACACGGAATAGATGCAAATTCTCTTGATTTAATACTGACGCATCGTTTTGAGGCCTTTATTGATTCTAAGAAAGATGCAGATAGACTTCTGCCGAAGTGGCTTGACTTAATCGAGATAAAGGACTTGTATGCCACGCCGCTGCCGACGGAAGAGGAGATCAAGCTCGAAGAAGAGAAACGGCATCGCGCCGAGCTGGCGAAACGGTTGCGCGACATTGATGATCAATTTAATGTTCAAATTGCCCTGAACAAACTTGATGACGCAGAAAAGGAGTATAAGAACCGTTGCGAACTGAGGGAGAAGTTGCATGAGCAGACTCTGAAGGCGATTGAAATTGCTCGAAGGAAAGCAGAACTTGAACTTGAAGAGCAACAGACGACGACGGAAATAGAAAAAGAGCGTCTTAAAAAGGCTGTGGCAGAGACAGAAAAAGTTTATGCAGAAATCAAGAGAGAAAATAAGAGGCTTGAGCAAGAGATAAAAGAAAGCAATGCGCGGATTGTTTTAAATTCGTGGTGGTTCAAGTTGCTACATAGTACGTATTCGCATTTTGTCTTGGGGGTTGTTCTATTTGGCGTGGTTGTTGCGTCTGTTGCATATATATTTAAATCACAGGGACGAGAAGAAATGTTACGCAAATGCGATGCCCTAGGCGAGAAAGTTCATGAGTTGAAATGTCTCGGATATTCAGAGGTCCGTTTCGGATTTACGAATGAAATAGCCAAAGTCCGCAGGCTTTGCGATTCACAGCGAATTGTCTTTCATGCGGTTGAGGCTAAACGACTTATGTCATATGCTGATAATGCAATAGAGCAACTGGAAAGGGCTTCGGGAGAAATCGATCCAAGAGAAAGTGACTATGTGGCTGATTTTGCTTATATGCGAGATGCTTTGTCTCGTTTGATTGAGATTGTTCCAGATAGAATTGCGAACAAAGAAAAGAGTAAGCGATTGCGCTTAGATATTGATAATCTACTCAAGGGGATGACTTATTGCAAGGGACAAAAGCAAATATCTGTTCTGACCTCAGATAAGTATGAACATATCAAATCCAGATACCAAGAGATTATGGAATTCAATTATTATGCAGATTTGGCAATACGGTTGAATCGGTATAGCGAAGATGGGATGCCTATGGAGCTAATTCAACAGAAGCAAACAATCTTGAGGAGGTTGCAAGATTTTCGACGTGATGCCGACTATTTCAAGGATGTGTTAAGGGGTGAGAATCTTTGTGATACATTGCTTGCTTATCCTGTTTTTATGATTGAAATGAATGGTTTGGATCGACTGGTTGGTGATATGCAAAAATCAGGATGCCCAAATACAAATGCGGTGGTGAGGGCAAAGGATTTATTGATGAAGAGTGCTCAGAAGTATGTAGTTGAAGGCGGAAGAAAGTTCAATTGGGATAATCTTATTGCAGAGGCAGGCAAGACAAACGCAACATATGCACTGAGTCTCGAAGTGTTTAAGGATGAGATAGGGAAGCTTCAACATCAATTGATTTCATTGTATGTAAAAAAGAATTGGAGTGGGCTTCAACAATTGTTGAATGCGAATCGAGATAACATCGGTCGTGACATTTTGAACCGGTGGGAGGGAATTGCGCGCATCGTCGAAGTGGACTGCGAAACTATCAAAATGATAGGCGAGATCAAAAAGAGCGAGCCTGCATTTTGCAGGGCGTTTTGGGACTTTTACAATAATCAGTCTTCAATAAAATTGTCACGATCAGCAAAAGATCGATTTGGATCAGGATTGTTGGACATATTGAAATCATATCCAAAAGAGTCTGAGATAAACGCGAGCAATGCCTATTTGCGAAGCCTTGACTGTAGGGGGATTGATGAGCAGAGAATGTATTTTAATAAGGGACTTTTACTTGAAATGCTTTATTTGATCGATAAAACGGCGCTCAAGGAATCTGATGTTAGGGCGGCATATGAAAAGGCACCATCAATAGGGGAGAGTTGGTATAGATTGTCAAAAATTGCTAAATGGGGGTTGTATGGCAACTCGTCGACGCTGGACGGCAAGACTGTCAAAGATGTTTTGTTCCGGCTGAGGCAGTCTAGCCGTAATTGTATGTGGCTTGATGAAAGGAAACATAAATATTGGGATGGTGTTATGACAAGAGAACTTGGGATATAACCAATATCATAAACCTTAAATTTAACCGAAGGAAACAAACAGTATGAAAGCAAAATTACTAATAACAACACTGGCGGTTGCCTCATTGCCAATCATGGGCTACGCCGGAAGTCTTAGTCTTGACAAGACGACAGCGACACAGCAGGCAAAGGTTGCTTATGAATCCGGAAACTATGGTTTGGCATTCAAGCTTGCGCAACAAGGTGATATGGACGATGGGCGGAATTTGTATTATCTTGCGGATATGTATTATAACGGAAGAGGTTGCTCGGTTGACAGGCAATTGGGACTGGAGCTAATGCAAAAAAGTGCAGAAAAGGGGGACCCTTTCGCCAATGCGTGGATCGGTCATTTTATTGATATACCTAAAGGCGATTACAAGTCCGCGGAGGGGCATCTGCGGATTGCTGTTGACCAAAAAAATTCTTTGGGCTACTTTGCGCTTGGCCGTATGTACGAGAAGGGTCAAATAAATGGAACCCCAGATAAAGGAGAGGCGCTTAGATATTATCGTAAGGCCGTCACCGAAAGTGACAATCCAATGCCATGGATCTTGACAGCAGTTGGCGAGAGGCTTGCTGATAATGGAGAGAACTCGTCCGCACTAGCGCTTTTCCGGCGGGCAGCAGAAAAGAAATTCCCATCTGCTCTGTTTATTCTTGGGCGAGCATACAAGTATGAATGGTACGGTCTGGTAAAGAATTTTGGAGAGGCGGAAAGATACTTAAAGGAAGCTATAGCTTGTGCCGAGCAATTAACAGCTGAGAGTACGGAATTGTCTGCAATAATGGAATTGATTGGCCTTTATGGTGAACGAATGTCGTCTGGCGATTGTTCGGATTCAATTAGAGGGGCCATATATAAATATCATGAACGCCTATCTAGTTTAGACGCCAAGCATGAAGGCGATAAAGAGACTTTGGGTAGAGCATATTTATCACTTGGATTAATATATTGTGCGTATCTGGAAGACTATAAGCGTGGCTTTGAAGCATACACTGCGGCAGCAAATCTAGACAATGGTGATGCATGGGCTGATTTGGGGATTATGTATGAAAACGGTGAGTATGTTGCGAAGTCAGAGGAAGAAGCCAGAAAATGCTATGAGAGGGGGGCGAGTCTTAAGAGCGCTTGCTGTATGTGGAATCTTGCTGGAATTTACGATAAAGAAGGGGATAAAAACAAGGCGTTAGCTTTTCTTGTTGAGGCGCACTATCTCGATAAAGACGATGTCTTGATATTGGGCACATTGTTGAAAGTGCTGCAACGTGAAGGCAGGATACAGGAATTTAAACATATAGTTAGTCGAATTGATGTAGAAGCAACAGTTAGGAAGGCCATAGAGTCGGATGTGGATTGGTTGAAATTCAATTTTGCAACGTATCTAGATAATGGGTTGTTCCCGCTTGATAAAGGGAAATCCAGTGCAATGATGGCAGAGCTTTCTAAGAAAAGTGATTGTTGTGCAAGCGCACATATGGCTCATGAAGCGATACTCAAGGGAGACAACAAAAAAGCTTTCGACTTGCTGACTATGGCTTATAAAGAAAATCCAAACTGTCCGAATGTGCTCAAGTTGTTGGGAGTAGGATGCCTTAATAGGCGTTGGCAAACGCCTAGGGATGGAATTGCATATCTTGCAAAGGCTGCTACACAAAAATCTCAATCTGCATGTATTACACTTGCCTGTTGCTATGCGTTTCCTCCAAAAGAACTTAATCTTGGCATCGTGAAGGATTATAAAAAGGCGAGGTTGTATGCGGAAATGGCCGCACAAGAAGAGGAATTAAAGCCATATGCCGATGTGCTTATTGCATGGATTGATATTGGCGAGTCTGATATGATGCCGCAGTCTGAAAAATGCAAGAAAGCATTCAATGTAATCAAGAAGAACGCAGATGATGGCCGGGTTATGGCTTTTGGGCTCCTGGCGGCTTGTTACCAAAATGGTTGGGGGACATCTAAGAATCGTGCGAAAGCAGATGAGTGGTATGAGAAGGCAAGAAATTATCAAGGCCCTTCATTTATGATGGAAGGCTATAAAAGAAGCTTAGAGAAAATAGACGCTGGGAAAAAGAAATTTGACAATTCTGAGAATGGATCGGATGTTGAAACGAGCAATAAGAGTGGCGACAAAGGAAAGTCGGTTGAAGCCTCGGTAGGTTATCCTCACGAATGGCCGATGCCCTTGGGGATGTTTCGTGGTGTGTTTGAGATTTGTGTTTCGCCAATTGATGCGTTTAGGGGGCTTGTTACAAAGCCATTTACCCATTTGTTCGGAGCTGTTGATCTAATTGAACGGGTTGGCGCTGGTGTCGCAGACATTTGTACTTTTGGTTGGGTTGGCAACAAACTGTATGGAATAAGTCGAGACTTTGAGATTTGGCCTTGGGGTTGTAATTGCGATGGTTGTAAGGTGTATTGGCGCGAAAAGAATATTGGTGGAAGATGACCGTGAAAAATGTAATTGACGGCTGATTAATTATTGCGATGGTAATGGCCATGCGGATTCTCCCCGGTAGCAATCCAGCTAACGGGGAGAATATTCTAATGCAAGGAGTAAGCGGTGAACTAGATGAAGTTATAATGCTCCACTCTGAATGTCAGATTTTGCCTTTCCCACCGTCTCTATTGCTGTGAAGAACAAACGAAATAAGCAAAGGAGGCTGATATGGCGCTGCTAAAAGGTTTATGGTGGGTGGTAAAGTCAACGTTTAAACTGGCATTGGTCTTTATCTTGGTGTTAGGAGCGATGTGGGCGTTTGGTTTCGTCTCGGCGGCTATCGATGGTGGAGCGTCGCCTGCGAATCCTGTCACGATTGCGGAGTTGCGTCTACGCCAGAATCTCAGCGACCGCAATTCCTTGACCCGACATGGCTATAAGACGTATGTCGACCTTGTCGCGAAAGCGATGAAATGACTGCCGGAATCTTGAATGTACGGATTTAAACTTTATGACTTACATTGCAAGGCGTTGGCATTGGTCACGAAAGCAAAGGATGCCTACATGGATTAACGCTGTCAAAGCAGATAGGCTATGCATAAATATGGAATATATCCAGCATGAACAGATTTTCAACGTGCTGGGCGGAAATGCGTTCCGTATAGGGGTTGTGAATTGCGAGGGAATATGGTCCACTCGCTCCAAAATGACTTTCCCTGTTAAGATAATGGAGGATGCAATATGATGACAAAAAGAAAAATTCCCGTTCTCGCGGCAGGAATTGCCTTGGCGCTGTGTCTTGCGGCGGTTTTCGGCGGGAGCTGCCTGCCATACGATCCTGCGGGGGCGGGAGGCGACGAGTCGTTTCTTGAGTGTTGTGCCGTGTGTTGTGTCGTCGCCGGGGTGATGTTTCTCCCCGTTGCGTCGGTGTGCTTTGCGAAAAGGCTGTTCGCCGGACGCAGGTTCCGCTTCATTCTTTCATGGCTTGTTGGATTCCTAATTCCTTGGTTGTTGCTTGTTTATGAAACGTACTTTCCTCAAGTTCCGCCTGAAGGCAGCTATTGTACGGAAGTAGAGCAATGTTTTCAATTTGCAATATTTATCGCCATTATAACAGGCGTGGTCAACGCCGTCGATTCGCTTGTGGAGCGGTTGCTTTGTAAGCTTTCAACTCAAAGAAAGGATCCATCAAATGAAAATGAAGTGTCCATTAACGCTTAAAATCTGCCACACATTGATTCTATCTTCAGCCATGCTGTCTGGATGTATTTCCGGCAACAGCGACAGCGGCGATGCCAATGCGGAAGCAGAAGCGGAGAATATCGTCAAAACCATTTCTTCTTGGCTTGAACCGTACAAAGGCAAATTGGGCACTCTGGTTAAGCGTGAGGGCGCAACAACATATCTTTACGGTAGTTTTGGGACTTTCCAGTCTGTATTCAATAGATTTCATCTTACCTTTGTCATTGATGCGGAGGATCGTGAAGTTCAATGCTATGGTTATCTGCCTACGATAGTATGCGAAAACCGGCGCAGAGAGATGATAGAGTTCATCTTTCGCGGCGAATTTGAATACGGACTTTCCACGGCATCGATGGTTCTTGAAGATGACGGGAGCGTGAGATGCCAGGCGTGGTCGCCGTTCGAGAGCTTTGCGCTCCAACCAAAGGAGACGCAATGGCGACTGATAGGCGCAGTTGTTGACAAACTTTTGTCGTTCTCCGAGGGCGTGGCAGGCGTTGCGCTTGGCGGCGACCCGGCAGAGGCGGCGGGAGAGATAGAGCGCAAATCCTTCTTCGAGAGAATGGACGAGACGTCTGCTCTTGAAAGGGCGGCGGATGCCGATACGAAGATTGTCCTTGAGAGGTGCTTCGACAAGGATGACGAGATAGAGGTCTCGGATTCTGGTGACAAATGGCTCGGTGCATTTGCCAGACGTGGCTGGGACGCCCGTGTCGGGATCATCAATGGACATTTTGAGGATGTTGTCCGCGATGTTGGCGGACTGTATGACGTACTTCCCTATTCACTTGTGGTGAGAGATGGCATGGTGTGGAATATTTGCAATGTTCCAGACGAGTGTCCCAACGAGGCAATTGGTGAAGTCGCCGAAGCGTTGATGAAGATAAACCAGAGCTTGAGGTGCGCGACGTTCGGAATCGATTTCAATACCGGCAAGATGTGGAGTCATTATGCAGTTCCGGTGTCGGTTATTCCAAGTTGGGATGAAAGACCGCATGGAAACCTTTACGGTGCGTTCATAAAAACAAAAGCGGTCGGGAGCGTTGCGAAGAATTCAGAGGCTTTGCATTCGACAATGGTCAAGGTTCTGCTTCGTGCGGATGATGCCGAAGTGTCCGCCATGGTGAGCAGAGAATCGCTGTCGCGGCAAGCCGAGATGGTCGCCGCTTGGTTGCGGGAGCATTTGAATGAGACGAAGTGGGAAGTCGCCACGAACAGGCTTGGACGAATCTGCGTGTTCGGGGTGGTGCGTGGACTTGGATCGAATGCCGACGATTGTTCGTTAGGCTTCGACCTTGACGATGTAGGCGGGGAACTTGTCTGCCGTGGTGTGCTGACAAAAGCCGTGCCAGAAGAAAAGCGGACGGATGTTCAGAAATTGCTGTTCCATTATGGTTTTAGAAGTCGCATCGGCGCATTGTCGCTTGACAAGGACGGGCGGGTGCGTTGCATCGTGTCGGTTCCGCTGCTCGCTTTGCGAAACGATCCGGACGGCACGGTCCGCAGGCTCTCCATCAATGTCTTGATTCCCACACTGGTACTTTCGGATGCTGTTATGCGCGTCTGTCGAGATGGGCAGAAGCCGGAGGAGGCGTTGGACGCCGCGGAATTTCCGCGCGATGTGGAGCGGGCGCTCATGGGTTTAGACGATGATTCCTGTGATGCAACCTACGAAGAGGAAAAGGTGATAGAGTCGTGGTTCAATGCCTTTGGCGTCAGGTACGAACGAGGAATCGAAACAGAGCTGACGGTTTACTACCGTAACAAGGACGATGTCGGTCAGGGCTTGCAGGAGTGTTTCGTCATGTACGGGGCTATGGTTCTGTCCCAATGCCGCTTGAAGATAGAGATACCCGAAGACCGACGCGAAGCCGTTACCGCTTTTGTGTTAGCGTACAACGCGACGCATTCCGTCGTCAACATTCACATGGGATATGTCAGTGATCCGGGCGATACTATCTATTTCCAGTACGTCATGCCGGCTTCTGTTCTGCGGGCGCAGAAGCGCAATCCTGTTGCGGAGGAGCATTTCAGGCGTCTGATGGATACTGCTTACAGTCACGCATTGGAAGAGTTTGCGAAGATTCAGGAGATCGTGCGAGGCCAACAGGGGTTGGACACGAACGGCGTCAACGACGGCCCGGCCTGTCATTCGTCGACAAATCGGTAAACTAAGGATAAATGGTTCTGCTTTCTGTTTTGATGCTGGGGATTGTCTCCGTAGCGGAGTTAATGATATGAAAGGATCTTGAAAATGAAAAAGAGCAATGCAATTGTTATTGTCCTAACGGGTTCGGCGATTGTTTTGGCGGCGATGGGATGCTGGTTCTGCTGGCATTGTCCGTCGCGGATATATCCGCCGCACGGCCTCTTTTGGCGGCAGCTGGCGTGGAACGGCGTGGGGCTGGCCGTGTTCGCCGGGGCGTGGCTCGCCGGTTGGCGACGGCTTCTCAAGGCCGCGCCGTGGCTGATGGCCGCATGGCTCGTCGCGATTACCGCCGCGCAGTTTTTCCATCCCGTTTGCGGCGCACACAAGTGGCTCTCCTTTGGCCCGCTTCGCGTCAACGTGGCGATGTGCTTCATGCCCGTGTTCGCGCTCTTCGCCGCATGGCTGCGGGACAGAAAGCGGTTGCGCCCATGGATGTGCTGGGCGGTTCTGTCTCTGTCCGCTGCCTGGGCAGTCTGGCACGTCGCAGGGGATGGCGGGCGCATGGAGCGGCTGGCGGCGTTTTTCAATCCCCGCGACTATTGGATGCAGGACAGGATGTATATGTCGCGGCAGCTTCTGGCGGCGTTTGGCGCGTCGCGCTGGTTCGGCGACGCCGGCAGGAGCCTCGGTCTTCTGCCCTGCCCGGAGAGCGACGGGATGATGTCCGCGTCCGCGCTGATGTTCGGCAAATGGTTCCCGGCGGTACTCGTGGGGATTTTCACGGTCGTCGGCGCATCACTGACATTGCTCTGGAAAGGCACGGGCGACACGGCCAAGCGCATGTTTGCGATTCTCTTCGGACTATGGCTGATCGTGCCTGCGGCATACTGCTTCCTCCATTCTCTTGCGCTTCTGCCCGTAGCGGGAATGTCGCCCGCATTGGCCGGATACGGCGGCACGGCGGTCGTAATGGCGTGGTTCGGAATCGGCATTCTCTCTGCGATGGTAGGGAGATGTGCGCCGGAGAGTGGCTGTGACACCGGGACTCGGATCGGGGTTATGGCGGTGTTGGGCATTTGCGGCGCATGGATAGGCATTGCGGTTCTGGGGGTTGGTGTGCTTGTTTTGAGGTGCCTATCTGTTGAGGCGGAGAATCTGAAGTTCGCCGAGCCGAGGCCGTCGGACATGGAGTTCGGCGAGTTCGGCCTTGTCCCGAAGCGCGGACGGATTCTCGCCGCAGACGGGTCGCCGCTCGCCTACACGGTGCGGTCGTGAAGCTTCCATGTCGACCCACGTGTTCCGGAGGCAAAAACCGGCGACTCCTGCCGCTTCGCGGAGGCGGTGGCGCTCGGTTTTCGTCTGAATCCGAATGATGTCCGCGACGCTTATCAAAACACGCAGTCGCGTTACGTGCCGATACGGGAGGCGGACGACAAGAGTTCCGAAAATGACTGGTACGAGCGGAACCGCCGATTGGCAAAGAAAGCCGGAATCATCCGCGAGCCTGTCCAGAAGCGCATCTATCCTCTTGGCGAGGCGGCGACGGCTGTGGTCGGCTTCATGCACGGCGGTGCGCATACGGACACGCCGCAGGGGGCGGGCGGTCTAGAGTGGGCTTTTGACAAGACGCTTGCCGGGACGAACGGCGCAGACGATGCCAGCCTCCGCCTGGACGAGCGCGCACGACGCGTCCCGCCCGCGCCCGGCGCGGACGTCCGTGCGACCATCGTCCCCGACATCCAGAAGGCCGCGTGGGGGGCGCTCTCGCCGCCGCCTGCGCGACGAACGGCGCGGAGTCCGCATTTGCGCTCGTGATGAAGGTGCCGTCCGGCGAAATCGCGGCGATGGCGTCGTGGCCGTCGTTCGATCCGTCCAGGCGCAGGAAACTCGGCACATGGGACTTTTCAATGGCCGCCAACCGCGCCGCGCAGACCGTGTTCGAGCCGGGCGGGCTCGCGCGGCCGATGATCGAGGCGATCGCGCTTGATTCGGGCGTCGAGGCTGACGTCACGAACATCGTCTCTTGGGTGGGCGCGGAAAAGTTCCATGCCGCGCTGCGGTCCGTATTCATGGACATCCTGAATCTGCTGTCGCGGAACACAGGTCGCTCCCGGCGGTAAGGAACGGCCGGCCGCGCGTTCGGCAGGGCCGGAGTCCCCAAGCCGTCCAAAATATGATATAATAGCGGCCTATGGCAACCGATACGAACAAGTCCGGCCGCAGCGGCGGCTACACGTCTGTGGTCTGCATCAAGCAGGTCCCCGACACCAAGCAGGTGACCGGCGAGGCCATGAAGGCTGACGGCACCATCAACCGCGCGGCGCTGCCCGCGATTTTCAACCCCGAGGACCGCAACGCCCTGGAGGCCGCGCTGTCCGTCCGCGACCGTTGCGGCGGCAAGGTGATCGCCCTCGCGATGGGCCTGCCGGCCGCGTGCGCGATCCTGCGCGAGGCGCTCATGTGCGGCGCGGACGAGGCCTACCTCGTCACCGACCGCAAGGCCGCGGGCTCGGATACGCTCGCGACGAGCTACATCCTCTCGCAGGCCGTCCGGCGCTTCAACCCCGACCTCGTCTTCTGCGGCCGCCAGGCCATCGACGGCGACACGGCCCAGACGGGCCCGCAGATCGCCGAGAAGCTCGGCTACGCGGCGATCACCTACCTCGAGAAGCTGGAGATGGACGGCGACTGGGCGATCGCGACGCGCGACATCGGCACGGGCATCGAGACCGACCGTGTCAAGCTCCCCGCGCTCTTCACCGTGACCGAGAAGTTCGGCGACCTGCGGCCCTACGAGATGCGCCGCGTCATGAAGTACAAGAAGGCGAAGGCGCCGGTCGAGAACGGCGGCGCCGCGCCGGAGGGTGCGGCCGCGATCGGGCAGCTCAGCTGCGACGACATCGGCTGCGACCCGGCGCGCTGCGGCTTCGCGGGCTCGCCCACGAGCGTCCACAGGATCGTCTCGGTCGTGCTGGCGGGCGGCGACTACAAGGAGGTCGCCGCGACGGACGAGGGAATCAACGGCTTGATCGGCGAGCTGATCGCGGATCACACCATCGGCTGAGAATCCGGGAAAGAAAGGCTTAAGACATGATGGAAGACAGAAGCAGGGGCGAGGTCTGGGTCTTCGCCGAACAGGAAGACGGCCGGCTGAGCGACGTTCCGCGCGAACTGCTCGGCAAGGGGCGCGCGCTCGCCGATCGGCTCGGCGTGCCGCTCGCGGCGGTGCTGATGGGCGACAGGGTGGAAGGTCTCGCGGCGACGCTCTTTGCGGCGGGCGCGGACAAGGTGCATCTCGTCGAGGATCCGGCGCTCGCGGTGTTCCGCGGCAAGGCGTACCGGCATGCGTTCGTGCGGCTCATCAGGGACTGCGCGCCGCAGATCGTCATCTTCGGCGCGACGCACATGGGGCGCGACCTCGCGCCGGCGGTCGCCTCGGAGCTGCGCTGCGGCCTGACGGCGGACTGCACCGACCTGCAGATCGGCGACTACGTCGACCCCAAGACGAAGGAGGAGTTCAAGAACGTCCTGCTCCAGATCCGTCCGGCGTTCGGCGGCAACATCATCGCCACCATCGTCAACGCGCGCAACTGGCCGCAGATGGCGACGGTGCGCGAAGGCGTGATGAAGCCCCTGGATCCGCAGCCGGGCCGCACGGGCGAGCTCGTGCGCCACGCGGCGGGGCTGGACGGCGTGGAGATTCCGGTGGAGGTCGTCGAGATCATCCGCCGGCAGTCGACCGTCAACCTCAAGGGGTCGCGCATCATCGTCTGCGGCGGCGCGGGCGTGGGCTCGAAGGAGAACTTCAGGCTCCTGCACGACCTCGCGGCGGTCCTCGGCGGCGCGGTGGGCGGCTCGCGCGCGGCGGTCGACCTCGGCTACTGCGAGCACGAGCGGCAGATCGGCCAGACGGGCGTGACGGTCCGTCCCGCGCTCATGATCAGTTGCGGCGTGTCGGGCGCGGTCCAGCACCTCGCGGGCATGCAGGACTCGGCGAAGATCATCGCCATCAACACCGACAGGGACGCGCCGATCTTCAAGGTCGCGCACTACGGCATCGTCGGCGACCTCAACGTGGTCGTTCCGAAGCTTATCAAGGCCATCAAGCAGAAGGGCGCGTGATCGTCATGCCGACGAGCCGATATCCCGTGGCGCTGATGGAACGGTTCGAGTTCCACAGCTACGGTCATGCCCTGGAGATCCTGACCGGGTCGTTTCCACTGTGCTGGAGAGAGCTGTGCGAATCACTTGACCGCTTCCGCATAACGACCGACGAGCTTCTGGCGGCGGGCGGAAACGAAACGGCCATCCCGAAGAAATTCGACGACGTTCTCTATCCGCTTGGATGGAAGGAGATCAAGATAACCGGGGATCTGCTGATCAAGATGTATCCGCGCAAGGCCAATCAGCGGGGGCGTTTTTCCGAGCAGCCGTTTGACGAGAAGAGCATCGCCGGATGGATCGACGGGCACAACATCGACTTCATCAAGAATAAGGTGGCGTTCGACCTTGAATGGAACAGCAAGGACCAGACGTTCGACCGCGACCTTCTGGCGATGCGCACCTACTTCGACTGCGGGTTGATCGACGTCGGCGTGATCGTCACGCGCTCGGAGGAGCTGAATGACGTCTTTCGCGCATTGAAGGACGGACGAGGCGAGCCGCTCATCAAGAAATACGGAGCGTCTACGACCTGGATGGGCAAGTTGCTCCCCCGGCTCAACAGCCGTCGCAACGGCGGATGTCCGATCCTCGCCGTGGGCATCCGCAAGCCCTGCGTCATCGACTGGAAGGAGGGGTCATGACTTCTCTCGAGCAGACCGTGACCGACTTCGTCCATTTCACCGCGGGCAAGAACTACCAGACCGTCTACGCGGATCCCCCGTGGCGGTTCGCCAACCGTACGGGCAAGATGGCGCCGGAGCACAAACGCCTCAGCCGGTATGCGACGATGGATGTCGACGAGATCAAGGCGCTGCCCGTTGGTGCCGTGACGGCGGAGAAGGCGCACTTGTATCTCTGGGTCCCCAACGCGCTTCTTCCCGAAGGCCTCGCCGTCATGAAGTCGTGGGGCTTCGAATACAAGACGAATCTCATCTGGGAGAAGGTGCGCAAGGACGGAATGCCGGATGGCCGCGGCGTTGGTTTTTATTTCCGCAATGTCACGGAGATGCTGCTGTTCGGAATCAAGGGGACGAAGAACAGGACACGCGCGAGCGGCCGTTCGCAGGTCAACCTCCTGCGGACGATGAAGCGCGAACATTCGCGCAAGCCCGACGAATTCGTCAATCTGATCGAGGAATGTTCCTCCGCGCCTCGTCTTGAGATGTTCGCGCGGGGGGACAGGGACGGATGGGACATGTGGGGCAATCAGGCTAACGATGCTTACGAGCCGACATGGCCGACTTACGCAAATCACACAACGGCAAAAGTCAAATCGAAACGCAAGTAAGGAGAACAAATGGGCAATTTCTACAGGGACAACAAGGACATCGAGGAGACGATCGACCTTCTCGACCTCACCGAGGTCGCGACGCTCCTGGAGGAGGACTTCAAGTTCGCGAAGGAGTACGATTTCGCGCCGGCGGACGCCGCGGACGCGATCGACAACTACAAGCGCGCGATCGACCTCACGGGCGACATCATGGCCAACCGCATCGCCCCGCTCGCGGAGGAGACGGACCTCGTCGGCAACACGCTGAACGAGGACGGCTCCGTGACGCGCGCGCCGGGGATGAAGCTCGCCATCGAGCTCTTCGGCAAGACGGGCCTCATGGGCGTGACGATCCCCTACTACCTCGGCGGCCTCAACATGCCGTGCACCGTCCTCACCGCGTGCAACGACATCGTCAGCCGCGGCGACGCCGGGCTCATGAACCTCTTCGGGCTCCAGGGCATCGCCGAGACGATCAACTGGTTCGCCGACGAGGACATCAAGAAGGAATACGTCCCGCGCCTCGTCACCGGCGAATGGACGGGCGCGATGGTGCTCACCGAGCCGGACGCGGGCAGCGACCTCCAGTCCGTCAAGACGTCCGCGTACCAGGACAAGGACGGCGTCTGGCGCGTCAACGGCGTCAAGCGCTTCATCACGAACGGCTGCGGCGAGGTGCTGCTCGTCCTCGCGCGCACGGAGCCCGAGTTCAGCGACGGCCGCGGCCTGAGCTGCCTGCTGGTCGAGAAGGGCCCGTGGGTCAAGGTGCGCCGCCTCGAGAACAAGCTCGGCATCCACGGCTCGCCGACGTGCGAGATGGTCTTCACCGAGGCGCCGGCGAAGCTGATCGGCCTCCGGAAGCGCGGCCTCATCACCTACGTCATGGCGCTCATGAACGGCGCGCGCATGGGCATCGCGGCGCAGGGCACCGGCATCGCCGAGGCCGCCTACCGCGCGGCGCGCGACTACGCCGCGGCGCGCAGGCAGTTCGGCGTGACGATCGATACGTTCCCGGCGCTGCGCGAACTCATGTCCACGATGTCGGTTGAGCTCCAGGCGTCGCGCCTGCTGACCTACTACTCGGCCAAGAACGTCGACCTCGAAGCGGGCCTCGGCCGCAAGTTCGAGACGCTCAAGGGCTCGCCCGAGGCGCCCGCCGTCCGCGCCCGCCTCAAGAAGCACGCGGCGTTCAACAAGATGCTGACGCCCATGGCGAAGTACTACGGCTCGGAGCTCTCCATGCGCAACGCGCAGGGCGCGATCGCCGTTCTGGGCGGCTCGGGCTTCATGAAGGACTATCCGTGCGAGCGGTACCTGCGCGACAGCCGCATCACGACGATCTACGAGGGCACCTCGCAGCTCCAGGTCGTCGCGGCCATCGCGGGCGTGACGGGCGGGCTCGTCAAGGACGTCATCGCCGACATCCTCGGCACGGACGCGTGGCAGGGCGACCATCCGCGCATGGCGGCGCTCCTGAAGGAGCTGGACGACGCGATCGAATTCGTGAAGGGCCGCGCGGACGCGAAGACGTACCACGACCTGTCGGCGCGCAAGCTCGTCGACGCCGCGATCGCGCTCGTCGTCGCCGCGCTGTTCGTGAAGGCCGCGGCCCGCTACGAACACAAGAAGGCGTCGCTCGCGTTCTGGCTCAACATGGAGTTCCCGCGCGTCAGGGCCGGCCTCGCGCAGGTCATGTCCGGCTACGCCGGGGCGACCGACGACTTCGAGACGCTCGCGCCGGCGGTCACGCTCGCGGACTGACGGCAGGGCACCATGGTCCGGCGGCGATAGGTTGAGGGCGAAAGGATGAGCGACTTCGTCCATCTTCATCTGCACACCACCTATTCGCTGCTGGACGGGCAGTGCCAGATCGCGCCGCTCGTGGAGCGCGCGCGGCGGCTCGGGATGCGCGCCCTGGCCGTCACCGACCACGGCAACCTCTTTGCGCTCAAATCGTTCCACGAGACGTGCAGGTCGAAGAAGAAGCAGTTCGCCGACCTGCCGCCGATCAAGCCGATCCTCGGGTGCGAGACGTACGTCACCTCGACGGGCGACTACACGACGCGCGACAAGAACGAGTTCCGCCACCACCTCTGCCTGCACGCGAAGAACGCGGTCGGCTACCACAACCTCGTGCGGCTCATCTCCGAGTCGCACATCCACGGCTTCTACGGCCGTCCGCGCATCGACCATGCGCTGCTGGAGAAGTACCATGAAGGGCTGCACTGCTCGGCGGCGTGCATCGCGGGCGAGGTGCCGCACGCGCTCGACACGGGGAACATGGCCGAGGCCGAGAAGATCGCCAAATGGTACAAGGATCTCTTCGGCGACGACTACTCGCTCGAGGTGATGCTCCACAAGGCGGTGAAGGCCGGTCCCGACATCCCGCCCGCCGCGCAGAACGAGTTCGCGGATCTCTATCAGCGTCAGCTGAAGATCGTCCAGGGGATGCTCGCGCTCGGCCGGAAGCTCGACATCCGCGTGATCGCGACGAACGACGTCCACTTCCTCGACGCGGAAGACGACGATTCGCACGACGTGCTGCTCGCGCTGTCGACCGGCAAGAAGATGTCGGACGCGGGGCGCATGATCTACACGGGGCAGGAATACTTCAAGACGGCGGACGAGATGGCGGCGCTCTTCGCGGAGAACCCCGAGCTCCTCGCCAACACGCTCGAGGTTGCCGAGCGCATCGAGGACTACAAGCTCGACTCCGACCCGATCATGCCGAAGTTCGCGATTCCCGAATCGTTCGGCACCGAGGAGGGCACGCGCGCGAAATACGACCTCGACGCGCTCACGTCGCTGTACCCCGCCGGGCGCGTCGACAAGCTCGGCGGCTACGACAAGGTGATCCGCATCCAGTTCGAGGCAGAGTATCTCGCCTCGCTCGTGTGGGCGGGCGCGCAGCGGCGATGGGGCGCGGCACCGGGCGCGGCACCGGGCGCG
>JAFUEM010000196.1 GCA_017463935.1 Kiritimatiellia bacterium
CGCGCCGTGCGCGCATGGACCGTCAGGAAGCGGAGCGGAAATTCGTTGACGAGCGGCATGAGCCGCAGCAGCTCGTCCGGCCGCTCCACGCCGAGCCGCGCCTTGATCGAAAACCTCCCGTCGCCCATCGTCGCGCACCCGACCTCCAGCAGCCGGCGCAGCACGTCGGGCGTGCGCAGGAGCCCCGCGCCGCGCCCCTTGTTGCGCACCATCGGGAACGGGCAGCCGCAGTTGAGGTCCGCCGTCGCGTAGCCCGCGTCCCTGATCCGTTCGAGCGCCGCGCGCAAGGCGGCCGGATCCTTGCCGATGAACTGCGGCGTCAGCGCGAGGTCCGCGTCCGGCAGCGGCACTTCTGCCGCGCCCTTCAGCTCGCGGTCCTTCAAGGGATCGTAGCCCGGCGTCGCCGCGATGAACGGCGTCAGCGCCTCCGTGAAGCCGGCCTCCCGGATCGGCCCGGCGAACGTCGCGCGGAACGCGCGGATCGTCACGCCGCGCAGGGGCGCGAGGATGAGCGGCCGCGCGCTCATGCCTCGCGCAGCCTTTCCGCGAGCGAGGTGCGCCGCTCGCGCACGGTGCTCGTTTCGATGGCGCGCGAGACGGCGTAGGGCACGCCCATCAGCAGCACGAGCTTCCGGCCGCGCGTGATGGCGGTGTAGAGCAGGTTGCGCTGGAGCATGACGTAATGCTGCGTGTGGATGAGGACGATGACGGCGGGATATTCGCTGCCCTGCGACTTGTGGATCGTCGTCGCGTAGGCGAGCACGAGCTCGTCGAGGTCGCCCGCGTCGTACGTGACGGGCCGCCCGTCGAACGTCACCGTGACCGAGCGGCTGTCGGCGTCGACGGCGCGGATGAAGCCGACGTCGCCGTTGTAGACGTCCTTGTCGTAGTTGTTCCTGAGCTGCATCACGCGGTCGCCGACGCGGAACGTCGTGCCGCCGCGCACGACCGCGTCGCCCGTCGGGTTGAGCGCCTTCTGAAGCTCGACGTTCAGGTTCTCCGTCCCGAGCAGGTTGCGCCGCATCGGCGTCAGAACCTGCACGTCCTGGAGCGGATCGAGCCCGAACTTGTGCGGGATGCGCGTCGTCATGAATTCAATCGCGCGCCGCACGCACTGCGCGGGGTCTTCGATGCGGACAAAGTAGAAGTCGCTGTCGCCCGGCCGCACCTCGATGGGCTCGCCCGCGTTGACGTGGTGCGCGTTGAGGACGATGAGCCCGCCGGCCGCCTGGCGGAAGATCCGGTCGAGCCGCGTCGACGGGATGACGCCCGACTTGATGAAGTCGCCGAGCACCGAGCCCGCGCCGACCGACGGCAGCTGGTCGGTGTCGCCCACCCAGACGACGGTCGCCGCGTCCGGCAGCGCGGCGAAGAGCTCCGCCGCGAGCTTGATGTCGATCATCGACGTCTCGTCGAAGATGAAGACGTCGCCCTCCAGCCGGTTCTCCTCGTCGAACGTGAATTTGTTGGTGACGGGATTCCACTTGAGGAGGCGGTGGATCGTCTTCGCGTCCGCGCCCACCGATTCCGTCATCCGCTTGGCGGCGCGGCCCGTCGGCGCGGCGAGAACGACCTTCAGCTTGCGCGCGCCGTAGATCTCCACGAGCGCGCGGATGATCGTCGTCTTGCCGACGCCGGGCCCGCCCGTGATGATCGAGAACTTCGCGCCGAGGCAGCGCGCGAGCGCGGTCGACTGCTCGTTGGCGAGCGAAAAGCCCGCCCCCTTCTCCCACCACGCGATGGCGCGGTCGGCGGCGATCGCCGGGAAGGACGCGTCCGTGCGCAGGATGCGCTGCACGTGCGCCGCGACCTTCTTCTCCGGCCACCAGTAGGACTTGAGGTAAATTCGGCGCGGGCCGCCCGCGTCCGCGCTCTCCGCGATCACGCGGCCGTCGGCGATCTCGCTTTCGAGCGCCGCGCCGAGAATCTCCGTCGGAATCTCCGTCAGCTCGTTCGCGTGCAGGAGCAGGTCGTTCTCGTACGTCCAGCAGTGCCCGCCGTCCTCCGCCTCCGTCTCGAGCGTGTAGGCAATCGACGCGCGCGCGCGCAGGGGCGAATCCTTCGCGAGCCCGACCGACAGCGCGATCTTGTCGGCCGTCGCGAAGCCGATGCCCCAGATTTCGCGGCAGAGCCGGTACGGGTCCGCCTTGACGATGGCGATCGCGTCGGGGCCGTACTTGCGGACGATCTTCGTCATCTTCGTGATCGAGATGCCGTACGTCTGGCCGAAGATCAGGTTCTCGCGCATCGTCTCGTTCGCCTTCCACGCGCGGCGGATCTGCTCGATCTTCGCCCGGCCCAGCTTCGGCACCTCGGCGAGCCGCGCCGACTGGTGGTTGAGCACATTGAGCGTGTTTTCGCCGAACGTCTCGACGATGCGCCGGGCGAGCACCTTGCCGATGCCCTTGATGAGGCCCGAGGCGAGATAGCGTTCGATGCCGACGATCGACTTGGGCGCGACGCACGTGATGTTCTCGGCCTTGAACTGGCGGCCGTGCACCTTGTCCGTCACCCACACGCCCTCGGCGCGCACCTCCTCGCCCTCCCACGCCGCCTGGGTCTTGCCGACGATGGTGATCTCGTTCAGGCGCGCGAGCTCGAACGCGGACGGCAGCTCGACGTGCAGCACGGTGTAGCCGTTCGCCTCGTTGCGGTAGACGACGCTCTTGATCGTACCCTCGACAATCTCTTTCGTGTCTGCGTCCACGTCGCTCGTTGCGTCACCTCCTCGTTGATCGTTTACCGCCTTCCACAGACTGTTGCCGATAGTATAGCAAATCGTGCCGTCCCCCGCAATGCGGAGAAAAGCCCGCGAACTCTTTTTGGGGCACACGGATTTGTTCGCGGCTCACGCCGCTCGCCGCCGCAAAAGGCGCGACGCGCAACTGTGGGAGGGCCACGATGGGACGCGGCCGGCGTGAGCCTTGAGCAAAATCGCTTATGCCGCATTGACATCGCACGGGAATTGTAGTACAATATCCTCGTTTTCAACACAAGAAGGATAAGACGCCATGACAACCACACTTTCCATTCGTATGGACGAAGACCTCAAGGCCGATGCCGAGGAGTTCTTCTCGGATATCGGCATGAACCTGACGACCGCCATCACGTGCTTTTTCAAGAAGTGCATCGATGTGGGTGAGATACCCTTCAAGCTCGGGCACAAGAAAACACCGTATGAAGAAACGCTTGAAGCAATCGAAGAGGCGAAGCGCATCGCGCATGACCCCAACGCGCCGTCCTGCAACGACATCAACAAACTTGACGAGTTTCTGTTCTCATGAAATACACAATCCGTCAAACCAAGAAGTTCCGCAAGGAGCTGAAGAAGATGCTCAAGCGCGGGGTGGATCGAACCAAATTGTCCGCAGTCGTCAAGATGCTTGCGAAAGGCGAACCTCTCCCGCCGCAGTATCATGACCATGCGCTTACGGGCGACTTGGCCGGTACGCGCGACTGCCACATCACGCCCGACTGGCTGCTTCTCTACAGAATTGAAAACGACGTCCTTGTCCTGACCCTCACCCGCACTGGCTCCCACGCCGACCTGTTCTAAGGCCGCACGCCGCCTTTGCGCCGCACAACACCTTAGGGGATTGATGGGGATCGATGGGGGCTCGATGGGGAAAAACCCCAAGAAAACTTCCGTTCAATCGCCTCAGACCGTCATTTTGCGCATTTATCTATCTTTCGGCTGAGGCCTGTCCCCAAAGGTCTGTCCCCAAAGGTCAAAATGACTCAGATGTCAACGGCGCGTTTCTGCCAGAAAGAAACAG
Source organism: Kiritimatiellia bacterium (assembly GCA_017463935.1). GTDB lineage: Bacteria > Verrucomicrobiota > Kiritimatiellia > RFP12 > UBA1067 > UBA1067. The sequence continues at coordinate 3,777 of JAFUEM010000196.1, forward strand.
GAGAAGATCGACCCTCAGGAACCTCCGCTCTACGACCGCAGGTTGCGGCGGAAGTCGCGCATGGTCATCGAATAGCGCTTCTTGAAAAGGGTCTTGAGGTAGATGGGGTTGGCGAAGCCGCAGTCGAGCGCAATGGCATCGATCGCCTCGCGTGTCTCCACCAGCCGTCGGCGCACCTCCGCCAGACGGCGCTCCATGATCGCATCCAGGATGGTGCGCCCCTGAAGCTGGCGAAAGCGCATGTCGGCGAGGCGGCGCGAACAGCCGAGGTGGGCGACGACATCCCTGACGCCGATGCCCTCGAGGGCGTGGGCGTCGATGTAGGCAACCGCCCGCTGCACCAACCGCCCGGCATGGGAGATTTCCGCCGTCGATTCCCGCCGGACGATGCGTTTGATGCCTGCCAGCAGCGTTCGCGCGGGAAGCGGATGGGGCGCGCGCATCATCTCGTCCAGCGCCTTGGCCGCCGCGAACCCCTCCTCCTCGAAGTCCGGCTGGATGGACGACAGGCGCGGACGGGCGTTTTCGCAGATAAGCGTGTCGTTGTCGACGCCCAGCACGGCAAAGTCACCGGGCGCTTTCAGCCGCCGCGCCCTCAGCCGCTCCAGCAGCGCGAAAGCCGTGTCGTCGTTCGCGGCAAAGACGGCCGTTCCCTTCTTCAGGCGCACGACGTCAACGGGGTTGTCGAGTTCTGTGCACCAAAGACCGTTGTCCCTGAGCGCATCCCGAAATGCGGCAAACCGCGGCGCGCGTCTTCAAGACGGCACCGGCAGGTGCGGGGCCGCGGCACCTTCTCTTCCATCCGAACGGACGCCTCGCGTTTCTCGTCTCGGAACTCGGCAACCTCGTCTCGTCGCTCGCATGGGATCGTGAAAACGGTTTTCGTGCACTTGATGCCCTCTCGACGACACCTCGCGCCCCAATCGTCTCGCCGCCGCACTCCGCTTCACGCCCGACGGCAAGCGCATCGTCGTCTCGAACCGTGGGGAGAATTCGCTTGTCGTCTACGACTTTGACGAATCGACGGGCAAACTCGCATTCAGATCGCGCACGCTTCTTTCCGGCTCGTGGCCGCGCGACTTCATCTTCGTCACGGACACGCTCGCGCTCGTCGCGCTGGAGCGCTCGGGCGAAGTCCATGCGTTGCACTATGACGATGCGACCGGCACGTTCACGCGCGTCAAGACTTTGGGCGGCCTCTTCCGCCCCGTCGCGCTGACCACCTATCCGACTTTGGCGTAGGTTACAAAATTTATCCTGCGGCTGGAAACTGTCCCCAAGCGCCGTCACGAGACCGACCCGCAGACGCGGCCCTGTTGACGGCCGCAGATGGATGCAGGAAAAGAGGCGTTTCCAGTGTCAGCCCAGCATCTGCGCGAGGCGGGCGACCGCCAGCTTGATCTTGTCGAGGCTCGTGGCGTAGCTCATGCGGACGTACCCTTCGCCGCAAGGGCCGAACGCGCCGCCCGGCACGCACGCGACGCCGTGCTCCTTGAGGAGCTTGAGCGCGAATTCCTCGCTCGTCAGGCCGGTCGAACGGATGTCGGGGAAAAGATAGAACGCGCCCTTCGGCAGGAGCGTCTTCAGGCCCAGCGCGTTCAGCGCGGGCACGAGGTAGTCGCGGCGCTTTCTGTATTCGCGGCGCATGCGCGCGACGTCCTTGTCGCCGAAGTCCATCGCCTCCACGCCGGCCGCCTGCGCCAGCGTCGGCGCGGACATGATGCCGTACTGGTGGATCTTCATCATCGCGTCGATGATGTCGGCGGGGCCGCACGCATAGCCGAGGCGGTAGCCCGTCATCGCCCACGACTTCGAAAAGCCGTTCAGCAGCACCACGCGGTCGCGCGCGTCCGCGAACGCGGCAAAGGACGGCAGAAGCTGCGCCTCTGCGCAAGCATCCTCCGCCTCCTCAATCTCGTAGTTCAGCTCGCTGTACACCTCGTCCGCCAGCAGGATGATGTCGTGGCGTGCGCAGAAGTCCAGGATCTCCTTCATCTGCGCAACGTTGAGCGTCGCGCCCGTCGGGTTGCACGGGAAGTTCAGCAGGAGCGCCTTCGTCTTCGGCGTCACCTTCGCCTCCAGCGCCGCGACGGTCAGGCGGAACTCGTCCGCCGCGTGCGTCTCGACCGCCACCGGCACGGCGTGCGCGAGGCGGATCGTCGCGGCGTAGCTCACGAAGCACGGCTCGTGGTACAGCACCTCGTCGCCCGGCTCGCACAGCGCGCGGATCGCGAGGTCGATCGCCTCCGAGACGCCGACCGTCGCGAGCACCTCCTGCGTCCAGTCGAACGTCGCGCCGAAGCGCCGCGCGAGGTAGCGGCAGATCGCCTGCCGCAGGGCGGGCGTGCCGAGGTTCGAGGTGTAGTGCGTGCCGCCGTTCTCGAGGCAGGTCACCGCCGCGCGCGAGATGTGCCACGGCGTGTCGAAGTCCGGCTCGCCCACGCCGAGCGACACGATGTCCTTCGACTGCGCAACGATGTCGAAGAACTTGCGGATGCCGCTTTTCGGCAGGTCCGCGACGTGCCTGGCGATGCGCGTCTTCACCCCGGTCGGCCGCGCGCGTCAGGCGAGGATCTCGTCCGCGAGCGTCTCCAGCGCGGCGACCGTCGCGTCCGTCACCGCGCCCTTGATCGTGACGGTGTTCGCGCAGAACGTGATGTCCTTCAGGCCCTCCAGCATCGCCTTCATGCCCTTCGCGGCGGCCGGCGCCCACGTGCCGTTCTCGATGAAGCCGATCTTCCGCTTCTGGTAGCAGCGCGCCGCCAGGTGGTTGATGAAGTCGCGCATGAACGGGAAGACGCCCGTGTTGTAGGTCGTCGTCGCGAGCACGAGTTTGCCGTAGCGGAACGCGTCCTCGATCGTCTCGTACATGTCGTCGCGCGCGAGATCGGCGACGGCCACCTTCGGGCAGCCCTTCGCCTTGAGGATCGCGGCGAACTTCTCGACCGCCGCCTTCGTGTGGCCGTAGACGGAGGTGTAGGCGATTGAGACGCCGGGCGTCTCCACGTCGTAGGCCGACCAGGTCGTGTACTGCTGGAGCGCGTGCGCGATCTCCTCGGGCGTCGCGAGGACGGGCCCGTGCAGCGGGCAGATCGTCCGGATGTCGAGCCCCGCCGCCTTCTTCAGGAGCGCCTGCACGTTCGGACCGAACTTGCCGACGATGCCGAAGTAGTAGCGGCGCGCCTCGCAGTCCCAGCCCTCGGGATCCGCGACGTCGTTCGCGCCGAACTTGCCGAAGCCGTCGGCCGAGAAGAGCACCTTGTCGGTCGTGTCGTACGTCACCATCACCTCGGGCCAGTGGACCATCGGCGCGGCCACGAACGCGAGCGTGTGCCGGCCGAGCGCGAGCGTATCGCCCTCCTTGATGACGACGCGGCGATCGGCGTAGTCGGTGCCGAAGTAGTTCTTCATCATCGCGAACGCGGGCAGCGAGGCGACGATCTTCGCCGCCGGGTAGGCCGCGGCGAACGCGGCGATGTTCGCGGAGTGGTCCGGCTCCATGTGCTGCACGACGAGGTAGTCCACCGCCGCGTCGCCGATCTCAGACTTGAGGTTCTTCAGCCATTCGTCGCCGAAGTGCCGGTCGACGGTATCCATCACCGCGATCTTCCCGTCCTTGATGACGTAGGAGTTGTAGGCCATCCCGAGCGGGACCTCGAACTGCCCCTCGAAGAGATCGACCTGGTGGTCGTTGACGCCGATGTACTTGATGTCTTCTGTCACTTTCATTTTTGTCCTTTTCCTTCTTGCAGCCGTTTCTGCACCGCCGCCGTCACGAAGGGCGCGGTGTCGCCGCCGTAGCGCGCGATCTCGCGGACGGTCGAGGCCGTCACGTAGGCGAGGTGCTCGCTCGGCATCATGAAGAGCGTCTCGATCTCCGGTGCCATGCGCCGGTTGGTGAGCGCCATCTGGAATTCGTATTCGAAGTCGCTGTAGACGCGCACGCCGCGGATGACGACCTTCACGCCCTCGCGGCGGCAGAAGTCGACGAGCAGCGTGTCGAGCACCTTGACCTCGACGTTCGCGAGCCCCGCCGCCGCCACGTCCTCGCGGATCATCGCGATGCGGTCGGCCGCGGCGAACATCGCGCCCGACTTCGTGCTCGTCGCCGCGACGGCCACGATCAGCCGGTCGTAGAGCTTCGCGCCGCGCACGATCAGGTCGAAGTGACCCTTCGTCATCGGATCGAAGGTGCCGGGATAGACTGCGCATTTCTCTGTCATGGTCGTCAGGTGCGGGGGGTGGTGGGTTCGTCGTTTCCGGCGGGCGTTTCGGCCGCCGCGTCCGTTCCGGCGTCCGGCGCAGGCGAGGCCGACGTTTCGTCCGCCGCCTCCTCGGCGCCTTCGCAGACCGACACGGAGACGAGCGTCGCGCCGTCCGTCAGCCGGACGAGCCGGACGCCCTGCGCCGAGCGGCCCTGCACGCGGAAGTCCGCGACGCGGCTGCGGACCATCTGCTGGTTGCTCGTGATCGAGATCACGTTCTCGTCCTCCGACACCGCGTGCGCCGCCACCACGCCGC
>JAFUEM010000197.1 GCA_017463935.1 Kiritimatiellia bacterium
CGCCGCGCAGCCGTTCGTGCGGATCGCCGAGCGCGGCGGCGAGGCGGCGGATCGCCCCAAGACCCGGTTTCATGCCGAAGCGTCGCCGCGCGGCCAGCTCGTCGAGAAACGTCATCGCCCGAGCAGCACGACGGTGATGGCGCTCGCGGCGTAGCCGAGCAGGATCAGCCACAGAACCTTGTCGGTCAGGAGCACCTTTTCGGGACGGCCGACGTCGCCCTTGCGGTAGGCGAGCGCAAGATAGCGCGCGATGCCGAGCGCGACGAAGAGCGTCGTGGTCCACAGGTACGGGAAACGCGCACCCATGCGGGACGTCAGCGTGTAGACGAGGTATTCCGCCACCGACGCGACGGCGGCGAACACGATGAGGCCCGAGAGGAGATGCGGCTGGTAGCGCCGGAGCACGGCGCGCGATTCGATGGCGAGGTCGCGCTCGTGGCGGCGCTTGCAGAACGCGAGGAACATCGACAGCGTGAACGTGCAGACGAGCAGCCACGGCGAGATGTACGCATCGATGATGGCCGCGCCCGCGACGGCGCGCAGGACGAATCCCGCCGCGAGCGTCGCCACGTCCACGTACGGCACGCGCTTGAGGAAGCCCGTGTAGAGGCACTGCATCACCGTGTAGGCGAGGACGGAGCCGAAGGCGATGGTGCGCGACGGGAGGAACATGATCACGAGCGCCGGATAGGCGAAGCCGACCGCGAAGAGGACGAGCGCGACGCGGACGGCGACGATGCGGTCGATGAGCCCCGCCGCGATCGGGCGGTGCCGCTTGACCGGATGGCGGCGGTCGGACTCGTAGTCGGAGACATCGTTCAGGAGATAGAACGCCGAGGAGATGAACGAAAACGCGCCCGCCATCGCGAACGCCATCAGGAACGAGGTCCAGCCGCGCGCAAGCGTCTTCTGGCTCGCGTCCGCGACCGAGAAGAACCACGCCATCATCACGACGCCGTTCTTCGTCCACTGGTTCGCGCGGACCGCCCACGCCCAGAGCTTGAGCGCGCGCCTCACGGCTTGAGCGTCCTCCAGCGGATGAGGCCCCACAGGAGCGAATGGTCGGTGTAGAGCGGCGTGGATTCGTTCTCGTAGAACGTCCAGAACTTCGCCCAGTTGCGGTCGACCGGCGGCACCCAGCGGATCGGCATGAGCGCGAGGAAGCGGCCGCGCGCGACGGCGCCGAGCTTCTCCGTCTCCGACTCCCAGAACGGCCACAGGCGGAAGTGGTCGCGGCCGGACGCCCAGAACGGGAAGACGCGCGTCTCGTCGTCGTAGAGCTCGACGAGCTTCCAGCCGAAGCGCGTCACGCGCGTCGATTCCTTCCGGTGCGTGTAGTCGATGTCGATGCTCCGCTCCCAGAACGGCCAGACGGAAAGGCGCCAGCGCGACGGCGTGGACTCGTAATCGACGAGCGGCCACGGGCAGCGCACGCGCGTCGACAGGTGCCGGCGCGCCTCGCCCTTGGCGAACGTCTCGGCGAAGGAGAAGAACGGCGGCAGGTAGAGGTCCTGTTCCTCGCGCGCGCGGCGGATGCGCCCGTAGAGCGGCCAGACCATCCACGAAGACCCTTCGCCCGCCGTGTCGCGGTCTTCGCGGTAGCCCGCCCACGTGACGAGCGGCCAGAGGACGTAGCGGTGGTCGCTTTCGCGCTGGCGGTTGAGGCCGTAGAGCGGCCAGACGCTCCACGCGCCGTCGTCGCGCCAGCTGACGAGCGGAAAGAGGACGGCGTTCGTCTTCATCCAGCCGCGCCCGCGCGGCATCCGGTACTGGTGCCAGAGCGGCCAGAGCGCGAACTTGACGTCGTACATCATCCCGACGTGCGGGTGGTACCCGGCGAGCGGGAAGAGCCCCGCGTAGCCGCCCTTCTCCCGGTCGCGGCCGTTGAACCAGAGCGGCACGACCGTGAACTGGTAGCCGTCCGCGCCGTCGTGGTACGCCTGGCAGTTGACGAGGCGGCAGAAGCTCCACCAGTCGTCATGCCAGGTGAAGACCGGCCAGACGACGTCCACGTCGCCGCGCTCGGTCGACCACAGCGGCCGCACCGCGTAGTAATCGTCGGCGGGGCGCTGCTCGTAGAACGGCAGCACCTGGAACGCGGCGGCGAAGAGGAGACAGCCCAGCATGGTCGCTTACCGGGCGCTCTTGCGCAGCTCCTCGAATTCGGACCGCTCGAACGCCGACAGCTCGTCGATGCGCTTCTGCACCATGCGGAGCGTCGTCTTGCCGTGCACCGTGTCGCCGCGCGCGAGCTGGACGCGCGCCAGGGTGACGAGCATGCGCACGTCGGCGTCGCGGCCGTTCTCGTCCTTCGACAGCTCGCACGCCTTCCTGACGGACGCCTCGGCCTCGTCGAGGTCGCCGTTCGCGTCGAGCAGGATCGCGCCGAGCGTCTCCCACGCCACGTAGAGGCGCGGTTCCGCCGCGACGGCCTGACGCGCGTAGCGCTCGGCCTCGGTGAAGTTCTTGTTGCGCCGGAGCACCTCGGCGAGGTCGTTCAGGGCGAGCGTCACCGGACGCGGCGCATCCGCCGCGCGGCGGAGGAACGCCTCGGCCTGCGCGTACTCGCCCTTCTGGAGCGCGAGCGAACCCATCACGTAGTTCGCGAGCGGCGCCTTGCGGTTGCGGCGGAGGATGTCGCGCGCCTGGCGCTCGGCGTGCTCGGTGTCGTTGAGCGAGATGTCGAGCCCGAGGATCATGTCGCCCGTCGCGGCGATGTCGGGACGGTCCTGCGCGGCGGCGACGAACGCATTGCGCGCCTCGCGGCGGTGCTCCTCGCCCTTGCGCATGAGGAGGAACGCGCGCGTCGTCTGCACGTAGTAGTCGTTCGGCGTGCGCGCCTGCTTCTCCATCGTCGTCAGGATCTGCTCCTCGAGCTCCTTCGCGAGCGCGGCCTTCTCCTTCTCGTCCTTCGACGCATCGATCTGCTGCATCGTGACGGCGGCCGTCAGCGACCACGCCTGGAGGTTCCCGTGGTCGGCGTCCGTCGCCTTTCGCAGCAGCGCCTTCGCCTCGGCCAGCTCGTTGCGCATCAGGTGCAGGAGCGCGTTCTCGATGTTCGCGCGCGGATCGTCGCCCGCCGCCGCGGTCGCCTGGCGCAGGTACTCCATCGCCTTCTCGCTGTTGCCGTCGAGCAGCTCGAGCCGCATGAGGCCGATGAGCGCGTCGTGGTTCGTCGCGTCGTCCGCCAGCACCGATTCGTAGACCTCGCGCGACTTGCGCGCGTCGTGCTCGCTCGCGTAGAGCGCCGCCATCATGTTCAGCACGGTGCGGCGGTTGTCGGTCGGAATGAAGTCGATCGCGCGGCGAATCTGGCTGAGCGCCTCGCCCGGCCGGCCCGAGCGCGCCCACGTGAAGCCGAGGCGGATGAAGATCTCGGGGCTGCGGATGTAGCCGTAGTAGTTGCCGAGCGCCCACAGGCGGTAGCGGCGGTTCGCGTCGTCGACGATCGCCTTGAGCGCCTTCTCCAGCTCGTTCTTCCGCGCGGCCGCGCGCGCGAGGCCCGCGCGCGCCTGCTCGAACTCGTTGAAGAGCGCGCAGACGTTGTCCGCGTCGATCTCCTTGAGGACGAGCTCGTACAGGTCGAACGCCTCCTCCTCGCGGCCCGCGTCCTGCAGCCACACGCCGCGGTTGTTGGCGACGAGGCCGAGGTGGCGGCGCAGGTTGAGGCGCATCTTCTCGACGGGATCGTCGTTCTGCCACAGGCGGTAGCTGCCCCAGCCCTGCGGCGCGGTGAGGATGTCCTTGAATTCCGCCCACGACGCGGCCCAGTCGGGTTCGCGCGACGGGTCGCCGCCGAAGAAGAAGAATTCGGGCACGGGCGTCACCTTCGCCGCGTACCAGAGATCGCTCGCGCCGAAAATGGCCACTTCCTTCGCGGCCGCCGGATCGGAGGCGAACCAGTCCTGCACGAACGGCAGCACGCCGAGCGAGAGCGACAGCGCCAGCTCCGCGTTGCGCGCGCCGCCGACCTGCTTCTCCTTGACGAGCGCGCCGAGTTCCGCGAGGTAGTCGCTGTCGAGGTCGCGGTCGAGGCAGATGAGGTTCAGCTCGCGGCCGAGGCGCGCGGCGGCGAGCCGCAGGTGGTCGTCGAGCGTGCCGTCGGAGACGAGCCACGTGCGCGTGCCGAGGTCGGCGAGGACCTTCTCCGCCGCCCGGTCCGCGAACGCGCCCGCGTCCTTGTCGAAGGAGAAGAGATCGAGGAGCACCGTGAAGACGAGGGCGACCGCGAGGACGCCGCCGGCGATGCAGGCGAGCAGGCGGCCGATGCGCTTGGGCGCGCCGGTTTCCGCGGCCGTCGACTCGTTGATGCGCACGGCGGCCAGGAACTGGAGATGCCAGTAGACCGTGAGGTAGCCGGCGGTGACCGCGACGAAGAGGACCGCGGCGACGGGCAGGATGCCGCTCGGCCGCATCAGCGACGCGGGCGCGAGGGGCGTGGCGATCGCCAGCACCGCGACGAACGTCATCGCCAGATGGAAGATCCACTGCGTCCAGCCGCTCTTCTCCGTGAACGCGCGGCGGCTGGAGAAGAGCAGGACGACGAACGGCAGCGTCGCGAAGAGAAGGACGAAGAGCCAGTCCTTCGGCGCGGTGTAGAGCTTCGCCGCGTCCTTGAGCGACTTCATGAGCGCGCCGAAGTCGCCCGCCGCATTGCCCGCGAAGATGAAGAACGACGCGATGAAGACGACCGCGAAGAGCGCCGCGAGCGGATAGCCGCGCCCGCCGCGCCGCCGGGAGACCGCCGCGGCCGCCGCGAGGCAGAGCGGCAGGATCAGGAGGAAGAACGGCGAGTCCGCAAGCCCCAGGCCCGCCATCACGGCGCTCGCCGCCGGGCAGAGCCAGGCGACCGCCTTCGGCAGGCGCGCGTAGGGCACGAGCAGGACGAGCGCCGCCAGCGCCCACGTCACGTCAAAGAGGCGCGGCTCCAGATGCGAGGCGGCGGACCGGACCGCCGGATTCATCAGGAAGACGACCGCCGCGACGAGGCCGCCGAAGCGGCTCGCGCGCGTGGCGAAGCCCTCCGTCTCGTCGCCCTTGATGCGGTGGCGCATCAGGCTGACGACGAACACGTAGACGAGCATCGTCGCCAGCGCGCCGCAGACGGGCGCGAGAACGTTGCCTGCGCCGAAGAGCCGCGCGAACGACGCCATCAGCGGATAGCGGTGGAACGGTTCGGTGTCGAGCCCCTGCCAGATCACCGTCAGGTGCGCGCTCTCGCCGGGATAGGCGTAGCCCGCCAGCGAGCAGAAATACAGCACCGCCGCCACCGCGCCCAGCGCGAGCGCGATGATTCCATCCGTCAGTTTGACCTTCTTCATTCCGATGCTCCCGTCTTGTGTCGTCCGTTGTTTACTTGATTTTCGCCAGCGCCTGCTTCAGGTCGGCGATGATGTCGTCCGGATCCTCCAGTCCGACGGAGAGTCGGATGAGGTCCGGCGGGATGCCCGCCGCCTTGAGCTGCGCGTCCGTGAGCTGCCGGTGCGTGTGCGAGGCCGGATGCAGGACGCACGTCCAGGCGTCCGCGACGTGCGTGACGATGCCGACGAGCTTGAGCGAATCCATGAACTTGATCGACGCCGCGCGCCCGCCCTTGATGCCGAACGTCATCACGCCGCACGGCGAGTTGCCGTCGAACTGCTTCCTGAGGAGCTTGCGGTAGGGCGAATCGGGCAGCCCCGCGAAGTTCACCCACGCGACCTTCTTCTGCGTCTTGAGCCACTTCGCGATCTTGAGCGCGGACTCGGCGTGGCGGCGGATGCGCACGTGCAGCGACTCGAGGCCGAGGTTCACGAGGAACGCGTTGAACGGCGAAGGGATCGAGCCGAAGTCGCGCATCAGGTGCGCCGTCGCCTTGACGATGTACGCCATCTTGCCGAACGTCTGCGTGTAGCTGAGGCCGTGGTACGACGGGTCGGGCGCGACGAGGCCCGCGAAGCGCTCGGGATATTTCGTCCAGTCGAAGTTGCCCGAGTCGACGATGCAGCCGCCGACCTGCGCGGAGTGGCCGTCCATGTACTTCGTCGTCGCGTGCACGACGATGTCGGCGCCGTGCTCGATCGGGCGGCAGAGGATCGGCGTCGGGAACGTGTTGTCGACGATGAGCGGCACGCCCGCCGCGTGCGCGACCTTCGCGAACTTCGCGATGTCGAGGATGCAGCCCGACGGGTTCGAGACCGTCTCGCCGAAGATGCACTTCGTGTTGGGGCGGATCGCCTGCGCGATCGTCTTCGCGTCCGCGTCGGGATCGACGAAGGTGAATTCGATGCCGAGCTTCTTCAGCGACACGGCGAAGAGGTTGAAGGTGCCGCCGTAGATCTGCGCCGACGAGACGACGTGGTCGCCCGCGTTGCAGAGGTTGAGCACGGCGAACGTCGACGCCGCCTGTCCCGACGAGGTGAGGATGCCCGCGACGCCGCCTTCGAGCGCGGCGATCTTCTTCGCCACCGCGTCGTTCGTCGGGTTCGCGAGCCGCGTGTAGAAGTAGCCCGACGCCTTGAGGTCGAAGAGGTCGGCCATGTGCTGGGTCGTGTCGTATTTGAACGTCGTCGTCTGGTAGATCGGGACCTGGCGCGGTTCGCCGCATTTCGGCGTCCATCCGCCCTGCACGCAGAGAGTGTCAATCTTCATCTCGTTTCCTTTCCTGAGTTTTCAATAGTATATCACAATTAGCGCAGGAATAGCGGAAGTTTGGAGGTTTAGATCCTCGCCTTCAGGCGCGGGATCTCGGCGGCGTCGAGCGCGGTGAACGCAAAGCACTTGCGCCCGAGGTCCTTCAGCGACGTGCCGATCAGGTAGAGGCGGCGGTCGTCGACCGCGAGGAAGCGGTCGTGGAAGCTCTTGCTCTCGCACACCGTCAGGCCGCCGTACTGCTCGTTGAAGCGCCGGATGTCCGCCGCCGTCAGCGCGTTGCCGCACGTCGACGTCACGAGGGAGACCGCCACGCCCGCGCGCTTGCGTGCCAGAAGCTCGAGCGTGGCCAGGTCCACCCAGCCGTCGATGAGCAGCAGCGACCGGCGCGCGGCGCGGATGCGGCGCAGGACGAACGCCGCCGCGTCGAACACCTGCCCGTCGTAGAACACGCCGCGCACCCGCGGCCGCGCCG
>JAFUEM010000198.1 GCA_017463935.1 Kiritimatiellia bacterium
CGGACGCGGCTCAACATCGTCGCCTGCGGCGGGCCGAGCGGCGGAACGCTGACGGTCGCTTCGTCGAACCTCGCGAAGCTGACGCACCTTTCGGGCCCGGATCTGCCGTTTGCGCCCGTGGCCGTGCCCGCGTCGACGCAGGTATCCTACTCCGTCGTCTACGAGGGCAACGAGGCGAGTGCGGCGGCGGATGACATCATCGTGACGGCGACACTGACGGGCGCCGGCACGGGTGAAGCGTGGACGAACGACTGCGCCCTGACGGCTGTTCGGCTGGAGCTGACGCCGGTGTGGGCTGCGCCCGAAAATCCCTGCACCAACCGTCATGTCTACGGCGTCGGGGAGCGTGTCAGGGTTCGCACATTCCCTGAAAGTGCGACGACAATCCTGGATGTGACGCGCATAAATGAAGATGAGTCTTGGCTGTACGATAATATTGTGGATTTTGATGAAAGGATATATGCGTGCCCTATTTACACTGCAACGCCGAATCTGAAGGTTACATATCGAGAGGCAGAGTATAACCCGTCGATGACGATTATCGAACCGAGCGAGGTCATCAGTCGTGGCGTTGGTTGGGATGCATACAATGCACCGTGCCTTTTGCCAGGCCTGGTCGGTGGTGCGCTACTCGTTATAACGAACTATGTTGGTCCGATGAACGTGTCATTCCATGGAATCATGGTGTCCGAAATTCCTTGTGCCCATACCAATATGCCATCGGGATTCTTTGCGACGACAAATTACACCGGCAGATGGACTCATTCATTCGTATTTGACGATGGTTGGGGGATGGCGACGCGAGTCGGGACGAACAACTATTGGACTGTTGACCGAGCAGGGCATTCTGGGACATACGACAATTGGTCTGCGGGACGACTTGTATGGGATGTACCGATAGGTTGGTTTAGGATGCGGTTTGACGGTGACGATAGACATGGTGTCGCTGAAACAGAGCATGCGTGCAATTCGAACGCTGCCACGCGCCCGCTGTTGATAGGTGGGGCGCCGAATGCTTATCAACAAGTCTTCTCAATATCAGAAGATGGGACGGTATCGATTGAGAAGCATGGGCATGCCTTATCCCGCAGTCGATATTGTCGCATTTTGCTCGACGGTCAAACAATTCAATGGATGCATGGACTTTGAGGTGAAAATCTTGACATTAATATCGAGACGCATCTGCCTTTGCGGGGATGCGGCATGTTTGCACAGCATTAATCGAAAGGATGCAGAATGAAGAAGGCGAAAAAGACGATTGCTTATTTAGTTGCCATTTTGCTTGGCATTTTAGCGTTGGTTTGCTGTTTCGCAAAGGCTCGCAGCCCCCGGCTGTATGAGGCTCGTGGAATATTTTACTATGGATTTTATGGAATGGAGATGGAGACGCCTTCCATGCAAGACTGGTGCGGGCCACGCAGTTTTGACCTTTTCATGGATGTTTTCTGGGACAAGCGTCCTGCCGATTTTGAGCAACGCGTGTTGCACAAGCTGCATGATTCGCATGGCCGAAACGGGGATGATGAAGCGGTGTTGGAGGCGATAAAGACAATTTCGTTCCATGCCGTTCCCATGTCTTATTATCGGATTCGATTGACGGTTATTGCGTCGGATTCGTCTTTGGCGGTGGACGTCGCCAACGCTAGCATGGAAGTCTTGGCAGACCTTGATCTGGAAGGTGCGGAGGAGAAAAGGGAGAAAGCGATAGCACAATTTGTCGGGGGATATGAACAGGCACGGAAAAACGAAGTTGCTCTCGCAAAGCGGATGGCGAGCGCCAAATCGGAAAGAGAAAGGCAAGCGGCGGAGAAAGGCGTTGCGCAGTGGGCTCGGCTCATGGAGAACATCAATGAGAAAATCTCTCTTTATCGGGAAATGGATTCCCGAACCAATACGATGTTCAAAATCATGGTTCCGGCGCGAGTGGCTACAAACGTTGACGGGCGTAAAGCTGGAGAAATCAAATGACGGATTTCGGCAATATATTTCGTTGCGTCAAGGAAAGGGGTGCGCGCATGAAAGCAGGGGCCGCAGCGCTGCTCCTTTTGCTGTGCGCGCGCGCATCCTGCGCGGCCGCCGCGCTTTCGATTCCGCCGCTGCCGGCGGCGGAATGGGATGATGCGGAGGTGGTGACGAACGTTGCGCTGCCGGCGGCCGGCGCCGATGCGCGCATCTTCTCGTTCCGGCTGGAGCTGGACGCCTCGCCGTCCAACTGCGTCTCGCTCGTGTTCGGACGCGATGCGAACGCGGACGGCGTTCTCGCCCGTTTCGAAGAGGCGGCGCTCGTCGGGTGGGATTGCGGGGCCTGGAAGATCGTCGATTGTGTCACGGGCGCGGAAACGGCCGAGCCGGGCGCAGCGGGGCGGACGGCGCTAGACGGGCGGCTGTTTGTCGCTCCCGGGGCCGCGCCGCATGCGCTCGAACTGTCGGCCGGCGGCGTTCCCGTTTTTGCCGCGCGCGCGGCCGAACCGCCGCGCTTGCTCTTCGATGCCGGATGGGATACGTTGAAAGTCGTTTGCCGAGGCCTTAACGCGCCCGTTGCGCAGATCGACTGTTCCGCCGAAAACACACCATTGGTGATCCGAATACGATAGGATGAAAAATATGCGCGAAACAAACATCTGCTATTCGCCCGCGCTCCGCGAGGAGGAGCTGAAGAACAAGGTCGCCGCCGACTGGTTCAATGCGTTCGACTGCACCCGAATTATTGGCAACGTCGATTTTTGCGTGGACATCCCCGCGACCGAGCTGGCCCTTGGGTTCGCCGCCGAACCGATGCTCTGGGCCGAGGCGAAGGCGGGCAACAGGAAGGACATTGTCGCAAGCTTCGTCCAGCTCATCCTGACGATCGGCGGACAGCATACCGCCGACAAGAACCTGCCGCCGCATTTTCTCGGGGCGTTCGACGCGGAGAAAATCGCCTTCCTTCCCTATGACGCCGTCCTGGATGTCTTTGGCAAAAACGATTTCGACTGGACCGTCACGCCGAGCGACCATGAAACCAAGGAGTTCGCGGAACTTTACGAACTGGCGAGAGGTGTCGTCGAGAAGAACAAGCTGCTGTTCAGGTTCGCAGAGGACGCGGACGAGCTCCGGCACTTCATCAAGGCCAACTTCAAGTCGGGCCGCCGCGACATCTCGAAAATTCTCATCAACAAGAACAACTTCACCCACATCTACCGCCAGTGGCGCGAAATCGTCATGCCGTTCATCGACGCGCCCTGGGACGTCCTCAAGAAAAAATACGTCATCTACGACCGCGACTTCTACCTGGCGGAAATGAACATCGACGACAACGGCACGGTCGATATCGCCGACGACCGCGTGGCGAACGACTTCTACATCACCTTCGATGCGAAGTCCTCCACGCCCTACACCGTCAAGCGCAAGAACGAGGACGACCTGTTCGCCACGCTCGCCTTCGGTTTCAATCCCGGTGGGATCGACGCCTACGCCGCGTTCTGGCGGCGCTACAAGCGTCCGCCGCGCAGAGACTACTGGAATTTCATCGTCAATCGCCTCGACCTCCTCGTGCCGCAGGACGTGCGCGAGCGCAAGGGCTCGTTCTTTACGCCGAAGAAATGGGTGGAGCTTTCGCAACATTACCTTGAACTTGAGCTCGGCGAAAACTGGCAGGACGACTATTACATCTGGGACTGCTGTGCCGGGACCGGCAACCTTTTGGCAGGGCTCACAAACAAATACAAAATCTGGGCGTCGACTTTGGATCAACAGGATGTAGATGTCATGCGCGAACGCGCGAAGAACGGCGCGAACCTGCTTGAAAGTCACATTTTCCAGTTCGACTTCCTCAACGACTCCTTCGACAAACTGCCGAAGGGCCTCAAGGAAATAATCGACGACCCGGAAAAGCGCAAAAGGCTCGTCATCTACATCAATCCGCCGTATGCGGAACACTCCAACAGAAAGGTTATTGTCGGCACCGGCGATAATCGAACGAATGTCGCGCGAGACAGCAAGGTCTACAGAGAGTTCTCGGGCAAGGTGGGCACGGCAACCCGTGAGTTATATGTGCAGTTCTTTTTGCGGATATACAACGAGATTCCGAGTGCTGTGCTTGGATCGTTTAGTACGATGAAGTTTGTTTGCTCGCAGAATTGCGCGTTGTTTCGGTCGCTGTGGCATTCATCATTTGGGCGCGGATTCATCTGCCCTGCTGACACATTCGATAATGTTAAAGGTGCGTTTCCCGTTGCTTTTACCATTTGGCACTTGGGCGAAGGGGATGAGATTCGTCGCGTTAACGTTGATGTTGTTGACAGAACGGCACAATTCATGCGGACGAAAACCTTTCATGCTTCTATTCGTGGCAGGATGATAAGCGATTGGCTTAGGCGTTTTTATGATAAGGACACGTCAGCGAAGAGAATCGCCTACATGTCATTGCCTGGTGTCAGTATGCAACAGCGCGCAAGTCTGTTTATAACATCAAAGCCGACTGAGAGCGACATTCAGCAACATAAGGTTGCATCAATAACACCATCCAACCTCATTCCATTCGCCGTCTACTTGGCAGTTCGGCATTGCATTGAACCAACATGGGAAAACAACAAGGAAGAATTTTTATGGCCTGACGACGAGTGGAATAATGATGTTCAATTTAAGGCGGATTGCCTTGTCTGGTCATTGTTTGATAACACTATAAAGAGCCGCGACGGCGTGAACCATTGGATTCCGTTCTCGGAAGAGGAGGTCGGGGCGAAGGACTGCTTCAAGAGCCATTTCATGAGCGATTTCCTGAGTGGAAGAATTGCCTCCGGACCAAATCCTGTTAATCCTGTAAATCCTGTCGAAAACCTCTCTGCGTCTCTGCGCCTCTGCGTTAAAGAAAACCTCACTCCCGCTTCCCGTGCGGTTCTCGACGCAGGGCGCGAACTGTGGCGCTACTACCATGCTCAGCCCAGCGCCAATCCCAATGCTTCGTTTTACGATATCCGACTGCATTTCCAGGGCGCGAGCGTCGATGCGCGCGGCAAGAGGAAAATGAATTCTGCAAGTGCTGACGCAACCTATACGAAACTTCTCGGCAATCTCCGCGCGGCGATGAAGACCCTTGCGCGGCAAATTGAGCCGAAGGTCTACGACTATGGCTTTTTGAGGAGATAAACGGCAGAAATACGGACACGGAATTTTCAGCAACATCCATCAAGAAAGGAACGGAAGAAATGGCACGTGTGATGCTCATCGGTGCCGGCGGCGTCGCCGGCGTGGCGGCCGCCAAGATGGCCCAGAACCCCGACGTGTTCGGCGAACTTCTGATCGCCTCGCGCACGAAGGCGCGCTGCGACGCGATCAGGGCGGACATCGAACGCCGCGTCGCGGACGGTTGGTCCGGGCGGGCGAAGACCCCATGCTCGACTCTCGACTCTCAACTCTCAACGCGTATCGCCACGGCGCAGCTCGATGCGATGGATGTCGCGAAGACCGTTGCCCTGATCAAGGATTTCAAGCCCGATCTCGTGATGAACATCGCGCTGCCGTATCAGGACCTCGCGATCATGGATGCGTGCCTCGCCGCCGGCGTCAGCTACCTCGACACCGCCAACTACGAGCCGCCCGAGGAGGCGCACTTCGAGTATTCGTGGCAGTGGGCGTATCGCGAACGTTTCGAGAAGGCGGGGCTGACGGCGATTCTCGGCTGCGGCTTCGACCCCGGCGTCACGCAGGTCTTCTCCGCCTACGCGCAGAAGCACTACTTCGACGAGATCCACACGCTCGACATCCTCGACTGCAACGGCGGCGACCACGGCTATCCCTTCGCGACGAACTTCAACCCCGAGATCAACATCCGCGAGGTCGCGGCGAAGGGCAGCTACTGGGTCGCCGATGAGTTGAAAGTGGAGAGTGGAGCGTCGCGCGTGGTGGACGGGCACGGCGTGCCGGTCGACTGCCGCAAGGCGTTTGACAAGGGCTGGTGGGTCGAGACCGCGCCGATGGCGATCAAGCGCGTCTACAACTTCGACGGCGTGGGCGAGAAGGACATGTATCTCCTCCATCACGAGGAGCTCGAATCGCTCGGCTGCAACCTGAAGGGCATCCGGCGCATCCGCTTCTTCATGACGTTCGGGCAGAGCTACCTGACGCATCTGAAGTGCCTCGAAAATGTCGGGATGACGCGCATCGATCCCGTGGACTTCAAGGGGCAGAAGATCGTCCCGATCGAGTTCCTGAAGGCGCTGCTGCCCGACCCCGCGTCGCTCGGCCCGCGCACGAAGGGCAAGACGAACATCGGCTGCATCTTCGAGGGCATGAAGGACGGCAAGCCGGTCAGCTACTACGTCTACAACATCTGCGACCATCAGGCGTGCTATGCCGAAGTCGGCTCGCAGGCGATCAGCTACACGACGGGCGTGCCCGCGATGATCGGCGCGAAGATGTTCCTGGAGGGCAGGTGGACCGCGAAGGGCGTCCACACGTGCGAGGAGTTCGATCCCGATCCGTTCATGGCGGAACTGAACGTGCAGGGCCTGCCGTGGCAGGAGAACTTCAATCCCGTCAAGGTGGACTGATGCCGCGCTACGTGATCGACGAGGCGGCGCTCCGGCGCAATCTGACGGTTCTGAAGGGCGTCGCGGACCGCACGGGAGCCCGGATTCTCCTCGCGCAGAAGGCGTTTTCGTGCGCGGCGACGTACCCGCTCTGCGCGCAGTATCTCGCGGGCACGACGGCGAGCTCGCTTTTCGAGGCGCGGCACGGCCACGACAACTTCGGCGGCGAGACGCACGTCTTCGCGCCCGCGTTCGTGCCGGAGGAGATGGAGGAGCTGCTGGGGCTCGTCGATCATATCGTCTTCAATTCGCCGCGTCAGGTTGCGCTCTACGGCGAGAGGACGCGCGCGCGCGGCGTGTCGGCGGGGCTCCGGGTGAATCCCGAAGTCTCTGTCGCGACGACGCCCGCGTACGACCCGTGCCGGCCTTCGTCGCGTCTCGGTACCCGACGCGCCGACCTCGACGCGCAACTTTCAACTTTCAACTCTCCACTTTCAACTCTCTCGGGTTTGCATTTCCACTGCCTGTGCGAGCAGGGCGTGGCGGAGCTGCAGAAAGTCCTGGCGGGGTTCGAGGAAAAGTTCGGCGACCTGCTGCCGCAGATGGAATGGGTGAACTTCGGCGGCGGCCACCACATCACGCGCGCGGACTACGATGTGGACGCGCTCGTCGCGCTCCTGAACGATTTCCGCCGCCGCCATCCGCACCTGACGGTCTATCTGGAGCCGGGCGAGGCGGTGGCGCTCAACGCGGGCACGCTCGAGGCACGCATCCTCGAAATCCAGCCGCGCGGCGCGGACGGGATCGCGAACGCGATTCTCGATACGAGCGCGGCGTGCCACATGCCGGACGTGCTGGAGATGCCCTACACACCGCGGGTGAGAGTTGAGGGTGGAGAGTTGAGAGTTGAGAATGGAGAGTTGAGAATGGAGAGCGGGGAAAGGAGTCCGGATAGTGGTCAGGCTGTCAACTCTCAATTCTCAACTCTCAACTCTCAACACTTCACCTATCGCTTCGGCGGGCCGACGTGCCTGGCGGGCGACGAGATCGGCGTCTACGCGTTCGCGCGTCCGCTCCACGCGGGCGACACGGTCGTCTTCGAGGACATGGCGATCTACTCGATGGTGAAGAACAACACGTTCAACGGCGTCAACCTGCCGGACATCGCCCTGCGGCATGAAGACGGGACGGTCGAGACGCTGCGCACCTTCGGCTACGCCGACTTCGCCGCCCGCCTCGGCTGAGTGAGTCTTGAAAATGTCCTGCACGTGCGGACAGGCGCGGCGGAAAATGCTATAATAGGGCCGTACCATATAAGGAGGGGAAGGGGGTGCCCATGATGCATTTGACACGAACGATCATCGGTCTCGCCGCAATCGGCGCGGCGCTGGC
>JAFUEM010000017.1 GCA_017463935.1 Kiritimatiellia bacterium
GCCGCCGCCAACCAGAAGCCCCACGATCACCGCGTGAAGCGCGAGGCTCGCCGCCAGCCCGAGCGTCCAGCTGCTCGCCCGGCCGTCAGCCGCCATGGTGCCCGCCTTGCGCCGCACCGGCCGCCGTCAGAATTCCAAGGAGTGTCGTTTTCATTGAATGATAGTATATCACAACCGCGCGCGCGCCGTCAGCCCTTGCGCTTGGCGAGCATCTCGTGGTATTCGGAATAGCTGCCCTCGAACCACGTCGTCCGGCCCTTGCCCTCGAACGCGAGGATGTGCGTCGCGATGCGGTCGAGGAACCAGCGGTCGTGGCTCACCACCATCACGCAGCCGCCGAATTCCTGAAGGCCCTCCTCCAGCGAGCGGAGCGTCGCGACGTCCAGGTCGTTCGTCGGCTCGTCGAGGAGCAGCAGGTTGCCGCCGCTCGTCAGCAGCTTCGCGAGGTGCACGCGGTTGCGCTCGCCGCCGGAGAGGACGCCGACCTTCTTCTGCTGCTCGGGCCCGCGGAAGTTGAAGCGCGAGCAGTAGGCGCGGCCGTTCATCATCGTCTCGCCCGCGAGGCGCACGAATTCGCCGCCGCCCGTGATCGCCTCGTAGACCGTCTCGTCCGGCTTCAGCTCCGAGCGCGTCTGGTCGACGTAGGAGAGCTTCACCGTCTCGCCGACCGTGAACGTGCCCGCGACCGGCTGGAGCTGGCCCGTGATGAGCCTGAAGAGCGTCGTCTTGCCCGCGCCGTTCGCGCCGATGACGCCGACGATGCCGCCGCGCGGCAGGTCGAAGTTGAGGTCGCTGTAGAGCACCTGGTCGCCGAACGCCATCTTGACGTGCTCGGCGCGCACGACGAGATTGCCGAGGCGCGGACCCGGCGGGATGCGGATGACGAGATCGTCCTCGCGCGTCGAGACCTGCTGCTTCTGGAGCTCCTCGTACCGTTCGACGCGCGCCTTCGCCTTGGCGTGGCGGCCGCTCGGGTTGGTCTGGATCCACTTGAGCTCGTTTTCGAGCATCTTCTGGCGCGACTTCTCCACCTTCGCCTCGCGCGCGAGCATCGCCTCCTTCTGCTTCAGCCACTCCTCGTAGTTGCCCTTGTAGGGGTAGCAGATGCCCTTGTCGAGCTCCAGGATCCAGTCGGTCACGTCGCTCAGGAAGTAGCGGTCGTGCGTGACGACGATCAGCGTCCCCCTGAACTCCTTGAGGTACGCTTCCAGCCGGAACGTCGTCTCCGCGTCGAGGTGGTTCGTCGGCTCGTCGAGGAGCAGGACGTCGGGGTTCGAGAGGAGGAGCCGCGCGATCGCCACGCGGCGGCGCTCGCCGCCGGAGAGGACCGAAACCGGCTTCGCGCCGTCGGGGCAGCCGAGATCCGCCATGCGCCGTTCGACGAGGTTCTCGAGGTTCCACCAGTCGTTCTTGTCGATGATCTCCTGCAGCCGTTCCATCTCCGCCGCCGCCTTGGGGTCGTCCAGCTCGCAGCAGAGGTCCTCGTAGCGCGTCACCATCGCCTGCGCGTCGGCGACGCCCTCCATCACCGTCTCGAGGACGGTCTTCGCGTCGTCGAGCTCCGGCTCCTGCGGGAGGTAGCCGACCTTCGTGCCCTTCGCGACCTGCACCGTGCCCATCAGCTCGGTGTCGAGCCCGGCGAGGATCTTCAGGAGCGACGACTTGCCCGCGCCGTTCGCGCCGATGACGCCGATGTGCGCGCCGTAGAAAAAGGAAAGGTTGACGTCCTTCAGGATCGTCTTGGTGCCGACCTGTTTCGTGACGTCGATGAGACTGAACTGGTATTCTCCCGCCATTGTCTGCTCCGTTCGTGCTGTGAGTCTGTCGTGAGCAGATAGTATATCAAATCCTGCGCATGAAGAAGGCCATCAAGATCTCCTGTCCTCTCGTGCCGTTGGACAGGCAGAGAGCATCTCTTTCATCTCGTCATTCGCCGATCTGTGCAACTGACCGCATTTGCCGCGCCTTGAGAAGGTCGGCGACGGCGATTCGCGATGGCGAGAGGCCGGCCTCATGTTCATTTCCCGCCGGCCAGCGTCTCCACGATGTTGATGTAGCACGACCTGATGCGTTCGTAGGCGTTCAGGACGTCAAGTTCGGCAAGAACGCGCACCGGCGAATTCGGATCGTCCGGCCCCACGCGATCCAGCTGCCTCCGCCGCGCGGACCGGATGCGCTCGCCGATGTCGTGCGCCGTCGCCTGAAGCGCGGCAAGGTCGAACGGCGGACGCGGAGATTTGACAAGGCGCGACGCCGTTTCCGCGAACGCGGAGATGATGGCGTGCACGTCAAGGAGCGCCTGGCGGGATTGCGCGGAGAAGTCCTGCCCGCCTTTCCTGAGACGGCGGGTCGCTTTCAGGATGGTCGCCGTTTCGTCCGAGATGGACTCCAGTTCGTCCGAAAGGCGCAGAAGACGTCTCACGCGGGCGGAGACGGCCGCCGGAGCGCGCTTGACCATGATTTTCCCGAGGAACTCCGTCACCTCGCGCTGCACGTTGTCCAGGACGCCCTCGCGGTGCAGCATGTGCTCCTCGTCGCGTCCGGCGGCATCGCCTGAAATGACCTTGCCGGCGGCGGCGAGGAGCTCGATGTCGCTGTCGCGCATGAACTCCACCTCCAGAAGCGCCTGGTCGCACGCGATGACCGGCGAGATGTGCGAGGACATCCTGAGCGCGCTCAGGTGCGGCTTCTCGGCCGGGTTGGACTTGATCATGCGCGAGACGAGCGCGGCGAACTGCCTGGAGAACGGCAGGAAGAACAGCGTCGTGATCACGTTGAAGAGCGTGTGGACCGCCGCCATCGGAGCCGCCACGTGCGGATACGTCGTCACGCCGTTCACGATGACGGCATCGGCAGAGTGCGGAAAGCACGACGTCGCCAGCGGGAGAAGGACCGGAACGAAGAACGGAATGATGATGACGGTTCCGACGACGTTGAACAGGGTATGGGCAAGCGCCGTCTGGCGCGCCTCGGCAGAGCCGTTGAGCGCGGCGAGCCAGGCGGTCATCGTCGTGCCGATATTCATCCCGAACACGGTTGCGGCCGCCGCCTCGAAACTCAGCAGTCCCTGCTGCGCAAGCGTCATCGCAATGGCCGTCGTCGCCGCGGAGGACTGCACGACCGCCGTGAACACGAGCGAGACGAGCACGCACTTTACGAGTCCCCACGCCGTCGTCGCGTCAAGCGATTTGAACGCCTCCACCACGGCGGGCATGGAACGGACAGGCTCCATCCCCTCCTTCATCCAGTAGAGCCCCATGAAGATGCAGCCGAGTCCCATGAGCGCGAGGCCGATGTTGTGCAGACGCTCACGGCCCTGGAAGAAATACAGCGCGGCGCCGACGAGAACCACGCAAAGGCCCAGCATCTTCACGTCGGGTGCGAACGCAATGAGCCACGCCGTCGCCGTCGTTCCGATATTCGATCCGATGATCACGTTCAACGCCTGCGTCAGGTTCATGAGCCCGGACGACACGAACCCGACCACCATCACCGTGATGATCGACGAAGACTGCACGATCATGGTCGAGAGGACGCCCGTGCCCACGCCCGCGAGCCGGTGTGTCGTGGCGACGGACATGAACCGCCTGAGTCCCGAGCCGCTGACGGCCTGCAATCCTTCCGAGAGGTGTTTCATCCCAAGAAGGAACGTCCCCAGCCCGCCGCCGACGATGACAAGAATTGTCAGCATGTATTTCGTCTCCTCATCCTTTGCGATCTGCCCGCTCTTCTGACCTGTTCTTCCTTCGGTCGAACGGGAATATTATACCAAAAATGCGGCGCTCCAAGTTGAGACGCGCAGATTTTCCCGGCTGCCTGTTCGCACGCACGGCCGGCACGGCCCTCAAATAGTATAATTCGTACCGTTCAGCAACCAGGAACGGAAGGAAGCATGATGCGAACTTGCCGAGATCGTGTCAACCGAAGCGATGTACCGCATCGTCGGCAAGCCGCTCATGCAGCGGTAAGCATCGAAACTGGCGAGCGTCGTCTCGGCGATGTTGGCAAGCGCCTCATGCGTCCAACATCCGCCCGTCGAGCGAGAGAATGACGACCTCCAAGGGACGCACTTGGCCGCGAACAGGCGGAGCCAGACCTTACGAAACCCTACCAGTCCCAGCTGAACCGGAGGCGGGCGAAGCAGGAGGTCTGCGTCGCGTCTGTCGCAAGGTAGGCGTTATCGCTGTCTGACCACGCGAGATTGTCCACCGACCAGTCCGATTCATCCGATGAAAGCATATAGCACGCAACAGGGGTGACGGTTATCGCGAGCGCCGCATCCGACGGCTCGTTGTAGACAAAGCCCGTTCCGCTGACCGTGAGGCCGATGAAATCGTCATCCGCCGCCAGGTCGTCCGCGTAGGCATACGCGTAGGCATTCGCCGAATCCGAAAGCCACGTCTTCAGCGTCGCCGTGTTGTAGTCGGCCGGCTGCGTGACGCCGGCGGAGGCCGTCGCGTCCGACAGCCAATCAACAAGATCCATCGCCTCGATGCGCGTGACAGACCCCGAAACCGGAACATACGACACCTCGCGCCCGAGAAAGACCGCGGAATCGCAAGCTGGAAGCGCGGACTGGTCAAGTGTCGTCGCCACGGTCGCGGCGTCCGCCGCGAATGCGTACGCACCGAGCGCAGCAGACGACGAAAGTTTCAGCGTCGTCGCGGGGATGCCCGCGAGCGCGGCCTGCCCGAATGCGCTCACGCCCGACCAGTCGCTCACGTCGAGCGCCGTGCATCCGGCGAACGTCGCCGCAGGGAGTGCCGCATCCGTCGCAACCGTCGCCGCCGTCAGGCTTTCGCATCCGGCGAACACGCCTTCCCCCAGCGTCGTCACGCCGCTCAGATCGGCGCTCGTCACGGCTGTTCCCGCAAACGCATACGCGTCAATCGCCGTCGCGGAGGATGGAACCGCAGCAAGCGCGGTGCATCCGTGAAACGCATCCGCTTCGACTGTCGTCACCCCGGAGGCCGACAGCGCCTTCAAGGCCGTGCAGCCAGCAAAGGCGTTCGGCCCGATCGTCGTGCAGCCTGAAGGAAGCGTCACCGAGACAAGCGATGTGCAGCCGGAGAACGCGGAATCGGGTATCTCTGTGAGCGATGCGCAGGCAGAGAGGTCGATGCTCGTAAGCGTGGTGCAGCCTGAGCAGACGCCGGGCGCCAGCCTCGAAACCGATGATGCGACCGAGGGCGACGCGATTGCCGAGGTGTAGCCCGTCCAGACGCCGGCCCGCGTGATGGTGCCGTTCGAGTTCGTGGCGGCGGCCTCCAGAAACGTGTCGAACGTGAACGTCGCCGACGAGCCGCCGGGTCCGGACGGCTGGTTCCCGCCGGGCTGGTTTCCGCCGCCGCCGGGCGGCGTCCCTCCGCCGCCTGGACCTGCGGCGAGGGCGATGGATGTTGCGAGGATTCCGATGGCGGCAAGTGTGAAGTTCTTCATTGCAGTTCTCCTTTCTTACTGGAAATAGACTCCGTGGAAGTTCTGAGAAGTCCCCGATGCGGACGTGGCCGCGGAGATTGACGGTGACGAACTTGTGCAGCCATCTGTCGTGCAGACGAGCGACAGGTTTCCCGAGCTGCTGCTCATCGAAGGCACCTTGCAGTAGACCGTCTTGCTGCCTCCCGTGATCTTCAGGTACTTCCCGGCGTAGGTCGAAGCGGAAAGCGACGTGGAACGGTACGATTTGAGCGAACCGCAGGAGCCGTATGCCATGTCGGTGGCGCTGCCGAACGAAACGATCGTGCCTCCGTTCATCTGAATGCCACCGGAGTAGTCCGTGTCGATGCCGCATTCGGGCGTCGCTGCCGTGAAGCACAGCACGATCCCCCCGTTGATGACGATTGAGTCGCTGCCGCTGCCGTTCGAGTCGATGCAGTCGTTGTTCGTGGCGCCGCAGTAGAGGTAGCCGCCGTTGATGACGAGCGAGGAGCCGGCGTTGATGCAGTCGTCGTACGTCGTCGCCTCGAACACGCCGCCATTGATCGTGAGGACCTTCTTCGACTCGAAGCCCTCCCCGCCCTCGGCCTGCGAGAAGCCGCGGATGCGCCCGCCATGCATTGTGAGGTTCCCCTCGGCCTTGATGCACTTGGGGTTCGAGTAGTCCACGTTGTCGCCGCTGCCGGACTTGATGTAGTTCTTCGCGTATTTCGCGCTGGAGAGGTCTGTCGCCGTGGTGGCGGTGCCGACGCTGAGGTAGTTCTTCTGCTTCTGGGCGGCGACGTAGACCTGCTCGCCGTAGGTGGCGGCCTGGATGTCGGGGGCGAACGCGGAATCGGACGGGGTCGTCGTCTGCCCTTCCGTGCCGACGACCATCGCGCCCTTGGCGACGATGCACTTGCCGCCGGTGCCGCTGGCGATGAGGTTCAGCGTGCCGCCGGTGATCGTCAGCGTCGAGTTGGTCTCCGAGGCGCGGAGGCAGCAGGCCGTGGCCTTGTCGATTTCCGTCGTGAGGGCGGTTTCGTCGAGCAGTTCGAGGACCGTGTCGCTCGCCGCGCCCGAGCAGGTGACATCGAAAAGTCCGCCTGAAATGGCGAACGTGCCGCCGTCTCCGTCGGCGCAAAGCCCGCGCGCGGAGATGCCCGATGCGTTCACGCGCACCGTGCCGCCCGAGATCGCGATGCTGCCGCACTTGACGGCGTAGGCGGGCGAGGTGTCCTGGACAATGTAGGTTCCGGTCGAGGAGAGGAGCGAAGTGGAAGTGACGTTCACCACGTAGTTCGTGCCGTCGCCCGCCTCAAGGTCTTCGTACAGAACGCCGCCTGTCACGGAGGCGTTCAGGATGCCGCCTGTCATTGTGAACTGCCCGTCCCCCTTGATGCCTTTGGCGCCATCGCCTGCGACGGACAGCTCCACGGTCCCGCCGGAGAGCGTCAGGGTGTCGGTCGCCTTGTCGAGGTTGACGCAGACGGACTTCTCGCCCGAAACGGAGACCGCGAGGCGTCCGCCGGATATCGCCGCCGTCATCTTCTTCGTCGCGAGCGTCAATCCGAGGACCTTGTTTTCCGCGCCGTAAGACGAGCAGTCGATGGAAAGCGAGCCGGCGAGCTGCGTGTAGTTGCCCGTGAGGTAGACGCCGGCCGCGTTCTTGACGTCCGCGTTCAGCGTGACCGACACGTCGCCGCCCGCCATCACGAGGTTCTCGGCGACGATCGGCCCGGCGTTCTTCTTCGTCGGCGCGGCGGATGCGGCGAGCGCGCCGGGGCCGCCGACGGTGAGCGTGCCCGTCGACGTGATGGCGCTTGCCTTCGTCGTCGTGATCGCGCTCGCGCCCTTGAGCCAGAGCTGCGCGTCGCCGGCGATGGAAAGGACACCCGTCAGCGTCGCGTCGGAAAGCGTCACGCGGCAGGTCTCGCTCGCCGTGATCGACACGTTTCCGTCGATCGCGCCGGACAGGATGAACTCCGTTCCTTCCTCCTCCGCCGTGTACGAACCCGCCGCCGTGATGTTCACGTCGTTCGGGAACACGAGAAGTTCCGGCCGTCCATCGGCGATGGCAGCAGCCGCCAGGCTGCCGGCGGCAATGCAGAATCTCAACTTCCTCAGCTTCATGGGTTGTCCTTTCTGGGTACGGTTTTCCTTACGCCGGGCAGTATAGCAGAAAATCCGTCCGCGTTTGTCAATGGACTGTCAATGGATTGTAAGATTTTCTTTACATTGCCGCAGGGCTTCCACAACGACCGCAGTTTCGTGTATAATATAGTCCATGACCAAGGAAATTCGCATCTTCATCTTCATGGCCATTCTGCCCGTGCTGCTCGGAGCGGCGGCAGGGATCGTCTTCGTCCGCACGACATGGCAGAAGATGCTGGACGACGAGCGCCGCGACCTCGAGACACATGCGGAACTTATGGCCGACGCGCTCATGGGCCGCATCATCCGCGCGGACCTCGGCGACCCGCACGCGCACCATAATCCTGCCGTCTCGCGCCATCCGCCGCCGCCGCGCCATGTCAAGGAAATCAACAGATCGACGCTGCGTGTTGAAGACGTCGCCCCGCTTTGCGCAGACATGCGCGCGGCGATCCGGACGCCCGATACGGCGTTTGAAATCCAGAACATTGACGGAAGCCGGTTCGTCGCGGAGCCGGACTGGCCGGTGCGCCACGACCTGACCGGCCGGTGCGACCTCGCGCCGCCGCTCGGCGACAAGGTGCTGGTGACGGCGCGGGTGGACGGGGGTGCCGGCCTCCGCTTTCGCGTGAAACTCCTTTTCGCCTCGACTGCGGCCGGCGTGCTTCTCCTCACGTCCTCGGTCGTTCTCGGCGCCTTCATGCTCATGCACATTCTCCATCACGAGCGGCGCGACGCGCGCGCCAAGGCGGATTTCTTCGACAACGTCTCGCATGAGCTGAAGACGCCTCTTGCCGGCATCCGCCTCAACGCCGAACTGCTCGCGCGGGGACGCATCCCGACCGAAGAGCTCCGGCACGGCGCGCTGGAGGCGATCATTCTCGGTGCGGACCGGCTTGAACGCATGGTCGACGAGCTGCTGGCCTTCCGCCGCCTGGAAAAAGGCACGCGCAGATACAACCTTGAAACGTTCGATCTTGAGGCCTTTGCCTGTGGCTCCACAGAGGTGCAGGGCGTTTCCGCCGTCTCGCAGGGACGCGCCGAAATCAAATCCGCCGGCCCCGGCGTCACCGTGACGGCCGACAAGGAGGCCATGCGGCAGATTTTCATGATTCTCATCTCCAACGCCCTCAAATACAGCGAAGACGCCATCGAGATCGTCGCCGAAGGCAACACGGTGCGCTGCATGGATCGCGGCCCCGGCGTGCCGCACGGCGACGAGGAGCGCGTGTTCGAGCGCTTCTACCGCGCGGACGACTCGCTCACGCGGCGCGTGGACGGCAGCGGCCTCGGCCTCACCATCGCCCGCGGCCTTGCGCGCGGCATGGGCGGCGATCTCACCTACGCGCACCGCCCGGGCGGCGGCAGCGTTTTCACCTTGACCTTGAAGGAGGCGTAAATATGGCCTACATCCTCTTTGCCGAAGACGACACAACGCTCCGAAACGCCATCGCGCTTGCGCTGAAAAGCGAGGGCTACGAGGTGCGCGCCTGCAAGGACGGCGCGGAGGCGCTGGCCGCCTACGCCGAGCGGCGTCCCGACCTGATGATCCTCGACGTGATGATGCCGAAGAAAAGCGGCTATGACGTCTGCGTCGACATCCGCCGCAAGGACGACCTCCTGCCGGTCATGTTCCTGACGGCGAAATCCACCGAGGAGGACATCGTGCTGGGCCTCGGGCTCGGCGCGGACGACTTCATTGCGAAGCCGCTCCGCCTGGATGTGCTCCTCGCGCGCATTGCGGTGATTCTCAAATGGACGAAGCGCGTCGGATCCGCCACCGCGCCAAGCGACACGTTCAGGATCGGCGACGCCGTCATCGACGCGACGCGCTTTACCGTGCGCCGGAACGGCGAACCGGATCTGTCGCTCACCATCCGCGAACTCGGTCTTCTGCGGACGTTCGCCGCGCATCCGGGGGAAGTCCTGTCGCGCGACGCGCTCCTGGATGCCGCCTGGGGCGAGAACTACTTCGCCTCCAGCCGCACGCTCGACCAGCACATCGTGCAGATCCGGCGCAAACTCGGAGAATCCGGCAGCCTCATCGAGACCGTGCGCGGCACGGGCTACCGCCTTCGCCACATGTGATTCCCTGCCGCTCAATTCACGGTCAGGGGAAAGCGTGAATCACCCGTCAAGCCTGGCCACACGTGCCCGCTCACGCGAGTTTCATGACGCGCTTGAGTTCGAGGCTTTCGTAGCCTTCCGGGCAGTGCGTGGAGAGATAGACGGTCGGGCGCGCCTTGATGAACGCGCGGACGCGGTCGAGGGTGTCGCGCGCGGCGATCTTGTCCTCGAAGATGATGCTGAGCTTGTTCGCCTTGAGCGCCGCGTCGCAGTAGGTGACGTCGCCGTGCATCATATAGAAGAGCCCGTCGTTCTCCGCGATGATGATCGAGTTGCCCTTGGTGTGGCCGGGGGCGAAGACGTAGCGCACGCCCGGCGCGATGATCTGCGAACGCTCGAACTCGTAATACGGCCCGTCGGAGAACGGGCAGCGCACGATGTTTGCGCCGTCAAGCTTCATCGCGTCCCCCTCCTCGGGCGAAAGATAGACCTTCGCGTTCGGGAAGCTCTTGATGTGGTCCGTGTGGTCGTTGTGCTTGTGCGTGATCAGGATCTTCGTCACGCGCGCGACGAGTAGCCGGCCTCGTGCACGATCTCGCCCACGGTGATCTGCTCAAAGGTCTTCGTGCGCGCAACGCGGCGCAACGCATGGACGAATGCGTTAAGCTTGGTCTCCTCCGGAAGCATGACGACACGGCCGTTCTGCATGGCTTACACGGATAGTATAGCATTTAGCGCCGTGGAACGGCAATTCATAATCATCCTTATTTGCGAACCGGCCGGACGGACGGACCATGACGTCCCAAGTCGCACCTTTATTCGAATCGCGATAGTAGTTTATCTGCAACAGCGGTTTGCCATTTAGATCCATAGCGTCCCTTTCGCAATCAGTCCTCTGCTTCAGCAGTTCCCGACACGTACGCGACTGAGTCGCCGACGTGCGCCATCGGCGAGGCGGCAATGGCGTGGGCATGTCGTGCATACGGCGCTCACCGCGTCACTCATGAAACACCTCCGCCTGGAACGTCTCAAATGTCGCGCCGTCGCGCCAGGCGTCGGGTGCAAGGCCGGCCTTCTGCGAGAGGTAGGAAAGCGTGGTCGGCAGGTCCCAGCCCTGCTCCGGCGCGACCTGCGGCAGAAACACGGCGAAGCGTCCGTTCTTTTCGAGCGTCATGCCGTCACGACCCAGCACGATTTCACACCATGAAGCGACCCTCTTTGGCGGCGTCAGCGCGGAAACTTCGACGCGCAGCGAGGAGAGTTCGCGTTCCGACACGGGCGGGAAGCGCGGATCGTGCAATGCGGCATCGACCGCGCGCGCGGCGACGGCCTCCACGAGCGGACGCATCGGCAGAATCTCCCCGATGCAGCCGCGCAGCGCGCCTGTGACAGTGTCGTTCAGCGTGACGAACGCACCCATGTTCGCAAGCACGGACTTCGGGACTTGCGACGGGATTGCAAATCGCGAACGCGGCGATTTCACGGCCCCCTCAAGCGACGCGCGGGCGAGGCGAAGAAGAAACGCGCGCGCATCCGCGTCGAGTACGGCATCCGTCTCGTCCGGCCATGCAATGCGTCCCGCCGCCGCCGCGTAGCACACAAACCTTCTGAAATCGCGGTCCTGATCGCCAGAAGTCGCATAGCGGACAAGCGAAACCGAGGACCCGGCTGGAAAGGCGCGGAGCGCCATCTCGATGGGGACGTGTCCGCAGATGGTCGCGCCCGTGCGCTTGATGAACGCCGCAAAGCCGTCCGCATCACGCTTTGAAATCAGCGACAGCGCCTCGGCGTCAAGCGCGGCGACCTTCTCCCGCACGTCTTCGCCGCCATCCGTTCCGAACGGCGCATACGAGAAGTCGGTGCCGTAATGCGTGAAGTCGGATGAGACGACGAGCAGCGTTTCGGCGTCTATGAGCCGCGACAGGGCGCGAACGCACATGCCCATCTGGCCTGCGCCGAAACCGCCCATAACGAGCGGGACGATCTTGAATCCTTCTCCAAGCGCATGCTGAAGAAGCGGATACTCGATCTGCGCCGCGTGCTCGCCTCGGTGGATGCGGTCGTCCTTCGCCACGGGCGCAACAAGCGAAAGGCGGTCGAGCCAGTCGCGGTCGATCTCGACCCTGCCGAGCGGCGTTGCGACGGCATCCGCTTTCGGCGCGACGAGGCGGTTTTCGATCCACGCACGGTGGCTTGGCGCGAGGACGACAACGCGCTTGAAATCCGCGCCCTTCACCATCCGAACCGCCGACCACGCCGTTTCGCCGGAATACGTCCAGCCGGCATGGGGGAGGATGAGGACGTTGGGCCGTTGAAACGGCTGCGTGATCTCCTGGCCTGGCGAACGCTCCCACTCGCCGGCAAGAGCACGGATGCCCGATGCCGTATCAGGATACCAGGAACCTGCAATGCTGCTTTCAAGTGTCATGTGCGCTCCTGTCAACAAGTTCAAACAGTTTCATTGTTTTTCCGCCATGTCTTCCGTTTAACGCGATGTATCCTAGTATACCAAATCTTGGCTTTTCCGGGCATGCGATTGTTCGGAGGAGATGCACAAGCATGGTACGCGGCAGCATGTCCGGGCACGGCGCAAAAAAGTTAGCCTAGGCTATTGACACCTCCGGACGGATGTGTTATACTGCGCTAACTTTTTTGGAGAAACCAGGCGATGCCGGAGACAACGAACAGGATCGACGAAACGCACCGGAAGGAACTGCTGAGGTTCCTGCTGGTGAAGACCGCCGCCGTGCGGCGGGGCGTGAAACCCGGCGAACTGCTGCGCGTGCGGCACTGCTACGAAGGTGTGAACGCGGAGGGTCTGCGCGTGTGCCTGTACAGGGACGACATCTACACGATCCTGGGGCTGGATTACGTGGAACTCAAGGTCGAAGCCGAAAGTTCGCTCGTCCTGTTCTACAATCCGCACGTCTTGGCCAGCACGCTCGCGGAACCGCGCAACGCCCGATGGCTGGCGCAGATGGGGTATCCGGAGGACGCCTCCCTTCACGCCATGCTTGCGCACCTTGTGCGCAGGGCTGGTGCGTGCGAACTCCCGCACGAAGTCGGCATTTTCATCGGGTATCCGCTCAAGGACGTGGCCGGGTTCCTCGCCCGCCTCCCCGCCACGCCCGTGCACCGCGGCGTCTGGCGCGTGTACGGCGGCGCGGATGAGTCGCTGCGCCGCATGCGCCTGTACGCCGCCGCGGAAGCCGACGCGCGCGAGGTGCTCGAGCGGTCGCGCGGGGTGGACGATTTCATCAACGCACTCTCTGCCAAAATGGCAAGTTAAGGAAAGGAAAGCAAACATGGACAAAGTACACGTAATCTACGGCAGCACCACCGGCATGACCGAGGCTGTTGCGGACAAGATCGCCAAGGCGCTCGGCGCGCAGGCGTTCAACGTCAACGCGGGCGACGCGGCGGCGTTCGACGCGGAACTGCTCATCCTCGGCTCCTCGACCTGGGGCGTCGGCGATCTGCAGGACGACTGGGCTGCGCAGCTCGACGCCGTTA
The DNA here is from genome assembly GCA_017463935.1 of Kiritimatiellia bacterium. Lineage (GTDB taxonomy): Bacteria > Verrucomicrobiota > Kiritimatiellia > RFP12 > UBA1067 > UBA1067. The sequence goes on from JAFUEM010000017.1 coordinate 13,150, forward strand.
AGTCGAACTTCGCGGGCAAGAAGGTCGCAGTCTTCGGACTCGGCGACTCGCAGGGTTTCGCCGACTCCTTCTGCGTTGCGGCGGAGACGATCGCCAACGCCGCGAAGGACGCGGGCGCGACGCTCGTCGGCGACGTCCTCAAGCTGGACGACACGAACGAGGCCGACCAGACGGACGGCAAGATCGCCGCGTGGGTCGACACGCTCAAGGCCGCGCTCTGAGGGACCATCAATTTCAGCTTCGGTATTCCTTCTTCCCGAGGCTGTCGGGCGCCGATCGTCTGCGGCACCCGTTTTTTGTCAGGTCAAGATAGCCGCACCGACCACGCGACAGGGGGCAATCAGATGCGGGCCTGTCCTTGAAGCCCCAGCAGACCGTCGCCGCTATGACAAGCAGCGCGGCCATCGTCGTCGGCCCGACATCCCGCAGCAGCACCTTTGACGCCGGGATGTTGACGGCGTAAAAAACCGCCGCCAGAAATGCATAGAGCATAGCTTTCATTTCAACGTAATGGTCCCCTTCTCGATGGGCAGATCAACGCTCTTGCTCCTTCTGGTTACATGCCAAGAACAGTGTGGCCGAACAAATTGCGCCGAACGTGTCGCAGAGGATGTCCTTCTGAGCATCCCATTCGTCGCCCTGCGAGCCGAGGAACACGAGTCATGGAATTGCGCCGATGCCTTGCAGGATGCCCGCGATGCCGGTTGCGGCAACGTCCTTGCAGATCTTGCCGCCCAAGTCGAACGAGTAGAAATTCATGACCGTGGTCGTGAAGCGGCGTCCGTTCGGTCGAAGCCCGGCGAACGGCGCTTTACCGTTGAACGTACCAGAGCATTCCCACTGGACGGCGACCGTCTTTTCGTCCGCCACCATGTCGACAAGCTTCCACTGCACGTCCGGGAAACTCTTCCGCATGAGGCTGACGACGCTCAGGTAGCCTTCGGCACCGTAGAGCGGCGTGGGCGAGACGGGCGTGTCGAACGCCGCCGTTTCCGCGATGAGCGTGCGGCCCAACTCCAGGTCGTTCGTGTTGATGCACTTCTCGAAGAGGCGCATCGCCTCGCGATTGCGGCCAATCAGGTCTGTCTGTTCGTCCGTCATGCCCTGCCCTCATATCCTCCTGCCAAGATCGAAGGCAGCCCTCATGCCCTTCACGACTTCCTGGCAGAGCGCGTGGGAGTTGGAGTTCGAGCGGAACGATGCCGAGATTATCAGCACGTTCTTTGTCTTTTTGACAGTCTTCTTTGCAGGCATTGTTTGACCTCCTTTGCTTCTTCGAATTGGTGCGCGGTCGCGCATGGCATCAATATTATATCATTTTCCCGATCCAAGGGACATTCCGTGCGCGGCGAGGGTGCGGCCGGATTATAGCCTGGCAAACGTACCCCAAGCAGAAACCCGCCGGTTGGCCGTGGATTACCTGCGCACAAGGCTCGTCAAAGCAGGGATGAGATACAGCGAAACGACTGCGGAGAGGAGAATACCGCCAACCGATCCAATGCCGATGGCGGCGCGAAGCTCGGATCCGAGGCCACTGCCAAGCGCCATTGGCAGCATTCCGAAGAGCGACGCCGCAGAACTCATCAGGACTGGACGGAACTTCGCCGCGGACGCCTTCAGCGTCGCCGCGCGCGGAGCTATTCCTCGTCCGAGAAGCATCGTCCGCTCGTCGACGATGAGAATGGCCGCGTTGACCACCACGCCGACAAGCATGATGCCGGCCAGCAGCCCGAACACCGTGAACGTGGTGTGCGTAACCCAGAGTGCGGCGAACATTCCGAGATAGGCGAACGGAACCGTGAAGAGGACGACGAAAGGCATCGTCCAGGATTCCATGATTGCCGCGAGAAGCAGATACGTAAGGATGATCGCGACGCTTGTGACAAGCGCGAACTCGCCGAACGTCTCGTCCATGTATTCCGCAGTGCCGCCGACGGTCGTCTCGTAGCCGGGGGGGAGGTGTTTTCCTGCCGCTGCACGAAGAACGCCGAGGGTCGTGCCAAGCCCGTAGCCGCGCGCGTTGTTTGCATAGACCGTCACGGCCCGGCGCTTCATCGAGCGGACGATTTGCACCGGCTTCATCACGCGTTCCTTCCGCGCCACGGAATCAAGCGCGAAGGGAACTCCGTCCACACCAGGGAAGTTCAGCGCGTCGACCTGCGAGAATCCGTCCTCTTCCGCGAACCTTACGCGGACATCGTACGAGCGGTCGCCCTTGGTGAAACGGGAGCACTTCAGCCCGGCGAACGACGCGCGGAGCGAGGTGCCGAGCAGGTCGGGAGTCACGCCGAGGTCGTTGAGGACGGCCCTCTTCGGATAGAGGCGCGTCTCCGGACGTCCAATTCGTATGGAGTGCGAAACGTCCGCACAGGAGGGATCGGCCGCAGCTTCCCTTGCAGTTGCGAGACCGACGGCGTTCAGCGTGTCGAAGTCGTCGCCGAGAATGCGGAACTCCGCGGACTGCGCGCTACCGCCGATGACGAGCGGCACGAGGGCCGACCAGATCACGTCAGGCTCCTCCCGGCAAACATCGCGCAGCCGCTCGGCAACGTCCTGGATCGTCTCGCGCCGGGCAGTCATGTCCTTGAGCTTGACCGCTATTTCCGCCAGATACGCCCCCTGGCTAACCGCCCCGAGAATGCCCTGCGTCTTTCCGACTGAAATCGTGACGCTCTGCGCGAGCGCCTCGCCTGCGGAATCCTTCAGCGATCCGATCTTCCGCGCGAGCGCAAGCGTCCGCTCGGCCGTCTTCTCAAGCGCCGTGTCCGCTGGATATTCGAGACGGACGGTCATCTCGCCTTTGTCCATCGTCGGAATGAAGTCGAGCTGCAGACGCGGCACGAGATACGCGAACCCTGCTGCCGACAACACGGCGACGGCGGCAATCAGGAGGACGGGATGCCTCAGTGCGGGGAAAAGCGTTGCGCGGTAGAAACGCGCCGCCGCGTTGTAGCAGGCATTCCACGGAGCGAGGACAAACGAGAGCGTACGGTTGACGCCAGCACCCCTTCCCGCAAACATCGACGACAGAATCGGCGTAAGCGTGAATGAAACAAAAAGGGATGCGAACGTCGCCGCCGCAATGACAATGGCGAACGGCACGAAGAAACGTCCGGCGAGCGTCTTCATCGTCGCGATCGGAAGGAATACGACGATGTTCGTCAGCGCCGATGCGCACACTGCGACTGCGACCTGTCCGGCGGCCTTCGCGACCGTCGCCTTCACGCCGCCGTCTCCGCCCCTCTGGAAGCGTGCGGCGATGTTTTCCAGGACGACGATGGAATTCGCCACGAGAATGCCGGAAGAAATTCCCACCGCGCTCATCGTCACGAGATTGAACGTACAGTCGAAAAACGGGAATACGATCAGCGCGATGATGATTGTCACGGGAATCGACACAAACGCCACCAGCGCGCTCGACCATTCCGAGAGGAAGAGGACGAGGATTGCACCTGTCAGCAGAATGCCCTGCCAGATGGAGTCGAATCCGCCGCGCACGGTCGCGTGCACGTATGCGCCGTCGTCGCGCACCCAGTTGAGCGACATCCCGGCGGGCAGTTCGGCCTTGGCCTTTTCCGCCGCCCTTCGGACAAGGTCAACGACCTTTGCCGCGTTCGCCTCGCCCTTCTTCGTGATCTTCAGCACGACAGCCGGCTCGCCGTTGAAGTACGCCAGCGACTCCGCGCGCTTCGTGCCGAAGTGGAACTTCGCGACGTCCCGCAGGTAGACCTTTGCGCCGCCAGGCCGGCCGAGCTCTATCGCACCGAGTTCCGACGGCTCCTTTGCCTCGGCGTCGAACGTGAGGGCCGCGCTGCGCCCAGCCTCGTCAATTTCGCCTGAAGGAATCTTGATGTTGCCCTTGCCGACCTTGCCGACGACTTCTGCAAGCGTGAGCCCCTTCGCGGCGAGTCTGCTCCGATCCACCTCCACCACGACTTCGCGCTTCTCGCCGCCGATCAGCTCGACAGACGCGACGCCGGGCAGCGACGAAAAACGGCTCGAAAGCCTGTTGTCTGCGTAGTCGTAGAGGTCTCCGTTCTCGACTGTCTTCGCTGACGACGACGTAAGCGCCATGGTCACCACGGGCGTTGCGTTCACGTCGAACTTCGCGACGTTCGGCTTCTCGGCCCCGGACGGCAGGTCGTTCACGATGAGATCGATCTTCTCGCGCACGTCCGTCGCAACCGTGTCCACGTCGCGGTCCAGGTGGAACTCCAGCATCACCTGGCAGAAGTTGTTCGCGCACGTTGCCGTCATGTGCTTGAGGCCGTCCACCTGGCTCACGGCATCCTCGATCTTGCGCACGACGGCGGTCTCGATCTCCTCAGGCGTCGCCCCGGGGTACACCACCGTCACCGTCACGTATGGAACATCCACAAGCGGCACCAGATCGACGCCTGCCGTGCGCCATGCGAGGAACCCGAAAAGCGCCAGGACCAGCAGCACCACCGTCATCGCGATGGGGCGCTTCAGCGAAATGTCGGAAAGGAACATGGTTTACTCCCCCCGTTCGACGACTTCATCACCCTCGTGAAGAAGAAGCATTCCCTCGGACACGACCCTGCCGGGCTGCGGAATCTCGTCCGCCCCAATCGCGCACCATCCGTCGGACTCGGCTCGCACCGTTACGTTTCGACGGACAATCCTGCCGTTTTCGACCGTGAACACGGCGCTTTTGCCGTCCGGCATCGGATTCACCGCGGACGCAGGAAGCGCGGGCGCATCGAAGGACGAGAACACGATCTGCGCGTCGATGAGCATTCCAGGGCGGACGTCGTCGGAACGTGGCACGAGGATCCGAACTTCAAAGGTACGCGTAGCAGGATCGACCGTCGGCGACTTCCACGCCACCGTGCCACCGCCGATTCTCGTCTCTCCGACCTTGACATCCGCGTAGCGCGAGGCATCGAGGGAGAAACGCACTTCGCAAGGGCCGCTGTCCTCCATCAACAGCACCGGCGTGCCAGGTCCGACATAGTCGCCAACGTCCTTCACCTTCTTCACGACTGTTCCCGTAAACGGTGCGTGCACCTTGGAGTCCGCCAGGTTCTTCTTCGCAACCGCAAGGCCTGTTTCAGCCTTTGCGAGCTGCGCCTTCGCCCCAAGAAGCCGTGCTGCGGCCGTCTTGCCGCCGAGCTGCGCCTTTTCCGCCGAATCAACGGTCACTGCGCCGGCCTTGACGAGCCGCTCCATCCGCGCGAGGTCGGCCCGTGCCTTCCCGTCAGCCGCCTCCGCCTGCGCGAGCGCCGCCGTTGCGAGGCGTATGTCGTCCTCCGCGGCGCGTACGGCATTTTCAAGATTGACACGGTCAACGTCGAAGAGCGCAGCGCCTGCCTCGACGGCATCGCCCTCCTTTGCCAGCAGTGCGTCTATCACGCCTGGGACGCGCGCAGCCACGGCGGTTGAAGTCTTCGCGCGCACGGTCCCCTGCACAAACGCGGTTTCCGCGAATTTTTTCGTCCGCACCACGCATGTCTTCACGCGCGGACGTGTATCGACGACGCTCTTAAGCGTGGTCTCCGCGCTCTTTTCGCACCCTGCGAACATCGTCGCTGCTAGGACGCAAATCGCAGCCAGTTTCAGTCTGCCATTCATCATCGTGCCTCCTTTTAAAATCCTATTCCCACGCCCATCGCCTGCCGGAGGGCGATTTCAGCGAGGGCTACGGCGTAGCGCGCCTTCTCGGCGCGCACCTGCGCGGCATCGCGTTCAGCCCGCCGGTCGAGAAGACGCGACAGGATCTCCTCTCCTTCTTCGAACAGCTTCTCGACGTCCCTGCAGACGAGTTCAGCCGCTTCGGACGCCTCACGCGCCGCCGCAAGCGCTTCAGACGCGCGCTTCCAGTTGCGCCACGACTCGACTGTGGCCGTCACAACCGCGAGCATCCTGTCTTCGCGCATTTTGTACTCCGCCTCGCGACGTGCGCGCGCCGCGCGGTAGTTCTGGACAGTTCGGAATCCCTCGAACGCCGCCCACGTCCCCATCAGCGCTCCGTTCCAATAACGGGCTTCAAGATGTTCGAGCGTCATGCTCCGTCCGCCGGCCTCTCCGATGACATTCGGCAGGAAGCCTGCCAGCGCCTCAAGGACCTGAGCCTTGCGCAGTTCGACCATCTGGTCGGCGATGTAGAGCTCCTTGCGGTTGACGAGCGCCTGCCATACGACTTCCTCAAGCGGCATCGACCGCATCGCCGCGCCCTCCACCGCGACCGGCGCGCCGTTCGTGCCTTTGATGGTCCAGGGCAGTTCCGTGACGCGGGCGAGCGAATCGCCGTCCACTTCGAAGGCGGCGAGCGGCCAGAGGCGCATCGTCTCGCAAAGCTTCGCGCGCGCCGTAGCCGCCGCGTCCTCCGCCGCGTGAAGCGACACGGAGGATGACACGAGATGCGCCTCCGCGCGGGCAGCGTCGGATTGCAGCGCGTAGCCTTCGCGCACAAGCGCGGAGAGTCGGTTTGTGAGCGCGATGTCGCTCTTGAGCTGAAGCGCGTATGTGCGGCGGACCCGCTCCGAGACGACGGCCTCGTGGTAGATCGCGGCAGTGGCGGAATCGAGCATTTCCGATGCGCGTTGCCGGACGAGATCGCCGACTCTCACTCCGTACTGCGCCTCTGCGAACATGATCCACGCAACAGGCGTGAAGACTGGCTGCGTGAGCGTGATGGACGCCGTGTCGCCGAATGTCCGCCCAGGTTCGAAAGAATAAGGCGCATAGTCGCCCTTCAAGTTGCTGAACACACCCCGTCCGTAGGCCATCTCGACGTTCGGCAGGAAGGCCGAAAAAGCCGACGCGCGGTTGACGCGCGCCAAAGTCGCGTCAAGTTCCTGCCCCACCGTTTTCAGCGACCTCTCGCGCACGATCGCGACTGCGTTGGAAAGAGTGATGCATCCGTGGGACGCCTCGATTATCCGGCCGGTCTCGTCTGCGAGCGACGCCTCTCGTTCCTGCGTGGCGTCCCGTCTTTCGTTGAATCCTGGGTTTGTGCATCCTGCAAGCAGCGATGCCGCAAGCCAAGCGGCCGTAAACAGATGTTTACTCGGCTGCGGAGAAAAACTTCCGGTTTCTGTTGGGTCCATGTCCTGTCAGTCTGCCTTTCTGTCCAGCCGCGCAAAAACGCCTGCGGTTATTTCGTCTGCCATAAGTTCTATCCACTGCGGTTTCGGGATTCCCGCCGGGCGGAACGGCCTTTGCCAGACTTCGGCGAGGAGAGCGTAGATGCTGATCTGCGACCAGACGGACGACAAAAGGGACAGCGTCATCGCCTCCGACTTCGATCCTGCCGCCTCTATCAGGCGGCGGAAGCATTTGAACACCGGGCTCAGGAATTCCTTCCGAAGGTATTCATGCATGGACGACGGGGAATTCATCTCGTGGCGGAATATCCCGGCCACGAAAGAGGCGGGTGCGCGGGACGCCGATGTGATTTTAATCGCCCGGCCGATCCATTCGCGGATGGCGAGGCGGCAGTCATTTTTCGTCCCTGCGTTGCGGTAGAGCTCTGCGAGGGGAATGCCGAGTCCGTTGAAGAGCATGCGGCACACCTCTGCGTAAAGCCCCTGCTTCGAGCCGAAGTAGCGGCTCACAAGGGCGATGTTCGCATTGGCCTTTGCGCATATCTCGCGCACCGTGGCGGAACGGAAGCCGCGCGCGGCGAATACATCCGCCGCCGCATCCATGATCGCCTTGCGCGTGTCGGTTCTACCGGTATCTGGCATTGACTCCACCTTCCTTGTAAACAAGCGTTTACAGTATACCACATCTTCCCGCAACGCGCAATGGGGAAGTCGATCATTGTGTCTTCCCTTTCCCTTCATCAGTCATTTATGTCATATCTTCCTGCCGAGATCGAAGGCTGCCTTCATGAACTTCGTCTTCTTCACGGCACCCGGCTCGTAGACGCCTCCGGCCTTGAGGAAACCCTTGATCTTCGCGCCGTCAAAGCAGTCGACAAAGCCCTGAAGCGGCGCCTTCACGACATCCCAGTCCATGTTCTCCGCCATCGTCGCGACGAGATAGTACGGCTTGCCGTTCGGCTCGGGCCACTTCGCGACGCAGCGGTCGAAGAGCGCCTTGAGCTGGCCGGCGATCGAGAAGTAGTACACGGGCGTGCCGAACACGACGGCGTCCGCCTTGCAGATCTTCTCGACGATTGCGTTGGCGTCGTCCTTGATGACGCACTTCCCGAGCTTCTGGCAGGCGTAGCAGCCGGTGCAGAACCCGATCTTTTTATCTTTGAGCCGGATGACCTCGGCCTTGTTGCCTGCGGCCTTCACGCCCTTCGCGACTTCCTGGCAGAGCGCGTGGGAGTTGGAGTTCGGGCGGAACGACGCCGAGATGATTAAAACGTTTTTTGTCTTCTTCGCTGTCTTCTTCGTGGACATAGCCAATCTCCATTAGGTTTCAGAATCGGTGCGCAAATGCGCATCACCACAGTATTATACCAAATCCGCCCTTTCACCGGCCCAGCATTTTCAAATCGCCATGGGAACAGGAGGAATGCCGACAGCACCGATACCATCGCAATACGGCGAAGGACACGGAACAAGTGTCATACCGTGAACGCTTCTTGTCGAATCAGAATGATCAGATAGGCGAAGAATGCGAGAAGCCAGATGATTCCGAAGGGACGGGTGATGGTGCCGGGAGAACGAGGGCGCCTGAAACTGAATCCAAAGATCCCGATGGAAAGCGTCAGAAAGACCATGACGGGCAGATCCCGCGTGAAAACAAGCGGCGACACGTCCCGAAACGGCGAGATCGCCCCGCTCGTCCCGACGACGGCAAGCGCGTTGAAGAAGTTGGAGCCGATGATGTTGCCGAGCGTCAGTTCGTTCTGTCCGTGCCGGGCGGAGGCGATGGCCGATGCAAGTTCGGGCAGCGAAGTTCCCGCAGCGATGACCGTCAGCCCGATCAGCAGTTCCGAGACGCCGAACGAGCGAGCGAGTCCAACCGCCCCCCAGACGAGAATATGCGACGATGCAACGAGCAGCATCAGCCCGCCCACGAGCGCAAGGCACGGATGGCAACACGAGGCCGCTTCAGCGCCTTCGGCATCTGCAGACGCCTTCCCCTTCCTGTCGACAAAGCAGTACGCAGGGAGCAGAATGGCGAACAGCGCCAGACACAGGAAGCCGTCGAGGCGCGAAAATCCTCCGCCCAGGCGGGCAAGGAGGCTCGCGGCGAGCGAGGCAAGCGTCAGCATGGGCACGGCCGCCCACGCGACGACGGGCCGCACGGCGATCGGGCGGATCAGCGCGGCGATGCCGAGAATGGCGGCGATGTTGAAGATGTTGGAGCCGAAGGCGTTGCCGAGCGAGAGATTGGCGTGCCCCGCGCAACCGGCCAGCGCGGAGACGGCCAGTTCGGGCGCGGAGGTGCCGAAGCCGACGATCACCATCCCCACGATGAAGGGCGAAATGCCCGCCGCACGGGCGACGGCCTCGGCGCCGGCGACGAAGCGATCGGCGCTTCTCGCCAGCACCCACAGGCCGAGGGCGACGAACGCCAGGGCGAGTCCTGCCGGAATGTCGGGATACATTACGGTTCGTCCTGCTGCCGGGCCGCATCGCCTTTCCCGTCGGCGAGCCGCCCCAGAACGAACATGGCGACGACAGTGGCGACGGCGATGGCGACAATGACGATTATTTTTGTGAGCATGCTGTCTTCCTTTTTATTCGATGATGATCAACGTGAAATCGACGCGGACGGATCTACTCCTCTTCCTTCCGCCGGGACGACCGGGAGCGACCGAAACATTCGCGCAGCGAACCCAGCAGCATCCAGTACGACACTTCGGCCGTGTCGTTCGTCGCGCCGCCGCCCGCCACCAGCGCGACGGGCGCGGCCCCGCGCACGGCC
>JAFUEM010000199.1 GCA_017463935.1 Kiritimatiellia bacterium
AACGTGCGCGTGGGGCTCGCGTTCGGCGAGACGGCGCTTACGATGACGGTAGTCGACGACGGCGCGGGGTTCGACGCCGCCGCGACCCGCGCGGCGGGCCACTACGGGATGGCCGGGATGGAGCGGCGGTGCGCGGCGCTCGGCGGCGAGATGGACGTGTGGTCGAAGCGCGGCCTCGGGTCGAAACTGACGTTCAAGATTCCCTACTGAGCGGGTCGGAAACGCCCGTTTGTCGGGCCGAAAAATTCCTTAATTTACCCTATTGCGCCTCAGGTGCGAAATATGATATAATATTTCCTCATTCGACCACTCTAAAGAGTCAACATAACAATGAAAGTACGTAGTTCCGTTCGTCGCATTTGCGAGAACTGCCGCATTATCCGCCGCAAGGGGATCGTGCGCGTGATCTGCACCAACCCGCGCCACAAGCAGCGCCAGGGCTAAGAAAGAAGGTAACAAAAACATGCCAAGAATGATGGGTGTGGATATCCCGGGCAAGAAGCACATTCGCTTCGCGCTGCGCTATATCCACGGTATCGGGCCGAAGCGCGCTGATGACGTTTTGGCGGCAACGAATGTCGATCCGATGAAGAAGGCGGACGACGTCACGCAGGACGAGATCCACGCGATCACGACGTACATCCAGGATCACTACCGCGTCGAGGGCGACCTCCGCCGCGAAGTGTCCCAGAACATCCGCCGTCTGATTTCCATCGGTTCCTACCGTGGGCTCCGTCACAAGAAGGGCCTGCCCGTGCGCGGCCAGCGCACCAAGACCAACGCCCGTACCCGCAAGGGCGGCAAGCGCGTGTCGATCGCGATGCCCAAGCAGGCCGGCCGCTAAGGAGTGAAAGATATGGCAGAAGAAATCAAGAACGAAGTCGCCCCGGCCGCGCCTGCGGCCGAGACTCCGCAGGGAGCCGAGGGCGAGGTCGCCGCGAAGAAGAAGCCCGGCAAGTCGATTCCCGCCGGCATCGCCTTCATCCGCAGCACCTTCAACAACACCCAGGTCTCGATTGCCGATGCGCGCGGCGGCGTGATTTCCTGGAGCTCGGCCGGCAAGGCGGGCTTCAAGGGTTCGCGCAAGTCCACGGCGTTCGCGGCGACGATGGTCGCGCAGGACGCGGCCCGCGTGGCGGTCGCGAAGGGCATGCACGAGTGCGAAGTCCGCATGCAGGGCGCCGGCGCCGGCCGCGAGAGCGCGGTGCGCGCGATCCAGGCGGCGGGCATCCGGGTCACTCAGATCACCGACACGACGCCGGTTCCGCACAACGGCTGCCGTGCACGCAAGCGCAGGAGGGTTTAATCAATGGGTCACTTCACTGGTCCGCGCAGCAAGATTGCGCGTCGTTTCGGCGAGCCGATTTTCGGCCCTGACAAGGTTCTCGAAAAGCGTCCCAACCCTCCGGGGCAGCACGGGGCGAACAAGCGCCGCAAGAAAGTTTCCGAATACGGCCAGCAGCTCGCCGCCAAGCAGAAGGCGAAGGCGATCTACGGCATGCGCGAGAAGCAGTTCCGCCTGTTCTTCGAGCGCGCGAAGGTCTCCGAGGGCTACACGAAGGGCGATGCGTTCCTCGCGCTGTGCGAGTGCCGCCTCGACAACATCGCGTTCCGTCTGGGCCTGTCGCCGACACGCGCCGGCGCCCGCCAGCTCGTGACGCACCGCCACGTGACCGTGGACGGCCAGATCTGCAACGTGCCGAGCTACATCGTCCGCCCCGGACAGGTCGTCTCCGTCAAGGAGAAGTCCCGCGACAAGGTGGCGATCCTCGACGCGCTGAAGAACCGCCGTGCGCTCGTCAACTGGCTGACCTGGGACGACGCGACGATGCAAGGTTCGATCGTCAGCGTGCCGCTCCGCTCCGAAATCCCCGAGAACATCGACGTTCAGCCGATCGTCGAATTCTTCTCGCGGTAATTGAGTGCGCGGGCAACCGCCTAACAACCTAACTTTAACTGGAGACAAACTATGCCTATCCGTTTGAGCCGATTCGAAATGCCCAAGGGCGTGCAGAAGGACGAGTCCACGCAGACCGCGACCTACTGCCGCTTCGTGGCGGAGCCTTTCGAGATCGGTTACGCTCGGACGATCGGCAACTCGCTTCGCCGCGTGCTTCTGTCCTCGATCGAGGGCGCGGCGATCTCGTCCGTGAAGATCAAGGGCGTGAACCACGAGTTTTCGACGATTCCGGGCTGCACGGAGGATGTCACCGACATCATCCTCAATCTGAAGCGTACGCTCCTGAAGACCTACACGCGCGAGCCGCAGACGATCACCCTCAAGGCCAAGGGGCCCTGCACGGTGACCGCCGGCATGTTCGCCGAGGCCAATAACGTCCAGGTGCTCAACCCGCGCCAGGAACTCTGCACGCTCGACGTCGACGGCGAGCTGGAGATGGAGTGCGAGGTGCGCACCGGGCGCGGCTTCTGCCTCGCCGACGGCAACAAGAAGCCGGATCAGGAGATCGGCCGCATCGCGATCGACTCGATCTTCTCGCCGGTCACGCGCGTGAACTTCCTCGTGGAGAACACCCGCGTCGGCCAGCGGACCGACTACGAGAAGCTGGTGCTGGACGTCTGGACCGATGGCCGCATCGATCCCGAGGAGGCGCTCAAGACCGCCGCGGCGGTGCTGCGCCGCCACCTCGACGTGTTCGTGGACTACTCGGGCGAGGACAACCTCGAGTTCGAGGATTCCGACACCAAGGCGGCCGACGAGCGCGAGCGTCTGCGCAAGCTGCTCAACATGTCCGTCAACGAGATCGAGCTGAGCGTGCGCGCGGCGAACTGCCTCAACAACGCGAACATCTCGACCGTGGGCGAGCTCGCCTCGAAGACCGAGGCCGACATGCTCAAGTACCGCAACTTCGGCAAGAAGTCGCTCACCGAAATCAAGGCGAAGCTCGTGCAGCTGGGTCTCAGCCTCGGCTACAAGTTCGACGCCGACCTGCTGGAAAGCAAGAAGTAAGAATTGGAGTTTTAGACCATGCGTCACCAGAGAGTAGTCAAGAAGTTCGGGCGCTCGACGGAGCATCGCAAGATGCTCATGCGGAGCCTCGTCACCAACCTCATCCTCGCGGAGTCGATCAAGACGACCCTGCCGAAGGCGAAGGAAGCGCGCAAGGACGCGGACCGGATCGTCACGATCGCCAAGAAGGGCGATCTCGCGGCGCGCCGTCTCGCGGCCAGCCGCCTCACGCAGCCCAAGGCCGTCCAGAAGCTCTTCGAGACGATCGCCCCCGCGATGAAGGATCGCAAGGGCGGTTACACCCGCATCATCAAGCTCGGCACCCGCAAGGGCGACGCGGCGGAGATGTGCATCCTGCAGTGGGTCACGGCCGGCGAAGCCGCCGCGCCTGCGCCCGCTGCCGAAGAGCCAGCGAAGGAGGTGAAGTGAGATGGCAATCGTGCTGAAGCTCAAGAAGGGCGAATCGGTCGAACGCGGCCTCAAGCGCATGAAGAAGATCATGGACAAGGAAGGTCTTCTGAAGACGCTCCGCGACCAGCGCTACTTCGAAAAGCCGTGCGTGAAGGCGCGCAAGAAATCGCAGCGCGCCCGCATCCGCAACCGTTCGCGTCGCGGACGCATGGAGCTGAACTGAACAGCCGGGTCCTGTGACCATCCGAAGCAAGGCCGTGCCGCAAGGCGCGGCCTTCTTTTTTTGTCAGTCGCATTTGCCCCATTGTAAGCGCGGCGAAAAAATGATATACTTCACATGTTCGTCCTGAAGCGGGCGTAGCTCAATGGCAGAGCTCCAGCCTTCCAAGCTGGCTACGAGGGTTCGATTCCCTTCGCCCGCTCCACGGTCCGACGGGCCAGGGTGGCGTAATGGCAGCCGCGGCAGACTCAAAATCTGCTACACGAGAGTGTGTGCGGGTTCGAGTCCCGCTCCTGGCACCGAGACGGATGGCGATGATGCGACTGGAGGGGTGTCCGAGTGGTCGATGGTGCAACCTTGGAAAGGTTGTGTGGGCGCAAGTCCACCGGGGGTTCGAATCCCCCCCCCTCCGCCAGTTCGCTCAACGCAGATTAGCAGATATGGAAGCGACGAACAAACGGCGGACGGGCTGTCTTCAGCGTGAAAAGAACGGTACATGGGTGGCGCGGGTTTCCGTGCGCGGGCGAACGTACGCACGCACGACCGCCACGAAGGATCTCGAGCGGGCGCGGCAGTTTCTCGCCGGCTTTGTCGCCGCCGTGGAGCGCGCGCATCCCGCCGAGTCGGATCCCGGGCCGCTCCTGGACGAATGGCCGCGCTACGAATCCTCCCCCGCCGCGGCGCGGCTGACGGCCGCCGGGCGCACGAACCGCTACCGCGCGTGGC
>JAFUEM010000200.1 GCA_017463935.1 Kiritimatiellia bacterium
GATGTGCGCGTGCCCGCGCTCCGCCTGCCCGTCGTCACGGGCGCCGCCGCCACCGCCGCGACCGTCAGCGCGGCAACCGTCAAAATCATCAGCTTTTTCATTCGTTTGTTCCTTTCTTGATGTGTTGTGAAATGGTCCGTTTACAAAACCTTGATCTTCGGGAGGTCCTGGATGTCCACGAGGCCGACCACCTGGCCGTCCGCGCCGCACACCGGCAGGTCGTCGATGCGCTTCTTCTCGAACACCTTGACAATCTCCGCCGCGAGCGCGTCGTCGCGCACGAAGAGGGGGCTGCGCGTCATGTAGTTCGCCACCGGCTCGCCCAGCACGTCGCCGCTGCCCCGGCCCGCGACGATCCGCCGGAAGTCGCCGTCGGTGAAGATGCCCGCGAGCTTCCCGTCCGCCGCGGCGATCACCGCCGCGCCCGACTTGGCCTTCGTCATCGCCATGAGCGCGTCCATCACCGTCGCCGCCGGTGCCACCTTCGCCAGCCTCTCGCCCGTGCGCATGATGTCGGTCACCTTCAGGATGAGCGCGCGCCCGATCGCGCCCGCCGGGTGGTTCAGCGCGTAGCTTTCGACGTCGAACTTCAGCGCGTCGATCATCACCATCGCGAGCGCGTCGCCCATCGCCATCGTCGCCGTCGTCGAGTTCGTCGGCGCCATGCCGAACGGGCACGCCTCCCGGCCGCACGGGATCTCGAGGTGGATGTCGCTCATCTCGGCGAGCGTCGACTGCGGCCGGCCCGTCATCGCGATGACCTTCAGGCCGTGCCGCCGGATGGCGGGGATGAGCCGCAGGATCTCGTCGCTCTCGCCCGAGAAACTCAACGCGATCAGCACGTCGCGCGGCGCGACCATCCCCAGGTCCCCGTGCATCGCCTGCACGGGGTTGAGGCAGATCGAGCGCGTCCCCGTCGAGGCGAAGATCGCGCTCATCTTCTCCGCGACGGCGAGGTTCTTGCCGACGCCCGTCACCACGATGATGCCTTCCGCGCGGATGCACGCGAGCATGAGATCGATCGCCCGGACGAAGCTGTCGCCCAGCGAATCGCGGGTCTTGGTGAGACCGGCGATCTCGATATCGAAGACTTGCTTCGCGCGCTGGATCATCGCTTCGTTTGTCATTGTTTTCTTCTCTAGTCTTTCTAGGTTTCTAGGATTCTAGGCTTCTAGATTTCTAGGATTCTAGACTTCTAGAATCCTAGTCGTCCTTTACTTTGTCGCACTTTGCAAGAGCGTCACGCAGATCGTGCCCACGATGTCTTCCGCCGAGCAGCCGCGCGAGAGGTCGTTCATCGCCTTCGCGAGACCCTGGAGGTTCGGCCCGATCGCATCCGCCTCGCCAAGGCGCTGCGCGATCTTGTAGCCGATGTTGCCCGCCTGGAGGTCGGGGAAGATGAAGACGTTCGCGTTGCCCTGCACCGCGCCGTTCGGGTTCTTGAGCTGGCCGACCGACGGGACGATGGCCGCGTCGAACTGGAGCTCGCCGTCCATCGGGATGCCCTTCTCGGCGAAGACCGGCTTCGCGAGCTCGACCGCCTTCTGCACCTTCTCGACGAGGTCGCCCGCCGCCGAGCCCTTGGTGGAGAAGCTGAGGAACGCGACGCGCGGCTCGTTGCCCGTGAGGTCGCGGTACGTCTGCGCGGTCGCGAGGCCGATGTCGACGAGCTGCTCCGCCGTCGGGTTGGGGATGACGGCGCAGTCGCCGAACGCGAGCACCGAATCGCCCGCGGGCGTCGGCCGCTTGAGGTCCATGATGAAGCACGAGCTCGCCGTCTTGACGCCCTTCTGGGTGCCGAGCGTGTGGAACGCCGCGCGCAGCATGTCGCCCGTCGAGGCGATGGAGCCCGCGACAAGGCCGTTGACTCGGCCGAGCTTGACCATCATGCCGCCGAAGTAGATGCGCTTCGTGCGCAGCGTCTTCTGGGCCGCCGCGAGATCGATGATCTTCTGCTTCTCGGCGGGCTTGCGCGATTCCTTCGCGTTCCACGCCTCGAGGTACGCCGCCTCCAGCTCCGCGTCTCCTAAAGTGTAGTCGATGGTCTTGATGTTGCGGTCGGCGAGCTTCAGCCCCGCCTTCGCCTCGGCCGCCGCGATCTCCTCGGGCGTGCCGAGCACGACGGGCGTGCAGATCTTGCGGTCGACGCAGGCGCACGCGGCCGTGATGACGCGCGCGTCCATGCCCTCCGGCAGCACGACCGTACCGTGCAGCGCCGAAGCCTTTTCGATAATCGTCTTGATTGCGTTCATGGCTTGCTCCAGTCCCTTCTGTCCTTTAGGTCCCTTTACTTCCCGAGTATCTTCACGGTGTCCTGCGCGATGGCGAGCTCCTCGTTCGTCGGGATGATGACGACCGGGATCTTGGAATCCCTGGTCGAGATCACCGCCACCTTGCCGCGCACCTTGTTCGCCTTCCTGTCGAGCTTGATCCCGAGCGCGCCGAGCCGGCGGACGATGCGCTCGCGCACCTCGCTCGAGTTCTCGCCGATGCCGCCCGTCATCACGATCGCGTCCGCGCCGCCGATCACGGTGTTGTAGCCGCCGATGTAGAGCGCCGTGCGGTAGGCGAGCATCTCCAGCGCGAGCTCGGCCTTCTTGTCGCCCTTCTCCGCCATCGCGCAGATGTCGCGGCAGTCGCTGGAGCCCGTGAGCGCCAGAAGGCCCGACTTCTTGTTGAGGAGCGTATCCGCCTCGGCCGGCGTGAGCTTCTCCGCCTCCATGATAGAGAGGACCGCCGCCGCGTCGATGTCGCCGCAGCGCGAGCCCATCACCATGCCGGCGAGCGGGGTGAGGCCCATCGACGTGTCGACGCACTGGCCGTTCTTGACCGCCGCGAGCGACGAGCCGTTGCCCATGTGGCACGTGACGAGATTCACCTTGGAGACGGGCTTCTTGAGGAACTTCGCCGCCTCCTGTGTGATGAACTTGTGGCTCGTGCCGTGGAAGCCGTACTTGCGGATGCCCATCTTCTTGTAGTACTTCGGGTCGATGGCGTACATCGCCGCGCAGTCGGGCATCGTCTGGTGGAACGCCGTGTCGAAGACCGCCACGTTCGGCACGCCCTTGAAGATCTTCTCGCACGCCTCGATGCCGCCGAGGTTCGCGGGCATGTGCAGGGGGCCGAACTTGACGAGCTTCCTGCACTTCGCCATGACGTCCTTCGTCACCTTCACGGAGTCCTTGAAGACCTCCGCGCCGTGGAGGACGCGGTGGCCGATGGCGTCGACGTCCTTCGCGGCATCGCCGAGATCCTTCACGACCTGGTCGAGCGCGGCGGTGTGGTCCTTCGGGCCGCCGCAGCCGATGCGCTCGACGAGGCCCTTGGCGATGCGTTCGCCCCTGGCCATGTCGAAGAGCTGGTACTTGAGCGAGCTCGAGCCCGAGTTGATGACGAGAACTTTACGGATTGCCTTTTTCATACGTGTTTGTCTGTTCTTTCCTTGTTACATCTTTCGCTTCGCCGCCCGGCGGGGGCCGCCGCCCCTTACGGGACGACGACCTCCTCCAGCTTCACCTTGAAGAAGCCGCTCTTGAGGTCGAGCTGCGTGTCGAACGGCACGACGACCGTCTCGTTCGTCTGCGGCGTGATCACCACCGGCTCCGGCGTCGTGTAGACGAGCGTCCAGTCCGTGTCCTCGAGCGAGTCCTTCTTCAGGACCTTCACGAGCACGTGGACGGTGTCGCTGCCGGTGAACTCGTAGTACTGCGAGACGACCGTGCCGGAGATGCCGCTGGCGACATCGGCGTTGACGGTGAGGTTCACCGCCGAGCCGTCGGGCTCCAGCGCGATGCCGACCACCCGGACGGAGTTCGGCACGAGCTTGCCGCGCGTCACCTCGGCGATCGCCTCGAGCGTCGTCTTGTTCGCGAGGTCCAGGCCGAGGAGCGCCACCACGAAGTCCGTGCTCTGCATCGCCGTGAAGGACGCGCCCGGGAGACCCTTCGAGAAGCCCGCGCTCGTCAGCGCGTTCGTCGCGATCGGCATCACGATGCCGCCGTCCGCCAGAGGCGTCGTCGCCTTGGCCGTCGACGTGCGGCGGTTGCCCTTGAGCTGTTCATCCCAGTCGACGGTCCAGCCGTTGGCCGCATATTCGTAGGCGTCCGGCACCCAGTCGCCGTCCGAGTCGCTGTCCTCGATCCAGACGGCGGTGAGCGGCGCCGAGGCGAGCGTGCCGTCGTTGACGAGCGTCACGGCGTCCGCGGCGTACCCCCACGGCTCCCAGCCGGAGAGCCGGCCGTCGCCGTCCATGTCGATGAACGCGCGCACGTAGTAGGTGCCCGTCGCGGCCAGGCCCTTCAGCGTCGCGTTGGCCGTCGCGAGCACGAGGCTGTCGACCTCGTTCGTCGCCAGGCCCTGCGCCAGCGGCTCGCCGCTGAAGTCGGGCGTCGTGAACGCCTGGACGATGACCTTGCCCTTCATCGTCGCGAGGTCGGCCTGCTTCGCCAGGACGATCGACGGACCGGCGTACTTGACCGCCACCCGGATGGAGGAGTAGCCGTGGTCGTTGACCTCCTGCTGCGCATTGACCGCCGTCGAGAAGACCGACGCGCCGTTCTGGGCCGACCAGGAGTCGGTGCGGAACTTCGCGTTGTACATCGTCACCTGCCAGTTGTAGCCGGCGGTCGTGCCGTAGAAGGCGTTGTCCCGCAGCAGGCTGCCCGCGCAGATCGGCGCCGTCCAGACGAAGTTGCCGTTCGCATCGGTGACCGGCGCGCGGCGGATGCCGGAGTCGTAGATCACCGTGTCGCCCTTGCGCACCTGCAGCTTGAAAGCCGTGTAGCTCGATCCGAACCGGGCCACGCGCTCATCCTCGCCCTCCATGCGCCACGTGAACGTGGGACGCGCCGCGTACTGGAGGCCGTCGACCGCCACGGCCACCGGCGTCGCCCGCGTCCGGTCGAAGCGGCGCGTCAGGAGCGTCGCGAGCGCGGAAACGGTGTTCGTCCCGTCGCCGCGGCCCCAGTTCGCGTCGCCGTCGCCGACCACCACGAGGTACTGGATGTTGGTGATGGTCGCGCCTTCGCCGATCGTCCCGATGAGCGTCGAATTGATCGTGTCGCCGCCCGCCCGCGCGATCGCGTTGGTGAAGGAATCCGTCCAGTCGAGGTCAAACGCCCCGTCGTTCAGGAAGTCGAGTTCCGTCAGCTCCGTGCGGCCGTCCACGCTGTAGAAGTTCTCGTAGACGACCTCGTCCAGCCCCAGCCCCGGCCAGGTCGCGGCGATCGGATAGCCGTTGATCGCGAAGCGGACGACGCGCACGCGGGCGTTCGCGCCCTCGGCGGTCACGAGCTCCAGCACGTTCGACGACGAGTTGACGCGCGGATCCTCGATCGGGACGAGATCCGTCCGGTCGGGCGTGCCCGTCCACAGGTCGATGCGCGGCGTCACCGGGCTGAAGTCCGTCAGCTCCACCTTGAACTTGGCGCCCGCCCAGCCGACGTCCACGCCCCGGACGACGCCGTAGAGCCGGGCCTTCGCCGTCGAGGTCGAATTCTGGTCGACGTCGCTGTCGGCGGCGGCGGCCTCGACCGTGAACGTCGTCGCGCCCTCGCGCAGGAAGCCCGTCGTCGCGTCGCTCAGGTAGTGGCGGCCCTTCACCGGGATGGTCGTCGCCGGCGACCAGACGAGCTTGACGTAGCAGGTCGGCGGATTGAGGCCGTGGTAGGTCGTCGTGCTGCCGTTGTTGCCGTTGCTGCCCGAGGCGCCGGCCGCCTGGGACGGATCGCCCACGTACAGCTCGTCCGTGAACTCCTCGTCGTCGAAGTCGATCGTGACGCGGCCCGTATCGTAGTCGATCGTGCCGACCTGGTGCGACTCGGCGAAGATGCCGCCGGACTGCACGAGCTTGCCGCCCTGGTCGATCACGTCGTAGTACCACAGCGCCGCGTCGGCGTCGCCGTAGCCGGTCGGCTGGAAGTACCGCTGGCCCAGCAGTTCGACGATCTGGCCCTCCACGTAGTTCTTGTCCTTGATGCAGAGCTTGAACGAGCCCTCCTTGATCGCGCCGGAACCGAGGTAGTACGTCCGCGTGCCGGTCGGCATCTGGCCGATGTACTTCTCGCGCACCTCCTCGCTGGTCGTCGCGTTCTGCTGCGTGGCGGTGCCGCTTTCGTTCACCGTCGAGACCGTCCAGGTCGCCGTCGGCGCCTTGAGCGCGTCGGGATCGTCCGCCTCGTTCCACGCCTTCACGGTGAGCGTGCGGCCCTCGATGTCGGCCGTGCCGTTGTAGACGACCTCCATCTCCACCACCGGGACGGGATGCTCGATCAGCATGAAGTCGTCGATGCCCGCGCTCATCTGCCGCGCCGGGCTCGTGCCGGCCCGGAACTCGGCGTAGTTGCTCCAGCCGTCGCCGTCGCGGTCCGCGTCCGGATCGTAGATGCCGCGCGCCGCGTAGTCGATGCCGTCGATGGTGCCGCGCTCGTACAGCGCCTCCCAGAGGTCGTTGACGCGGTCGTGGTCGGTGAAGACCTCGCCGAGGTACAGCTCGCCGAACTTCCGGTAGTAGTCGAGCGTCGAGCCGTCGGTCATCGCCTGGTTCGGATCGACCTTGACGATCTGGAAGACCTCGCTGACGAGATATTCCGCGTAGTTGCTCAGGCCGTCGCCGTCGGCGTCCGCACCGGCCTGGTCGCCCTTGAGGTGGTAGCAGTAGGCGTAGACGTCGAACACGCCGTCGCCGTCGGTGTCGATGCTCCACGGATCGGTCGGCCAGTTGCCCTGGTCGTACTCGTCGAGGATCGTCAGGCGTCCGCCGTCGGGCGTGTTGGCGTAGTCGCGCACGTAGTCCGCGCTCTTCCACGGCGAGATCTTCGCCGCATCGACCGTGGCGGTCGCGCCCGCCGGGCCGAACATCACGTAGAGCTCCCAGCCGTCCGCGATGCCGTCGCCGTTCGAATCCGCCGTCGTGACGTCGAGCGTGCAGTCCGCCGCGTCCGTCAGGCCGAGCGCCTCCAGCCACTTCGTCACGAGGAACTTGTCGAGGTACGTGAACGCCTTGGAGTGCACCGTGCTCCACTCGTTGCTGGAGACGGTCGGGTTGGCCGTCTGCGGGTTGAACCCGTACCAGTCGTAGACCTGCGCATGGACGAGCGCGACCGTCGCCGTCTCGACCTGGACGACCTTCCACGGCGCGCCCGCTGTCGGCGCCGCCTCCGCGCCGACGCCGTACACCCACGCGCTGTCGCTGCCGTACCGGTACGCCGCCGCGAACGTGTAGCCGACCGCCTGGCCGGCCGTGACCGTGTCGCCGACCTGGATCGCGCGCGCGCCATCGTCGCTCTTCAGCATGACGTACGTCTCGCCCGACTCCAACGTGAACACCGTCTGGCCCTTCAGCTCCGCGTACGCCATCACGTCGCCGTCGAGCGCCGTCGCGGCGTCATCCACCAGCGGATCGGTGCCGTTCGCGACCTCCCAGCCGTCCGTCATGCCGTCGCCGTCGGAATCGGAATCGTACGGATCGGTGCCGATGTCGTCTTCCGCGCCGTCGGCGAGTCCGTCGCTGTCGCTGTCCTGCGCATCCAGATCCTCGGCCTGCCAATTGGACGTGTCTTCCAGGCAGTCGGGGATGTTGTTCTGGTTGACGTCCGTATCCTCGATGTAGATCACGAACGTCGGCACATGCGCGGAGGGATTGTCCGTCACGACGACGCCCAGCGGATCGTAGATCGACTCCGAGACGGTCTTGCCGGTGCCGTCATAGTGGAAGGAGCCGCCCCACTCCTCCCAGTCCGCCCGGTAGCCGTTGGCGTTCTGGCTCTCGGTATCGACGTGGTTGGCATAGCCCCACGACTCCCAGGCGTCCCGCCTGCCGTTGTTGTTCTGGTCGATGTAGGCACGGAAGTAGAGCGTGCCGGGATCGAGCCCGCGCAACGTGGCGTTGACGTTCGTCACATCCGTCGCGGAGTAGAGGTCG
The DNA here is from genome assembly GCA_017463935.1 of Kiritimatiellia bacterium. Taxonomy (GTDB): domain Bacteria; phylum Verrucomicrobiota; class Kiritimatiellia; order RFP12; family UBA1067; genus UBA1067. The sequence continues at coordinate 7,922 of JAFUEM010000200.1, forward strand.
GCGTAGTCCGAGAGGCGAATCTGCGCCATCGGGCGGCCGTGGAAGTCGGCGTTCTCGAACGCCTCGACGATCACGAGGCCGTCGCCGGCCGAAATGTCCTGCACGTCGCCCGTGCCCCACGCGAAGCCGGCCGCGGTGCCGGTGACGCCGGCCGAGCGTCCGCACGGACCATGGTAGCGGACGACGGCATGTGCGGAGCCGTAGCCGGTCGTCAGCTCCTTGTGCGAGAGATCCATCCGGAACGGCGTCATCGCGCTCCAGATCGTCGCGTCGTCGGCATCCGCCGCATTGAACTTGGCGTTCAGCATCGCCACGCGCCAGAAGTAGTTCGAGCCGTCGGCGAAGACGGGCGCGCCGTTGGTCGCCACGGGCGCGCCGGCATAAAGCCCCGGCGTAAAGGTGTAGGCGCCGTCCACGCGACCCGGCAGCAGCTGCGCGCCGGAATCGTAGACGAGCGCGCCGGCCTCGTCGAACACCTGCAGGTCGAACGCCGTCATCGTCTCGTCCGTGCCGGTCCACTTGAACGTCGGCGAAACCGAGAACACCGTCCCGCCGTCGACCGGCGACTCAGCCGTCGCGACGGTGCGCACCGGCTTGAACGTGTTCACGAACGTGGCGAGCGCGACGCTGTCGACCGTGCCGTCTTCCGTGTCCACAAGCTGACTGATCTCGTAGGTCGCCGACTGCACGTCGTCGATGCCCATGCGCGCGGCGTCCTGCGCCAGCCAGTTCCAGTCAAGGTCGCACTTGCCGCCCTTCAGGACGTCGCCTTCGTGGATGAAGGTGCGCGCGTGGCTGTTGGCGCCATTGTCGGGCAGCGCATACGTCTTGATGAGGACGACGCGATGCGGCGCCTCTTTGCCGTTGATCGCCGTGCGCGCGATGCGGATGCGGGCCGTCTTGGCGGACGTGTCGAGCGTTTCGCCCGTGTAGGTCACAAGGCCCGACGCACCCTTGGCGACCGTCCGGTCGTCGGTCAGGTTCAGGAAGTCGAAGCGCGGCACGACGGGGCTCGTGTCCGTCAGCTCGATGACCTGTTCCGGCACCTTGTGCCAGCCGACATCGACGCCGGAGATCACGCCGAACGGTTCGCCCGCCGTGTAGTCGCCGCTGCCGTCGAGGTCGACGAGCGAGGTCACCATGTTCTCGCCCTCCATCACGCGACCGACGCCGCGCTGAGCCGCTTCAACCGAAACGTCCAGTTCCTTCGTGTTGGAATAGTAGATCGTCTGCGGCCATTCGTTGCCGATCTTGCTCGCGTAGGCGACCGTGAAGACGGTGGTGGCCAGCTGGTCCGGTTCGTCATCGACCGCGGCCAGGGCCGACATGTCGAATGCGTACTCGCCGCTCTGGAGGTCGATGACGCCGAGCGTCGCGCCGCTGTCGGCATGGACGATCGTCCCCATCCGGTTCTGGGCGTCGCTGACGACAGAGGCGACCAGCGTCTGTTCCATCGGCGCCTGCTCAAGCTGGGCCTGCGGATAGCGATGGATGAACGCGGTATAGTCCGCCAGTGCGCCGCTGTAGTGGTTCGTGACGCTGGGCGCCTCGCCCTCGCTCCACCAGTTGGGCCCGGCAATCGTCGTCTCCCACACGAGTTTCCAGAACTTGTAGTCGGCGTTGCCGGTGTTGGACTTGTAGAAGAGAACCGTCGTCGGCACGACGCGGCCGGGCGAGAGGAACCCGCGCTTGACGCTGCCGGCGCGATACGGCCCCAGATACTGGTTGCAGCTGTTGCCGTCATCCGCGTTGTTGACGTCGGAGGGAATGGCCACGAACTTTGCGTCGATCCGCCCGGTCGCTTCCGCGGTGCGCGTGGCCGTCACGATGGTCGGCATCTGCGGATGGGTGGCGTTGGAGGTGATGTCCTGCACGCCGTAGTAGGTCGAACGGACGGCCAGGGCCGGTTCGGGGCTGTTGTCGGTGTGGAACGTTCCGTCGACGTTCCAGCCGTCAATCTGGTCGCCGTTGTAGAGGCCGCGCCACATCTGGTAGCGGGCTTCGGCGTAGTTGCTCCACCCGTTCTCGTCCCAGTCGTTCAGCGGATCGTAGACGCTGGCGTTCGCGTAGCCGTTGGCATACTGCTTCTCCCACCAGTTCTCGATGAAGTCGTGATCGGTCGCGATGAAGCCGAGGTAGACGTTATCCCACTGCGAGCCCGTGCCGGCGACGGCGAGGAAGTAGTCGGGGACGGCCTGGCCGTCTTCGCGAAGCGAGCGCGCGTTGCCGGGGTCGAGCTGCGGGAAGCCGTTCGCCGTGCCGAAGCCCTCGGCCGCGCCGCCTTCGGACAGCCACCATTCGTGATAGTTGGACAGACCGTCGTTATCGGCATCGTCGTAGGCCCCCTGATCCGCAATGCCGTACATCTCCTCCCACCAGTCGGGGATGCCGTTGCCGTTCACGTCCTGCGTGAGCGTGCTGAACGGATCGGTGCCGTCGGACGCGGGAGCGGGGTTGCCCGGCGTCGCGCCCAGGGACAGGGCGCGGGCGTACGCCTCGGCCGTCGTGTAGCCCGCGTCGCGCGCCCACTGCGGGATGCCCGCGCCGTCCAGGTCGCCGTCGAGCGCCGTGCCATCGGTCGTGATCGCCCAGGCGTCTTCCGGACCTTCGCCGTCCCAGCTTTCGGCCAGGCGCTGCGCGTACGCCGAGCCGAGCGGGACGAGGTCGCTCGTGCCGGTGAACTCGTAGCGGATGTCGGAGTAGTAGGTGCTGTACAGGTCGCCAAGCTTGAGGAACTTGTTGAGCGCATAGTCCTCCTCCAGCTTGAGCGACGTGAAGTTGTAGGGGTTCATCGCGTTCGGGAACGTGAACGTCGAGAGGCTGTGGAACGTGGCCGGCGTGTAGCCCGCGTAGTTCTCGCTCCAGTACACGCTGTCCAGCACCGTCCCGCTCAGGCGCGGCAGGTGGGCGACCGTGTTCGGAATCCACGGCACGACATGCGGCGAGGCATAGACCTGGTTGGCCGCGATCGTCGCGTTCGTCAGGATGTCGTTCCACCAGCCGACCTTGACGAGGTCGGCCATCACCGCGTCGTCTGGATCGCGCACAAGTTCGAGCACGTTCGCCTCGAAGCCCGCAGGGAGCTTCTGGGCGTACTGCGGCTCCGTCGCGCCCGGCAGCGCCGTGAAGTTGTAGTGCTGGACGAGCTCGGGATCGAGCGTCGCCGCCGTGTCGTTGTCGTTGCGCGTGTAGCCCTGCCGACGCTGGTAGGCAATCGTCTCGCGCAGCGCCTTCACCTCGTCCACCGTGTAGCGCTTCTTGTAGTCGGCCGCGATCTCGGCGGCCGTCCGCGCGCCGTCCCAGATGCGCACTTCATCGACGCTGCCCTTGAAGAAATCGCCCGCAAGCGTGTTCCACGCCGCGCCGGCCGCCGCGCCCGCCTCGAACGCCGCCGCGCGCGGGCTGCCGCCGAGGGCGGTCGCCGCCGGGTAGGCGCTGTAGGTGTTGTACGGGAAGCCGCGCGCATACTGCGGATCCTGCATCTGGTTGTGGACGCCGTTGGCCGGGATCATCGGCGTCGGGAGCGAATTGAGCTCCTTCGCGTTCTCGTAGAGCCGGAGCGTCGCGCCGTCGAACGTCAGCGCGAGGTGTACCCACGTGTCCGCCGGGAGCGTCGCGCCGACGATCTCCACGTAGCCCTCGTCCGTCGAGCTGTCGAAGCGCGCCAGCGACCGGCCGCTCTCGTCGATGCCGAGCGCGAAGTTGAGGCGCACGACGGTGTTGGAGTTGAGGAGATCCCACGCGGGATAGTTGATGCCGCGCGTGACGATGTACTGGCGCGCGCCGCTCGCCGGGTCTTCCGGACGCACCCACGCCTCCACCGTGAACTGGCGGAAGAGCGACTGCCCGTTGGCGTTGCGACGGATCGGCTCGAACGTCAGCGCGACGCCCGGATCGGCCGAACCGCCGAAGTGGATGGACTGGCGGCGGCGGATGTCGTCGAAGTCCAGAGGGTCGCTCGTCGCCTCGACCACCTTCTCCATCTCGGCCTTGTCGCTGCGGAAGTCGCCGTCGGTATCGTAGCCCTCGTTCAGCTCGTAGGACGCGAACTGCGCCGTGCTGAACGGCGACGCGGTCATCGCGTCATCGTTGTAGTAGAGCGCCGTATACGACGGGCTGCGGCGGAACGTCAGGTAGGAGCTGACGTTCGTCACGACCTCGTGGATCAAGACAGGGGTGCCGTCATAGTACGTAATCACATTGCCGACGGCATCTGTCAGGGCCGTATCCACCTCGGTGATTTCCTTCACCGGCACCTGGAAGGAACCGACGGTCGAATCCGTCATCCACAGCGGCGACGGGTCGGTATGGTAGGCGTCGGGCGAGGCGAGGTTGGCCATGAGCGCCTCTTCCTCGTTCCGCAGGCCGTCGCCGTCGGCGTCGCACATGCCCGTGCCCATCATCCACGGATAGCGGATCGCGTCGAGCGGCGGCGTCTTGTCCGCCGCATCCCACACGCGGTCAAAGCCGACCCAGCCGTTCTTCCACGCGCTGATGGAGTAGTAGCGGTCGTAGATGACGTCCTTCGCGCCGACGTACGTGGTGAGCGTCTCGACGAACGTCACGTTGTTCGACACGATGGTGACTTCCGCTTCGCTCGGCTGGCCCGGATCGCCCAGGATCGGGTTGAGGCCGTGGAAGAGCTCCCAGTAGTCGTCCATGCCGTCCTCGTCGGTATCCCACAGGCGCGGATCGGTGCCGACATAGCCGGCGGCGTCCGTCGTCGTGAAGACGAGATTGGTGGTCGTCGTGTAGGCCGGTTCGACGAATTTATAGTCAGCCGTATAGTAGTACGTTCCGATGAGCGGGATCCATATCGAGCTGATCTCGCCGGTCAGGACGGAGCCCAGAGCGTATGTCGTATCGTCCGTCAGATCAACTTCCGGGCCGTTGACATACTGCCAGACGTTGGAGCCGTTGTGCGTGGTCTGCGCCGTCGTGACCTGCGGCTTCTCCTGGATCAGCTTCGGCGGCAGCATGTACTTGTTGCCGAGGTCCACGCGCGCATGGTCCCATTCGCGGGGCGGCAGGGCCAGGTAGCCGAGGTCGCGCAGGTAGTCGCGCGTCTCGTCCGCCGCCTCGTAGCGGGTCACGAAATCGACGAAGTTCGTGTAGCCGATCTCCTGCAGCGTCGCCAGCTCCGCCGGCGTGAAGTGCGTCGAGTAGCTCATTTCGAGGAACTGGCCCTCGCCGTTCTCGTCACGGCCGAACCAGCCGCCCGGCAGATAGGTGCCGCTGCCCAGATCGAACTTCGGCACGTCGAAGCCCATCAGCGGCGTGTGGAAGTCGTCGTAGCGGAAGTGGCGCATCGCCTGCACCATGTACTCCTGCCAGTTCTGGAGGCCGTCGCCGTCCCAGTCGAGATCGGGCGAGCCCAGCTGGAGCTCGGTCGCGGCGTCATTGAAGGTGCCGTCCATGCCCATGAGGATGTGGTAGCCGCCTTCCGCGACGTTGGTCGAGCTGCCGTAGGCCAGGATCGCGGCGGCGATGTCGTTGAAGACCGACGTGTCCGGCGCGCCCTGCTTGAACTGGCTGTCGACGATGCTGGTGCCCGTGAAGAGCGCGCCGGCGTACTGGCGTTCCCACGGGTCGGGCAGGCCGTCGCCGTCCGTATCGAGGCAGGTCGGGTTCAGGCCGCCGCCGCGGATGCAGAGCGAGCCGCTGTCGGACGGCGAACCGTAGATGAAGTTGTGGGTGATCTCCTTCGCCTCCAGCGTGCTGGTCGCCACGCGCTGGCCCCAGCGGTTCATCGTGAAGAGTTCGCTCCAGGAGGCGCCCTCGGCGCCGTCGTTGATGCCGTCGCCGTCCGTGTCGATCTGGCGCGGATCGGTCGGGAAGAACTTGTTGAACCAGTTGACGTGGACGCTGCCCGCCTGCGACGGATGGTTCGCGTAGATGCTTTCGCAGTCCGCGTACGCGAGCGTCGAGTCGGTGCCGGCGTATTCGCCCACGAGCGTCAGGCCGTCATCGTAGGCCGAATTGTCGCCAATCGCCGCGATGAGGTTCCCGTAGCCGTCCGTGTACCCGTCCCAGTAGAGCGGGTCGTGGCCGCTGCTCGACTTCGGGATCGTGAAGTCGATCTGCGGATCGACGCCGATGTACAGTTCCCAGCCGTCCGGCACGCCGTCGGAATCGGTGTCCGCGCCGTTGCCGCACGCGCCGTATTCCTTGGTGCCGTCGCCGATCGTCGCGCCCGCCTCCGTCTCGGCGCTCGGGTTGGTGCAGTTGAGCGTCACGTAGCCGTAGATCGTTTGCTTCTGGTCCGCGCGGACCGTCATGCCGGTGATCTGGCGGAACTTGAGGAGCAGGTACTCGTCGTGCGCGGTGTAGGCCGCCGTGTCGACGGGCGTGCCGCCCGGAATCGGCGCGTTGTTCTTCAGCCAGCGCTTCGTCGAGGACAGCGACCCGTTGCTGCCGTTCACGTACCAGCCGGTGCGCGGATCGAAGCCCTTGTACCAGTAGACCTGGGCGTGGTAGAGGTCGAGCGTCGAGAATATGACGCTGTGCGAATCGAGCGTCGTGCCGGTCTCGAACGTGAGCGTCGCCGCCTGCGTCATCAGCTCTTCGGTGACGTAGAGCGTCCGCGGGATGTAGCCGCCGTTGAACCGCGCGACCGGGAAGCCGGTGCCGGTGAGGGTCGCCGCCGTGCCGTCATCGCTGTACGTGTAGGTCGAGAAGGCCCAGAGCTCGCCCGTCGCCGACTCGACGATCGTGTAGGCGGCCATCGTGGAGGCGCGCGCCATGAAGTCGCCGTCGTGGTTGGTCTCGCCGTCGGGCGTATTGTTGTCCGTCGCCGCCTTCAGCGGATTGAGGTTGTACAGCACCTCGTAGAGGTCGCTCAGGCCGTCGCTGTCGGTGTCCCAGTGGATCGGGCTCGTGCCGATCAGCATTTCCTCGAGATCGAAGAGGCCGTCGTTGTCCGTGTCCTGCTCGGCCGCCTTCCGGTATGCGTTCGGGTTGTAGATCGCGGCGATGTCGGCGGACGTGATGACGTCGTCGGTGCTTTCGATGTCGGAGAGGTCGAACCGCGTGCCGGTGATCGTCGTGCGATTGCCGGTCGCGTCGACGCTGCCGACTGTCGCCGCGTACCACAGCGCGTATTCATAGCCGTCGGGCAGGCCGTCGCCGTCGGTGTCGTCGCTCGTCGGATCGGTGCGGTTCTCGACCGTGAAGCCCCACTTCGCGGGCGCATCGCCCTCTTCGTAGCCGCTCCAGGTCCAGTCGATGTAGGCTTTCGCCGCCGCCTGCTCCGCCGCGTTGGTCGGCGTCAGCCAGCCGTCCGCCAGATCGCCGGCGACGTAGCTCGCCGGCAGCGTCGCCAGGAGCGCGTCGGCCAGCGCCGCGCCCGCGTTGTCCGTCGCATGGCTGATCAGGTACAGCTTTTCGGCCACGCTCAGGTCGAGGTCGGAGATCCAGCCGTCGGCGGCCTCCTTCTTGTCGGCGCGGAACATGCCGTAGTTCAGGCCGTTGTGGGAACCGCGGACCTCCAGCCGCGCGGTGAACGGACTGCCGTCGTCGCCGCTCCACGTGGAGGGTGCGAGCGGCACGGCGATGCGCCCGGGCAGGAAGTCGAGGTCGTCGTTCAGCGTGTCGATCTGCGTGCGCGCCTCGGCGCCGGTGCCGTCCGCCTCCTGGACCGTGCCGTTCGCGTAGCTCTTCGCCACGGCGAAGAAGTCCGGCACGCCGTCGGCGTTGATGTCGCCCATGTTGTCCGCCGCGCGCCATTCGCGCGAGAAGATCGCCTCGAGGAAGCGGTCGGCGTAGGCGTTGGCCGTCTCGTCGAACTCATCGGAGCTCGGCAGCGTCACGGTCGCCGCGTAGTTGTCCGCGTCGGTAAACGCCGCCGCGTAGTCCGCGTACGTGCCGTAGTGCGGGCTGTAGCCCGTGAACGTCGCCTCGCCGCCCGCCGTCACGATCCAGCCGTAGAGGTAGCTGTCGTACGCGAGCGTGCTCGCGGCGCCGTTGCCGAGCCAGCCGGTCATGTCGCCCATGCCGGCGAACGTCGCCGACGTCGCCGTCACGCCGAACGACAGCGCGCGGCGGTTCGTGAACTTCTTCGCCGTGTCGCCGACGAGCGTGCCGTCCTGCCACACGTAGCCGGTGCCGAGGCCCTGCGCGTTGACGTAGGGCGAGGAGATCGACGAGACGTTCGAGCGGTTCGCGCCGTGCGGGTAGACGTGGACGTTCTTCGACGGGTCGATCATGTAGAAGATCGTGCGCGAGACCGACGCGCCGTCCTTGTCCGTCACCGTCAGGACGACCGTCTTCGCGCCCGTCGAATCAAACTGGAACTTGTAGGTGCCGGCGGCCGTGCGCACGCTGCCGCCCGCGACGTCGATGTTGTTGGAGATGACCGTCGTCACGCCCTCGACCGTGATCGCGACCGCCGCGTTCGGGGCGAAGTCGCCCGCGATGTCGCGCACCGCCCAGTTGACGGTGTTGTCGACGCCGATCGACGTCTTGTTCGTCACCGTCTCGCTCGCCTCCGTCGGCGTCACGATGACGGGATCGATGTTCTGCGGGTAGATCGTGTAGGGCACGAGATTGGTGTAGAGCTCCCTGTACGTCTTGCCGGCGTAGGGCGAGGGCGTGTCCGTCAGCACGTACGGGGTGATCGTCACGCCGTTCAGCTCCGAATTGACCGTGCCGTCGATCGACGTGAAGTAGATGTTCTGCGCCGGGGTGCGGAAGCCGGCGTTGAAGGTGACCGTGTACACCCAGTTCGAGACGCCCGCCGCCGTCTCGACGTAGTTGGTCGGCAGGTTCAGCTTCGGCAGCGCGAAGGCATCGCCCGCGACCGCATAGTCGACCTTGAGGCCGACGGTCAGCGCCTCGTTGGGCACGGCGGTGAGCCGCACGGAGAGGGGCGCGTTGATCGCGCCGGTCTCGTCCTCGGGATAGACCGCCGAGGCGTCCATGCGGCCCGAGGTGATCTCCACGCCGGGCGTCGCGTTGACGATGACGTAGAACGTGAACTTGTCGCCGTAGGCGTCCATGTCCTTGTCCTTCAGCGCGACCGTCACCTTGTTGGTGCCCGCCGTCTGGAAGGTGAAGTTCGTTACCGTCGTGTAGACGCCCTCCGTCGACAGCGCGTTCGGGTTGCCGCGGACCGTGATCACCTGCGGCAGCGACGCGCCGTCGTAGAAGGTGTACTGCGCGTAGAAGCTGCCCTCGCCATCGGTCGCGAGCGCGTTCAGGTCCTTCGACGAGGGCTCGTTCACCACCGTCGCGAAGGTGCAGGCGATGCCCTGGGAGGTCTGGACGTCCTCGATGATGTTGCCGTCGACCGCCGTGCCGTCGACGCCGTTAAGCTGCACGAGCGCGACGGTCGGGATCTCGTTGACGACGTACACCATCAGCGAGCCGTCCGCGTAGCCGTCGTACGCCTTGTAGCCGTAGTCGGGATAGGTCGCATAGTCCGGCGCGCCGAGCGTCTTGTCCTCGCTCAGGAACACGTTGAACGTCATCAGCTCGCCGATCGCCGAGCCGTCCTTGAACTTCAGCGTCGCGTAGAGCCGGGAGGCCGACTCGCCGTTCAGGATTTCGACGCCCGTCATGCCGTTCGTCGCGAGCGCGGTGCAGACATCCACGTTGTTCGACGTCGCCTCGTCCGCCGGCACGAGGAACGCGTAGAGGTTGCCGTCCGCCGAGTTGGCGTCGCTCAGGAAGAACTTGACCTGGAGCGTCGCGCCCTCGCTCGCCGTCCCGTCATCGTTGAGGCCGCTCGTCACCTGCGCCGTCACCTGCGGCGACTGGGTGACCTCGACCGTGAACGTCACGTAGTCCGCCGTCGCCGTCTTCGTTCCGTCCGGAGCCTGGAGGTACATCGTCACCGTCGCCGTGCCCGCCTTGGCGAGCTTGAGGCCGAGCACGTTCGCCGTGTCCTTCGCCGTGCCGTCGATCGCGTTCGTGAACGTCGCCTGCTGGAACTTCGCGTCGCCGCCGCCCGCCGCATACGTGCGCTTGTAGAAGACCGTGTAGCCCTCGGTCGTGCCCTTGAGGCGGTTCGCGTACGTATCGTCGATCTGGAAGTCCTCGAGGAGGAACGATTCGCCCGTGAGCGCGCCCTCGAACGCGGCCCCACTCGCCGGGTTCGCGATCTTCGGCGTCGTCGGGCTGATTGACAGCGTCGCCTGCGCGCCCGTCGCATAGTGGTCGCCCGCGCCGTCGATCGACGCGACCGACAGGATGATGCCGTCCTTCGTCTGCGAGCTGCCGCCCAGCACGTGGAGATACAGCGTCGCCATCGTGCTGCCCGCCGGGATCGTCACCTGGGCGGCCGGCTGGCTCCAGCTCGCCGTGCCGTCCGTCGTCGAGAGCGAGAGGTAGTCGTTGGCGGTCAGATCCACGCCCGTCGCGTCGGTGTACTTCGCGCCGAGCGTCACCGTGACGTCGGCGGTGTACGGCTCGCTCAGCTCCACCATCACCGTCGCCTTCGTCGTCTGGTAGTCCGCGTCCGCGTCGAGCGTGAGCGTCGTCGTGCTCGCCTCGCCGTTGAAGTAGAGCTTCGCGGCCGGCGGGTTCGGCACGTCCACCTTGACCGTGCGCGTGACGAAGTTCGTGATCACCGAGCCCGAGTTGTAGTAGATGTTGGTCGGCGTGTCCGCCATGAAGACGGTCGTCGTCGCGCCCACCGCGCCCAGCGCCTTGAGGTAGAAGCTCTTGCTGTCGCTGTTCGCCGCGACCTGCATCTTGAGGCCCTTCGTGACGAGCGGCTGGCCGTTCTCGTCCGTGCCGTTGATCGCGTACTCGGTGCCGATGCTCGCGCTGTTGCCGTCGACGACCACCACGTCCGGATCTTTCGTCCACACATAGACGAACGCCGAGGACGTGTTCGTCGGGCTGTTCACCTTCAGCATCGGCAGCGCCGTGTTGACGCACGTCGTGTCGTTCGAGTTGATCGAGCGCCAGACCGTGTCGCTGTAGGCGTTGGCGTCGAAGTCGACTTCCTTCACGTAGAAGCCAGCCATCGCCAGCGAAAAGCTGCTCTGCCCGAAATACGACCCGCCTTCCGGACGGCTGCCGCCGGGATTCCGGTCGGTCACGGCCAGAACCGCCTCGTTGTCCGACGCGTTCTTGTCGCCGTTGGCGTAGATTCCCCACAGATGGTCGTTGCCCATCATGTAGGTAATGGTGCCTTCGGAAAGGCCCGAGACGTCGGCGCGCAGGGCGTTGTCGGCAGAGTCCTTGACCGCCAGCACCACGGGCAGCGCCAGGTCGCCGGCCTTGGGCGTGAAGCTGAACACGAATTCCGTCAGATTGGGGGCGGTGGAGACTTTGCTCGTCTCCGTGTAGACCGCTTCGCGCAATTCGCCGGAAATCCAGATGTACATCTTCAGCGGATCCTCCGGCGTCGTCGCCACCTTCGACACCACCATCCACGGAACCGGCGTGCTGTCGACCAGGCGGTTGACGAGCCGCAGCTTGAAGTAGTGCTGGTTGCAGTCGATGGGATTGTCCATTGAACTGACCGGCATCGTCAGCGTCTTGCCGGTCGAGTCGCACGGCAGGATTTCAATCAGGTCGCCGGCGGCGTGCGCCGCCATCCCCGCCGCCAAGGCAAAGGTCAGAGCGAGTGCTTTCATCAGTTTCATCTTCATGGGCTTATTCTCCCTTCTGCTTCTCATTGTTTAAATCCTGCAGGATGCGCGCGCGCACCGTCGCGGCCGCCCGCTTGCGGCTTTCGCCAAACTCCTCGAGGAGCGCGTCGCGGCGCGCCGCCAGTTCCTTTGCGCGCTCGCCCGCCAGCTCCGGATCCTCCGTCTCCAGTGCCTCCAGCGCCTGGCGCACCGCCTCCAGGTCGTTCTGGATGCGCTTCTGCTCGTCCCGCTCGACGTCCAGCTTCTGCACGTACACGGGATCCTGCAGCCGGGTCGTCGGCTCGGCCGGCGGCTCCTCCGCCTTCGGGCATCCCGTCAGGAGCACGGTCGCGGCGGCGAGCGCCGCCCATCTGTCAATCGGCATTTTCATAGTAGTTCGTCGGGTTGAGTGTTTCAGTTCCAATCAGGCTGCCGCGCTGCCGCAGCGACCACTTGAAGAAGACGGGCGCATAGCCGTACTGGTCCACCCACGCCTTCCAGCCGTAGTTCCAGCCAAGCGAATATATCGAATAGGGGTCCGTCACCTCGATCCGGGTCTCGAAGTTCTCGTCGAAGCTCGCCTTGTCGAAGACGAACCACCTCAGCGGCAGCCAGTCGTCGTCGCTCGCGAAGGCCCGGCGGCCGTTCGCGAGGAAGCCCGTCACCTGGAACGTCGCGCTCGTCCAGTTGCCCGTGTAGTTCCAGCTCGTCGACCCCGGCTCCAGGCCGCGCAGCACGTACGGCGCCACCGCCGGGCCGTCGTTGCGGTTGGTGATCATCATCTTGACGCCGAAGCGCACGTTCGTCATCGCGAAGTTGTCGTCGCCGTAGTCCACCTCGCCGCCGTTCTGGTCGATGCCCTTGACGACCGTCGACGGCGCCTCGCTCACGCCAGCCTTGAGCGCCAGCGCGTTCCTGGTCGGATCGGTGGCCAGCGGCTCCGTCGGGTCCAGGTCCAGCCAGTACATCTCGGTCAGCGTCAAGGCCTGGGCCGCAGAGTTGTTGTGGAGCGGCAGGAAGTCCGCCAAAAGCGGCTTGGTCGCGCTGGGATCGTAGAAGGCGCCCTTGAGCGTCGTGCCCTTCAGGAGCCAGTCCATGACCGCCGGCGTGTAGATGTTCTCGTCCGTCAGTCCGAAGTCGTTCGCGAGCGTATCCGCCACCTTCGCCTTGCCCACTACCGTGAAGTTGTTCGAGATGCCCGCGCCCACCGGCACCACGTAGACCTTGCCGCCCGACGTCGCGTCCGTGCCCGACGAGGCCGGCAGCGCCGCCATCGCCGCGCCGTTCGTCGTCACGCTGCCGAGCTCGTACCACCGGTCGACCGTGTAGGTGATGTTGGTCGTGTCGCCCCGGCGGATGTAGAGGATCTGCGTCTGGTTCGTCTTCACCGCGTCGCCCACCGTCTGCCAGATGTGCCCGAGCGAGGCGTCGACGGCGGCGTACACGATCAGCGTCTCGCCGTTCGGCGTGGGCGGCATCCCGCTGATCGCCTGTCCGACGTTGAGGCGTCCGGGCGTCGGCGCGTTCGTCGCCGTCCAATACTCCTCCGACTCGCCGAACGAGCCGAAGACGCCGAGCGACCGCTTGGCCGCGCCGCCCGCCGTGTCGCCGTTGTCCTGGCCAGCCCAGGCGAAGGTCACGCCCGAGCGCTTCAGGCTCGCCACAATGCCCGTAGGCGAATCCGTCGCCGCGTAGTTCTCGTACTGCCCCCAGTAGTTCGTGCCGACGCAGGCGATGGCGTGTTCGACGACGCCGTTTGGACGCACCAGCTGGATGCCGAACGCCGCTTCGTGCGCGAGGGAGCCGTCGGCGACAAAGGCCGAAGTGGACGTCATTCCGCCTGCGTCGAACCGGGGCCAGACGCCGTCCACGATGCCGCCCGCGCCGTCGTCGGGATAGCTCGACTCCAGCTTGGACTTCGAAAGCGGGCTGGCCAGCGTATGGAACACCATTCCCGAGCTGATGCCGGCGGACTTCGTCGACGCGATTCTCGCGGAACCGAAATTGGCCACCTGGTTGGTGACGATGGTCGCGCCGCCGTCCTGCGTGCTCATGAAGCGGAGCGTCCAGTCGTTCAAGTCCGCGTCCGCCGGGGCCGCGACTTCGACGAACTGCTCGTCGGTCTCGGGGTTGCTGTAGAAGTCGCCGTACTTGCCGAAGATGTTGACCTCGTTGATCCACGCCCAGCCCGGCGCGACCGAGTCGAGGATGTTGAACGCCGCGAAGTTGCCCGCGCCCGCCGTGTTGTAGTCCACGGGCGCGAACCAGTCCGGCCGGCACCAGCTCGCCTGCGGCAGGAACGCGCTGCTCACCTCCGTCGCGCCGGTCTGGAGATAGCGGACCTCCAGCATGTACTGCACCACCTGGCCCGCCGTCGCCGACTGCTCCACCACGCTCGAGCCGTCCTCGAACGCGTAGCTGGAGCGGTAGACGAGGTTCGTCCCCTCGGCCGGGGCGAGCCGCGCGACGTGCGCGCCCGCGTTCGTCGACCAGTTCGCGTAGCCCCACGGCTCCGTGCCCTTGAACCAGTGCAGATAGACTTCCGGCTCCATCGCGTCGAAGTCGATCTCGTCGGGGAGCTGCTCCTTGAAGATCTCGCACTGCACGCCCCAGCCTTCCTTCCAGAGCGGCTGGACGACCTTCGCGGCGTTCGGCTGCGCGTCGTCGATCACGAGAACCGGGTTGAAGTCGTTGATGTTGGCCCAGACCGTCCCCGTCAGCGTGTCCGTGCGCGACGCGAAGCAGCCGACGTTGCGGAAGCCGACGCGCGCGCGGATCGCCTCGCTCACCACGATCTCGTCGAGGAGGATGCGCACCGCCGCCGTGTCGGCGAGCTCGTAATGCGCGTTCTCCGGCTGGACGATCTTGCCGCCGTCCATGTACGCCGTCTCGTCGAGGCCGGCGACGCCCGTCACCGCCAGACGGAACGCGCGGTAGTTCTCGTCGCTCTGCGCCGTCTTGTAGCTGTAGCTCGTGTAGAGTCGGTTGCTGACGATGAACGGCTCGCCCAGCTTGCGCCAGCTCGCGGCGTCCTCCAGCGCCCCGTCCGTCGCGCCGTAGAGCTGGACGCTCGCCCACTGGTTCGATGCGTTCGCCGCGTTCGCGCCCGCGCCGTACATGCGCGCACGGAAGCTGATCTCGCCGACGACGTTCGCCGAGAAGGTCGGCGTCTGCACGAACGGCTGGTTCACGCGGTAGGCGTCCGCGTCGCTCGCGACGGTGTCGTGGCCCAGCGCATCGTTCAGCGCCAGGCTCAGGCCGCGCTTCGCGTCGTTGAGGTACATGCGCGCCTCGCTGTCGCCCTCGTCGCCCACCGTGCGGAGGTTCCAGCCCCACCAGCAGCCCGCGTCGAGGACCGGCTCGTCGCGCGCCGTGACGGACGTGATCGCGATCTCGCCGAACGACGACGAATCCGTCGTGTCCGCGACGGACGCGACGACCGTCGGATCCAGGATGATGCGCAGCGCGCCCGACACGCCGTGGAGCCCCGTGTACACGCTCTTGACGCCCGTCGCCGGCTCGTTGTAGGCATCGCCGCGGAACGTGAAGTTCGTCACCGTCGTCCACAGCTCCTCGTCCCAGCGGTCGAGGCCCTTCTGCATCGTCGTCGACACGTCGCTGTACGTCACGTTCGTCGCCACCTGCACGAGGAGCTTGACGTTCGGCTGCGCGTCCGCGTACTCGAACGAGATCATGCCCAGGCCCAGGCCGCGCCCGTAGCTGCCGTCGTAGATGGGCGAGCGGATCGAGCAGACGTTGCCCGCCGCCGTGCGCTTGGCCGACATCAGGATCGATTCGTCCGTGATGACGCCCGAGGTGAAGACGAAGTTCGTGTGCGCGCGGTAGTCGCCGAGCGTCGTCCAGTTCGGGATCGTCGCGCCGTCGTCCTGGTTCTGGTAGTCGTCGCCGGCGAACTGCGTCAGGTCGAACGAGTCGATCACGACCGATGCGTCGCTGTCCTCCGACGTCGCCATCCGCACCGCCACCGTCTCGGGCGTGTAGAGGTCGACCGTATAGTTCGCCGACAGGCCCACCTTGCCGAAGTTCGTCACCGCGACGCGCGCCGCCTCCGTCCAGGTGCCGTCCGTCGCGCCCGCCGGCAGCGTGGAGATGATCAGCGTCTGCTTCTCGTTCGCCGCCCCCCTGAGGCCGTACTGGTTGGCGTCGGTCGCGCTCTTGAACGTCTGCATCCGGCCCGTGCCCCACAGATTGTCCACGTCCTCCGCGCTGTCCGTCAGCTGGTCGACGCTGTCCGTCGTCGCGCCCGCGAAGACGATGCGGTTGTAGCCGCTCGTGGTGCTGTCCTTGGCGTAAAGCCGGTTGACGCCGATCGTCTCCGCGGCGTTCCACGCGATCGGCACCGTGCCCGCGTAGCGGACCGGCTGAAGGAAGACGCCCGGGCAGTTGGCCGAAAGGACGCCGTACGTGCCGCTCGTCAGCCGCTTTGCGTTCGTATCGCGGAAGATGAACTTGGTGTAGCACTGCGCGGCCGTCGTGCCCGAGGGGATCGCCGTCTCCGGCAGGATGCCATTGCGGGTGTTTTTCGCGTCCTGGCCCGAATACGAGTGGTAGACGCCGGCGATGATGCACGTCGCCCCGCCCACCTCGTTCGACACCGAAATGTACATCGGCACGTAGTAGCTGGAGACGCCCGCCGTGTTCGGGAACGGAATCGACGTCGTCCCCGACACGCCGTTCGTGTACGAACCCAGGCACTCGGCCTTGTAGGCGCTGCCCGACTTGCGCCAGCGGTAGAGCGAGAAGATGTGGCTGGAGCGGTCGATGCCGCTGTCGGTGCCCTTGAACTGCTCCACGCGGAATTCGTAGCAGCCGACGCCCGGGCGGTAGTACGCCGCGAGTGAGAGCGACGCGTTGCCCCGGTAGTCCTGGTGGCTGTTCGTGTCGAACGCGCCGCGCGTCACGAACGTGTAGTTCGTCAGCGTCGCCTTGCCGTCGATGTCGCAGTAGCTGAAGTCGGTGAAGTCGATCGACTGGCCGAGACGCGCGTTGAAGGTGATGTGCTCGATGCCGCGCGGCGCGTTGCTCGTGTCGGTGAGCGAGATGAAGCCGTCGCCGGCGCCGTCCATCTGGAGCGCGATGCCGCCCGTCGTCGTCGTGTCGTCGCGGTAGTTCTTCGCCACCCACATGCCGGGCCCGACCTCCCACGATCCCGTCTTCTCGCTCTTGAACGGCACGTAGGCCGAGCGGCCGCCCGTGTAGCCGCCGAAGCCCAGCCACGAACTGCTCGGCACCGTCCAGTTGAGGTTCGTCATCGCCATGTCCTGCCAGCCGGCGAAATCCTCGACGTCCGTGCGCTTCTGCGCCGACGTGCCGCTCATCTTGGCCGACGTGTAGTCGTTCGTCGTGCCCACGAAGACCGTGCCCGCCGCATCGCTCCAGCCGTTGAAGTTCTGGTAGTCGGCGTGGACGACGGCGATCGACTTCGTCTGGTCGTCGAACTGGAACATCAGATAGCCCGTCGCCTTGTCGACCGCGAGGCGCGTCCACACGTGCGTGTCAGTGTCGTCCGGGTCGCATTCACTGAGCGTGCTGGAGACCGGCACCGCGTTCGTCGCGTTCTCCACGTAGTACGTCGCGTTCGTCGTCACCCAGTCGCTCGCCCACGTCTCCTGCGCGTTCTTCGCGACGAGGCGGAAGGCGATCGCGTCGGCGTGGTTCGTCGGCGTCGCGTAATACCCGCGCCAGACGTGGGTGCCCGTCACCGCCATCGGATAGTCGTTCGTCGCCGTCACCGTCTCGCCGTCCGCGTCGTAGAGACCGATCTGGAGCGTCACGTCCTCGTAACTGCTCGCGCCGTCCCTGAGGCGCACGAACCAGTCCGTGCCGCCCGATTCCAGCGACGCGGCCGCGGCGAGGCGGTTCGTCACGAACATGATCGCCTCCGAGTAGCCGCCCACGCCGAGGTTCTGGCCCGTGTAGTCCACGTAGTCGTAGTACGGTGCGTTCAGGATCGCCGAATACCAGAATTCCACGTCGCCCGGGAGCCCCGCCGGCAGTTCCAGCGGCGTCGTCGCGCGGAAATCGCCCGTCGGATCGAGCGAGACCGTCCGCCAGTCGTCCGCGCCGGGGTCGAACCGCTGGTCGAGGTAGCGCCAGCGGTAGTGCATCGTCGCCGACACGACGAGCTGATCGGCGCCGAGCGCCGCGTCCGGATCGGCGAGCGCCGCGATCTGCGTGCCGCCCACCGTCGTGCCCGCGCGGCCCTTCACTGCCACGCCCGCGCCCGGGAACGGCACGTCGAACGCGCCCGCCCAGCCGAGCGTCTGCGCGCCGATGCGCGTCGCGTCGAAGTTCCCCGCGAAGTACGGCGACAGATCCACGCGTGCGGCCGGATACGAGACGACGACATTGTCGATCAGCACGAAGCCGCCCTCGTCGATGCCGAATGTGGCCTCAGGCACCGCCGTTGTGCGGATAATGCGGAAGCGGACCGGTCCGTCGTAGTTGATCTTCGCGCAGACGCGGTAGAAGTTGTCCAACGTACCGCCGTTCGTCATCGCGAGCGCGAGCGTGTTCGTCGCGTCGAGCGCATGGAAGGCGCCGTCGCCGTAGGCGGTCAGATCGCGGAGGAGCGGCGTCAGCTCCACCGTCTGCCAGTTCGCGTACGCATAACGGTTCGTGACGCTGACCCAGCCGTTCGTCACGAGGTTGCCGTCCAGATCCTCCTCGGTGATCGGCGTCGAAACGATCGCCTGCACGTTCGCATCCGTCGGCAGTTCGTTGTACGGCGTGCCGTAGCCGTCGACGCAGTTCGTGGCGATCTGCACCTCGATGTTGTAGTATTCGCCTGCGCCTTCCGTCCAACCGTTGACGGCGTCGAAGTAAAGGGTGCCGATGCCGTTCGTGTAGCACGGCGAGTAAATCGCGGCCCCCGCCACGTTGCGCATCACAAGGTGCGCCGACTCCTCCTGCGCGCCCGTCGCCCCGCCCGGCCCCGAGATGGCCTTCGCCGTCGGCGAATACGGCAGAAAGTTCTTCGTCACCGGCATGTTCAGGTTGGCGGCCGCGTAGATGCTGCCGATGCGGATGTCTTCGAGTCGCCAAAGCGTCGTCGCACCGCAGAGCGCCGCAATTTCGTTCGTCGTCTGAAGCGTATGGACCGTCCCCTCCATCAAGCGCAGCGTCTTGCTCACGTCCTCTTCATGCGTCCAGTACGTTTCGTAGGCGGTGTCGGTCGTGTTGGTCTGCCAGTAGCTCTGATCCGCCACCGCCGGGTCGAACCCGTCATCGTCGTTCACCGTGAGGACGCGGCCCGACTGCGTCAGCGTGCCACTGTCGCCGATCAGGTTCCGGTACGGGCTGATGGCCAGCACCGTCAGCGGGAATTCGTAGGCCGCGAGCGCGTCCCAGCGCCGCGTGCCCGCCGCGCCCGCCGGCACCCACACCTTGACCTTGTAGGAGCCCGCCGGGGCCTGCGTGATATCGTCGATCACCGTGTCGCCTAGCGTACACCAGACGTTCGTCGGCTGACCGTAGCGCGCCGCACCGCTGCTCAGGAAGCCCGTCGGATCCTCGCCGACGTTGATGACGCTGACGCCGAAAGCCGGCACCGTCAGCCACGCATTCTTCAGCGTGACATCCGGCGTCACCACGACCGTTCCGAAGGTCAGCCCCGTCGCCTCGTCGTCCGTCAGATTCGCCTGCTGGTACTCGGCCAGCGCCCAGTCGGGCGTCATCACGCCCGTGCGCAGACGAAATTCATCCAGTGCACCGATGAGCGCGCCCGTCGACTCGCCCGGCGCACCGCCGATGTAGAAACTGTAATCGCCGCTCTGGATGTCGAACGTGGCCGCATAACCGCCGGTATTGCCCGCATTGACATACCAGTAAAGCCGGGATGACGTGAAAATGACGACATGGTGCTGCCATTCACCCGTCGCCAATCCACTGGCCGTCACGTCGTACCGGGGCGTCGTGCCTTCATGATAAAAACGCACACGGGTCGCGCTGTCGACCGGCCATGAACCGTTGTACCTCAACCGGGCGGCATAGCCGGGCGTTGCGCTGTCGCTGTAGCGACGGCCGAAAAGGAACGGCCAGGTCGACGAATCGTCAACGCGCATCCAGAACGACGCGGAAAAACCCTCGTTCGTGAGGACGTTAAGAGCCGCGTTGTCCTTGGAGATCGTGAGGTACGGGCCACCGGTCGCAACACTCTGTCCCATACCCGTGCCGAAGACGCCGGCCACAGACGCCACCGTTGTGCTGGCCGTCCCCTCTTGACTGTGTCCGGACGCGTCAGACGGACCGTCCAGATGCCATGTGCCCACCGATTCGCTCCACACCTGCGTCGGATCGTTGGCAGGCATGGCGACCTCGTTGCCCTCGTCGTCGAGCACGACGCCCCAGTTGATCGTCGCCACGTAGCTGTTCGCCGTGTACGCCGGCACCTTCACCCACCACGAGCTTTCCCCTTCCGGATCCCATGCGTTCAGTTCAAAGGGAAGGACGTTGCCCTCGGCGTCCGTGAACCGCACGTCGCCGCCGTCGGCCTGGCACTGGTCGTAGAAGCCGGGGATCGACGTCGCGTTCACGCGCACGAGCACGGGGAAGTTGGTGAGCGTCGTCGTGCCCGTATAGCGCGTATCCGTGAGATCCGCATGGTAGGCCGCCCATGTCGTGTACTTGTCCGCATCCCAGGCCCACAACTGGAAGGACACAACCGGATCTTCACCCGTCCATGTAAAGTTTTCACTGTCGCGCTTGATGACGGCTTTGACATAATGCGTGCCCACCCCGGCCGTCGCATACCACGCGCTGAACGTCTGCCAGTCCGCGCCGTCGGTGGAGTAGACGAAGTAATAGTCGCCGTCGTGCGCACCCTCGCTCGTTTCGCCTTGCAGCGTCATATTGGCCGTCAACACCGGCGCACTCGGCTCCTCGCCCAGCTGCCAGCCGTCGATCGTCAGCGTCACGTCGGCGAGTGTCGTCGGCGTCACCGTCACCGTCACCGTCACATCCGCCACCGAACCATCGGCCCACGCGCCACCCTTCGCGAGGAATTCCGGCGTCAGGGCGACGGTAAAGGTGTGGGTACCGACCGCCGTCGCCGAAATGGAATTCACAGTCGTGTCGCCGAGCGTAATCGTGTACGGCGAGGCGGTGACATCCTCCGTTTCAATCCAATCGATCCCGTCCGGCTCCTCGGCAATCAGTTTGTAGAACGTATGTTCGGCACCGTCGTACTCGAACGCATACGCCGTCTCCGGCGGATCCGGCAGGTAGCGGAAAAGGCGAATATAGACGACACCGGAACCGCCCGCGCCGCCGGCACCGCTCATACGGCCGCCGCCACCGCCCGAACCTGTGCCGTCCGCGCCGGCCGTCGCC
>JAFUEM010000201.1 GCA_017463935.1 Kiritimatiellia bacterium
CGTGCGCCAGCACCGCGCACTGGAGCGCGCCCAGGAGCGGCGACGCACCGCGCTCGAGCACGACCCCGCCCTCGTCGACCAGCGTCTGGATCGCGTCGCGCAGCCGTTCCTCGCCGTAGAGCTCGCCCTTGACGTCCGGCTGCTCGGTGAGGCCGTCGGTGTAGAGATAGAGCATCTCGCCGGGCTTGAGCTGCAGCTCGTGCGCCCGGTACGGGAGCCCCGGCAGCGCGCCGAACATCATGCCCGAGCCCTCGCGGACGAACGCGGGCGCGCCGCCGCCGCCGAAGCGGATCGGCGGGTTGTGCCCCGCGTTGATGAAGGTGACGACGCCCGTCTCGAGGTTCAGCTCGCCGATCCACGCCGTCACGAACATGTTCGCGTCGTTGTCGCGGCTGAGCGCGTCGTTGGCCCGCACGGCCAGCTCCGCGAGCGGCAGGCCCGTCTGCGCGATCCCCTTGAACGTCGCCTTCGCGCGCATCATGTAGAGCGCGGCCGGGATGCCCTTGCCGCTGACGTCCGCGATCAGGAACGTGAGACGGCCGGGGCCCGAGAAGTAGAAGTCGTAGAAGTCGCCGCCCACGTCGCGCGCCGGCTGCATGCTCGCGTAGATGTCCATGCGCGGCTCCTCGGCGAACGGCGGGAAGACGCGCGGGATGGCGCTTTCCTGGATCGTCTTCGCCATCGCGAGATCGCGCGCTTGGCGCTCGTGCAGCCGGTCCCGGACGTAGCGCGCGATGACGAGGCCGACGAGGATCGCGGCGAAGACGAGCGCCATGCCGTTCAGGAACGCGGAGGTCATCACCAGCACGCGCCGCTCGACCACCGCCGTCTTCTTCGGGATGACCACGTAGACGGGGAAGCCCTCGAACGTCCGCATCTCCCAGTAGCTCTCCGCGCCCGGGTCGCGCCACTGGCCGCCCTCCCGGCCCGCGACGGGATGCGAGATGATCGTCCCGTTGTCCGTCGTGATGAAGATCCCGCCGTGGTCGCCGCTCACGTGCCAGCCGTGCGTCAGGCCCGTGAGGGCGGAGCGCGCGAGGTTGCGCACGGCCTTCTCCCGCGCACCGACCTGGACGAATCCGCCCTCGGGCATCCACACGCCCACGTACTTGACGCGCTCGCCGCGCAGCGTGTTCGGCAGGAGCGGCTGCGCCAGCTCGTACCCTTCCGTGAGCAGCGACGCGAATTCGCGCGCCTGCCCCTCGGCGGTGGCGAAGTTGAGCGCCCCGACCTCGTCGCGGCGGGCGCTGTGGGAAAGGTTGCCGTCCGCGTCGGCGATGCAGATCTCGTCCACGCCGAGCTCGTCCGCGAGCGCGCGCAGCCGCCGGCTCGACTCGTCCGGGTCGTTCCACCACGGCTCGTCGCGCATCGTGTAGACCTTGTCGCGCACCACCATCGCCTGGCGGAACATCCGCGCGTCCACGCGCTCGCGGATGTCGACCGCGACGTCGGCGAACACGTTGTCGATGAGGTGCAGCATGTCGCGCCGCGTGATCTTCTCGTGGAGCGTCCACGTCAGGACAAGCGAGGCGGCGAACGCGAGCGCGACGGCGCCGACGAGCCGCACCGCCAGCCGGCGCTGCTGAGGTCCGGCCGTCATTTCCGCCTCCTTTTCCGGCCGGCGAGGATCACCCGGTCGAGCGCCTGCTTCAGCTGCGCATCCCCCTTGCGCACCGCGATGCCGAAATTCTCGCGCGTCTCGAGGCGCGAGGCGGCGAAGACGCCGTCCGAGTTCTCCGCGTCGATGCGGACCGTGCAGCTGTCGAAGAACATCGCGTCGAGCCGCTTCGCACGGAGATCCTCGATCGCCTCCGCGTAGGAGCCGTAGCGGACGGGGTCGAGGCCGTGCGAGGTGAGATAAAAGTCGTACGTCGACGCATCCATCGTGCCGATGCGCAGCTTCTCGGCCCGGATCATCGTCGGCATCTCCTCGCCCGCGCGGTAGAGGAACATGCCGCCCTCGGTCGCGTAGGGCACGGAGAAGTCCACGGCCTGGCGCCGGCCCTCCGTGATCGTGATGCCGGACGCCGCGAGGTCCGCCTCGCCAGAGCTGACGAGCGTCAGCAGGTCGGGGAACTTCGCCTTGCGGATCTCCAGACGACAGCCGAGCCGGTCGGCCGCCGCGCGCGCGATGTCGATCTCCACGCCGACGATCTCGCCCGTCGCTTCGTCGCGGTAGGAATACGGCCGCGTGTCCGTGGTGGTGACGAGCGTCAGCACGTCGTTCGTGCGCGCGCACGCGCCCGCGTC
>JAFUEM010000202.1 GCA_017463935.1 Kiritimatiellia bacterium
GCAGGCGCGTCGGCCGCCGGTTTCAGTTGCGCCGCCCGCTGTTCAGCCCGCGCGCGCGCGGCCGCAAAATCGATGCAGGAGACAAGAAGCGTCCCTGCCACGCCCAGCGCCATGCCGGCGGCCAGGCCCAGCCAAAATCTGTTTTTTGTCATTGAAGAATCAGGTTAGTCGGCGGCCGAGCGCTTGACGAGCGGCCGGTCGAGCATCTTTTCGTACAGCTTGATGTATTCGCGCGCGCATTCCTCGTGGTTGAAGCGCTTGAGCGACTCGCGCATGATGCGCGCGATCTCGCGCTCGCGGACGTTCTGCGGCTGATGGTAGAAGGCCATCGCCTGCTCCATCGCCCACATGAGCCCGCCCGAATCGTACGTGTCGAAGACGAAGCCGTTGCCGCGCGACGCGTTCCAGTCGAGCGGGTTCACCGTGTCGTGGAGGCCGCCCGTGTTGTGCGCGATCGCGAGCGAGCCGTAGATCGGCGCCTGCATCTGCGGCAGGCCGCACGGCTCGAACAGGGACGGCATCAGCGTGAAGTCGCTCGCCGCGAAGCCGAGCTGCGACAGGCGCCCGTCGAAGTTGTGGACCGCCAGGCGCTTCGAGATGCCGTGGAACGTCTGGATGTCCCAGAACGGCTGCTGGTACGGGCCGTTCGCGATGATCGCGAGCTGCGCGCCGTCGGCGGCGTACTTCTCGAGGAAGCGGTAGGTGATGTCGGTCAGCAGCTGCGGGCCCTTCTGCACCGGGTCGAGGCGGCTCGGCCAGAAGAAGAGCGGCGCGTCGGGATTCTCCTCGAGCCCCAGCGCGTGCTGGAGCGCGAGCTTGTTCTGGCGCTTCATCTCCCAATGGTTCTCGGGGCCGTACTTGAACGGGATCTTGTCGTCCGTCACGGGATTGTCGGCCGCGTCCGGCGCGTTCAGGATGCCCGCCGCGCAGCCCGCGTTGTACTTGCCGCGCATCTCGTTGCGGATCGAGTCCGGCACGAACGCGTGCCAGCCGTTGACGATCTCCTCGAGGAACGTGGGCGAGACGGTGTTGATGAAGTGCGCCGCGAAGCAGCCCGACGCCTGCAGGTCGATCGGATTGTTGTTGCGGCTCTCCTCGTACGAGTACGGCGGATAGCTGTAGTAGAGGTTCGACCAGAACTCCGCCGCGTCGATGCCCGCGTCCTCCACCTGCGCGAGCGTCAGCTTCTGCGTGTGGATGTTGTGCACCGTGAAGAGGCAGGGAATCCCCATGCGGCGCGCGGCCGCCGGGATGAGGCCCGTCATCCAGTCGTTGCAGTGGATGAGGTCCGGCTGCACGTGCGGGATGATGTTGTTGATGACTTCGCGCTGGAACGCGAGCGCCAGCTTCACGTTGCCGTCGCCGCGGTCGTACACCGTGTCGCGGTAGTAGAAGCAGCGGTCCTCCGCCAGATGGATGCGCTCGTCCGAAAGGTGGCTCTTGTACTTGCGCAGTTCATCCGAGACGAGCTGGGCCGTCTCGATGTGGAACATGCGCCGGTAGTGCGGCAGCGCCACGTGCACGTCCGCGCCGAGCTGGTACAGGGCCGAGGTGAGCGACGCGCTCACGTCCGCCATGCCGCCGGCCTTGGCGCTCATCTTGCCCGCGAGGTTCCCCATGCCTTCCGGCAGGTAGGTGATCTCGGGCGTGACGATCAGGATTCTCGGATTCTTGACTTTTTCCTTGGCCATGGGAACCTCCTTGTCGTTTGACGTTGTGTTAAGCGATGACCGCGACCGTCGCGCCCTTCACGACGCTCGCGCCGTGCGCGGCGAGGAAGGTGATCTTCCCCGCGGCGGGCGCCTTGATCGGGTTGAACAGCTTCATCGCCTCGACGACGCAGACCGCGTCACCGGCCTTGACCGTCGCGCCGTCCGCCGCCATCTGCGGCTTGCCGGGCGCGTCGCTGCGGTAGAACGTGCCGTTGAGCGGCGCGACGACCGGCGTGCCCTTGGGAGTTGAGAGTTGAGAGTCGGGAGTTGAGAGTTGAGCAGGCGACGATTCGCCCGACTTTCCACTCTCAACTCTTCCGGTCGCCGCATCGCGCTTCGCCTCTTCCTCGTCGGCGGGGATGGGGCCGCCCTCCTTGCGCCACTTGAAGTAGCCGAGCGCGACTTCCGGGAAGAGCGCGTAGCTCAGGATGTCCTCTTCCGCCTTGATCGTGTAGGGCGGCAGTTCCGCCGCGGCCATCAGGAGGCCCGGCTTCAGGAGATCCGCCGGCCGGCACGTGATCGGCTTCAGGCCGCCGCACAGCTGCTTCTTCAGCTTCGGCGCGATCGGCGCGGGCGTGCGCCCGTAGTAGCCCGCCGCGTAACGCTTCGTCTCCTCGGTGACCATCGAGTAGCGCTTGCCCGAGAGGACGTTCAGCACCGCCTGCACGCCGACGATCTGCGACGTCGGGGTGACGAGCGGCGGATAGCCCATGTCCGCGCGCGTCTTCGGCAGCTCCGCGAGGACTTCCGGCAGACGGTCGAGCGCATCCTGCTGCGCGAGCTGCGCGCGGAGGTTCGAGATCATGCCGCCGGGGATCGCGTGGACGAGCACGCCCGCGTCCACCGGCTCCACGCGCGCGGACGACGCCGGCTGGCGCTTCGCCTTGAGGTCCTTGAAATAGGCGTTGATCTTCGCCAGGCGCGCCGGATCGAGCCCCGTCTTGAACCCTTCCGACTCGAGGATCGCCACGACCGATTCCGTCGGCGGCTGGCTGGAGAACGAGCTCATGGTGGAGATCGCGCAGTCGACGCAGCCCGCGCCGGCCTCGACCGCCGCCATGTACATCGCCGCCGCCATGCCGCTCGTCATGTGCGAGTGGACCTGGATCGGCAGTTCGGGCAGCGCCTTGCGGAGCGCGCCGACGAGCTCGCGCGCCGCGCCGGGCGTGAGGATGCCCGCCATGTCCTTGATGCAGAGCGAGTCGATGCCCATCGCCTCCTGCTCCTTCGCGAGCCGGACGTAGGCGTCGACGGTGTGGACGGGCGAGGTCGTGTAGCTGATCGTGCCCTGCGCGTGGCCGCCGTACTTCTTGACCGCGCCGATCGCGGTCGCGAGGTTGCGCGGGTCGTTGAGCGCGTCGAACACGCGGAAGATGTCCATCCCGTTCTCGCAGGCGAGCGCGACGAAGCGCTCGACGATGTCGTCGGGATAGTGCTTGTAGCCGAGCAGGTTCTGGCCGCGCAGCAGCATCTGGAGCGGCGTCTTCCGGCAGACCTTCTTGATCTGCCGCAGGCGCTCCCACGGATTTTCGCGCAGGAAGCGCATGCAGACGTCGAACGTCGCGCCGCCCCAGCACTCGAGCGAATAGTAGCCCGCGTTGTCGATTTCCTCGGCGATCTTGAGGATGTCGTCGGTGCGCATGCGCGTCGCCCAGAGCGACTGGTGCGCGTCGCGGAGCGTCGTGTCGGTGATGCGGACAAAGCTGTCCTTCTGATCCATTTTCTTCATACGGCCATAAGTCTATCACAACGGCGCGAAATTAGCAACCGGGAAGGGCAAACTCGCGCGCGACGAAATCGGCCAGCGCCGCGCGCCACGGCGGCGTGCGGTAGCCGAGGACGTTCAGGACGCTCTTCTTGAGCGCGGAGTTGCGCGGGCGCGGCGCGGGGCGCGGGAACTCCGCCGTCGTGCACGGCACGACCGCGCGCGGGAAGCGCGCGCCCAGAAGCCGCTTGAGCTCGCACGTGAGTTCGTGCCACGTGCATTGCTCCTCGCACGTCGCATGGACGATGCCGCTCACGTCGGGCTTCGTCAGGAGGAACCGGATCACATCCGCCACGACCGGTGCCGACGTCGGGTTGCCGCGCTGGTCGTCGACGACCTTCAGCGGCGCGCCGGCCGCGTCCGCGCCGAGCTGCGCCATCGTGTGCACGAAGCTGGGGCCGCCCGCGCCGTACAGCCACGCGATGCGCAGGATCACCGTGTTGTCGGGGTAGATCATCTGCGCCATCTGCTCGCCCGCGAACTTGCTCGCGCCGTAGACCGTGCGCGGGCGCGGGATGTCCTGCTCGCCCCACGCCCACGGCTCGCGCGGCGGCTCGCCCGAGAAGACGTAGTCCGTCGAGATCGCGAAGAGCCGCGCGCCGCAGAGCTTCGCCGCGAGCGCCACGTTGCGCGTGCCGTCCTCGTTCAGCCGGAAGGCGAGGTCGCGGTTCGTCTCGCAGTCGTCCACCTTCGTCATCGCCGCGCAGTGGATCACGACGTCGGGCCGGACCGCGAGGAGCCGCGCCGCGAAGTCGTCGTCCTTCGTGATGTCCCAGTCGGGCAGATCGGCGACGACGAGTTCGTGTTCGCCGCCGAGCGCGCGCTGGAGCGTGCGCCCCAGCATCCCCTTTCCGCCGGTGATCAGAATCTTCATGTCACTTCGCGGAATGCGACAGCACCTCGCAGCCGTCGTCGGTGATGACGACGAGATCCTCGATGCGCACGCCGAGGTTGTCGACAAGATAGATGCCCGGCTCGATGGTGACGCTCATGCCGGGCTGAAGGACCGTCTTCTGCTTCTTCGCGGCCCACGGCGCCTCGTGGATCTCGATGCCGACGCCGTGGCCGAGCGAGTGGCCAAATTCCTTCTCGAAGCCGTTCTTCTTCAGGAACGCGCGCACGATTCCGTCGAGCCGGCCCGACGTGATGCCGGGACGCGCGGACCGGATGCCGAGCTCGTTCGCCTGCCGCACGAGGTCGTACACCCTGCGGTAGAGCTTCGACGCGCGCGCGGGCACGAGGTTGCGCGTCATGTCGCTGCAGTAGCCGTTCAGCTTCACGCCCATGTCGACGAGCACCGGCTCGCGGCCGTTCCACACGGTGTCGTCCGGCACGTGGTGGCACTCGGCGGCGTTCTTGCCGACGCAGACGATCGTCGCGAACGCCTCGCCCTCGCCGCGCTCGATCATCAGGTGCTGGATGACGCGCGCCATTTGCTTTTCCGTCATGCCGGACTTGAACGCCTTCTGCGCGTCGGCCCAGATTGCGTCGTTCAGCGCCTCGGCCGCGCGCAGCTTCGCGATCTCGTCCGCGGTCTTGACGGCGCGCAGGTTCGAGAGGATCGCGGCGATGTCGATGAACTTCGCGCCCTTGTGGTCCTTCTGGAGCTTCGCGAAGCGCGCCGCCGTGATGGACGACTCGTAGCCGATGCGCGTCGCCTTGAATTTCAGCTTCTTCAGGTCGGCGACCTTCACCCAGGGCGCGACGCGGTTGACCATCGGCACGTAGCGGAAGTCGGTGTGGAAGACGACGTCCGCCGCGTGGCCTTCGGGCCGCACCGTCACCTTCAGGCAGGCGTTGTCGCAGTCGACGCCCGTCAGGCTCTTGACGTTCGCCTCGCCGTAGACGAGCGCGACTTCGACGCCCTCTTCCTTCAACTTGCCGACGAACGCCTCCAGGCGCGCGGCGAATGGATTGCACGCAACTTTCTTTTTCATTTGCACCTCGCAGAAACCGCCAGATGCCGTATAGTATATCACATCTCCATTTCGCCCGTCAGTCGGATTTTACGGCCGCTTCGGCAAAGCCGCCTTACCTGCGCTCGACCTTGAAGAACCGGCCGCCCTCCTTCACCGGCGCGACGATCGTAACTTCCTCTTCTCCGGTCGCGTCCGCCGTCGCGTCGCCAACAGCCGTATCGACCTTCGCGGGGGTGTCGCCCGCCGTGAGACCGTAGGCCAGATAGGGCGCGCCTTTCACCGTCACGTAAACATTGCCGTCATGGACGCGGATGCCGGTTATCCGGGGCGCAGCCACAACGACATCACCGGCAACATCCTTCGCTGTGGCGGCAACTCCGCTGAGAGTGGACAACGATCCTGTGCCAAGCGAAACCGCCCCGCCGACCATGCCGCTCGTATTGACGCCCTTCAGGTTGCCGGCGAGCGAAACGGACAGTTTGCCGTCCGCATTCGTCGTGAACCTGCGCGTATCCAAGAGATACACCGCCCACTTGCCGTTCGCGTAGCCCTTGGCGTCGAATTTGTCGGCATCCACTTCAAAGACCACCTTCGGACAGCAGCCCGCCTTGGCCAAAGGCGCGAAAAGCACCACCTCGCCGCCGGTTGCCGTTCCGTCGGAGTTTATTGCGAACCCGTCGAAGTTCTTCGACCAGCAAAGCGCATAGCACTCGCCGTCCATGACCGGTTTGCCGTCGGCATATCTGTCAGGACCAGGCGTCGAGAATGTGACAAGCACGTCGTTCGCGGCGGCGAACGCGGCAGTTGCGGCAAGAGCCGCGAGCATCGAGAACATTGTCTTCTTCATTGTCTTAATTCCTTTCTAAATATATGACCCGTCTTGTTGTTACGCCATCTTCCTCCTGCGAAGCGCGAGCCCGCCCATGCCGAGAAGCAGAAGAACGCCGCTAGTCGGCTCGGGTACGACCTGCGAAACCATAAATGGAGAGCCCTCGCCGTGAGCACCAGCATTCTGGTAGAAGTGGTCTTTTAGCGATGAGGCGGAATAACGCATCCAGCCGACGCGATCATCCGTGCTGTTATCCCAAAGCTCGACGAGGAACGATTTCACATTGACGCTGTCGAACAAGCCGGAATAAACGCCACCGTCCGAAGAGAGACGCGTTTCGTCAGAAGCCACGGCTGGTGATAGATATGTCGTGCCGTCATCAACGCTTATGGTTGCATAGTCGAACTGGATTGAATATCCTGGCTCTTCGTAATAATGCGCATTGCTAACCATCCAGTAGAGGTAGCTATCCTCTGCCGCCATGGCGGAACCGAGCATGATAGCCGCAGCCGCCGCCACAATGAACTTCAATGTCTTCATTTTTCCCGTTCTCCTTTACAGATTGGTATTGCCGCAGCCGTCACCACTCGACGTTCTTCGCGTCGCCAGCGTTCATGTACCAGAACCCGGTGCCAATCGGAACGTTAGTCACGTTGGTATTGCGCACGACCTTGACGACCTCAATGCCCTTCTTGTTGACAGTCGTCACATAATCGTCGTAGCCCCACGAACCGTCCTTGTAGGTGTAGCGCTTCGGAGCGCCGTCAGTCGGCACCAGAACGACATCGCCTTCGTTTGCATCGGGGAACTTCTCGTTCAGATCGACCGACTCAACTGTCGGCGCGGCAACGAGGTTCCACGTGGGCTTCTCCTCGTTCGCACCTGCGATGGTCGTCGTGGTGGACTGTTCCGCAACTTCGCCGACGAGGTAGATCGGCTGCGTCGTATCAGTGCGCGTCAGCCACACGCCCGAACCGCGGGCAATCGTGGAGTCGCCGGCTTCTTCGCTTGACGCGCCGCCGACAACAGGAATCGGCGCCCATTCCTTCGACCCGTTAAGCGTCCATGCCCTGTACTTGCCTGTCGCAGTATCGTACACCTTGAGTTCGTCGCCCTCGGTGAGCGTCGCCGTGCGGACAAGATCCGAAACCGTTATGTCCTGTCCATCGGCAGCCAGCGACTCCCACGGAACGGCAATTACCGTGCTCTTCGCCGAGCTTTCGACCTTCAGAACGCCGATTGTGTTCTCGGACGCCACCTTGGTCTTCGCCCCCGTGCCGTCGGTAGCCTCAATTACCGCTGTCATCTTGAAGTAGGCAGCGCCAGACTCATTGTCGGTCGCAGCCTCAAGATCGATGTTGAAGTTTTCAGCCGTAGACTGAGGCGTACCCTCAACCACCGTTCCGTCAACTTCGATCTTGTCCAGCTCATATGTCACCGTGAAGCCAGAATCCGCAGGCACGTTCACCTTTTCGGTAAGCGTATTCGCAACGGGAGTGTTGTTAATTGGCGCTTGCTCGGTGTCGACGCGGACTGCCGCAGTCGGATTCTGTCCGATAACGTAGTTCTGCCATGCCTGGAGGCCGTTC
Source organism: Kiritimatiellia bacterium (assembly GCA_017463935.1). Lineage (GTDB taxonomy): Bacteria > Verrucomicrobiota > Kiritimatiellia > RFP12 > UBA1067 > UBA1067. Next base: position 7,815 of record JAFUEM010000202.1, read on the forward strand.
TCCTCGACCTTGGCAAGAGCTTCCTCAGCCGTCTCGCCCTCCTGCACCTTGCCGTCGAGCCAGTCCGCGTCAGGCGTGAGCGTTGAGAGCGACATCGTTTCGCCGTCCTCATCGACGACTTCGACCGTCACGACCGGAGCTTCCTCTGTCGCCGGCTTCTTGTAGTAGTGGAACCAGTTGTCGTTCGACATCTTTTCGAAGAACCAGTCCTCTCCTGTCGTCGGCTCGCCGGTTATGGCGAGGCCGAATCCGTTCTTGTCGAGCGTGAAGGAGGCTTCGCAGCCCGAAAGATCCGCCGCGCCGGTGTAGTCGTTCAGCAGCTGAATGGTCTCGTTGGCCTGAACCGCCGCGAACGCATCGGCGAGCGTCGTGTAGAGCGTATTGCCAATCTTCGCCGCATACCCGCCGAACGTGTACTTGTACTCGCAGATCAGGATGGACGGCGAGCCGAGGCCTTCGTCCTCGCCGGGCTTGTAGAGGCGCAGCTGAACCGTCATCGTCTTGCCATCCATCGCAGACTTGAGTTTCTTTGCGCCGCAGTCGAACGTGCGCACATAGCGGCAGATGTTCTCGTACGGCCAGTCGCCGGGAGTGGCCTGCCCGATATCCACGAGAAGACGTACCTTCTGGTTCGCATCTATGGTGTTGGGCGATTCATACGACACCCAACCGATATCCCACTGTGCGTAATGGCCGGAGAGCATGAGGTCGCCGGCATCCGCCGCGCCGTCGAGCGACACGACGAAGTCCGCGTTCCAGTCGAGGAACGGCATCTTCTCCATAAGCAGCTCCTTGGCGCGCGCAAGCTCAACCGGATCGGAGAACGCGCTGAACCCGCCTTCAAGGAACTTCGCCGCGATTGCATCGTCGCCGTTCGCGGAGCTGAACGACTCGAACGTGTACGCGCAGTCGAGCGCTCCGTATCCGCCGACCTCCGGCTTTTCGGACATTGTCGTCACATACGCCTTCGGGAGCGGGACGACGGAGTAGAACCCTTCCGCGTCGCCCCAGCCGCCATCGACGAACGCCTTGTTCGCGAAGACGTAGCAGCGATCCTTGGTCCAGGCCTTGTCGTCCTGTTCGCCAGGCAGCGCCGTCACGACCTGTGGAACGAACGCCGAAGGATCGGCCGTCCACGTACCGCCGAGGATGACGAGTTCGCCATTGCCCGTTATGGACGGAACCGCCGAGACAAGGCCGACGCCTGTTACGGTCAGCTTGCCGGTGAGGTTGATGCCTGCGGTTGTGACGTTCACACTGTGCTCGGCGAGTGCAAGCGTGACATCGGCCGAAATCGCCGTCACGCCAAGCGCAGCGTCAGCAACGAGCGTAATCGTATCGCCGTCCTGCGCGGCTTCAAACGCCGCGTCGAGCGAGGCGTAGTGCTGTCCGCCAATCCGGGCCACCGCGCCATCGACATAAGCAGTGTAGGTGACAGTGCCATCAGCTGTGTTCACATCCGTATGAAGCGTGTAGCCGTTCGCTGCCGCAACCGCGGTGAAGGACGAAGGAACCGTAAGCGCCTGTCCCTCGCCGAGCGTCACATTGATGTCGCTCACGTCGGCGCCGTTGAGAATCTCGATGCGCGTGTCTGCACCGACCGCCGCAAATGCCTCGGCAACGGAGCGATAGAACTTGCCGTTGCGCTTGGCCTGGCAGACAGACGTATCGCCAACGACGAAGTAGCCGCCATCATAATAACCGGCGTTCACGAACACGCGGTTTCCAACGCTGACAGGCTCGGTCTTGAACTTTCCGCCAATTACGCGAACAGGCGTCTTCGAGTTGGAATACACGCTGACGCTCGAAGAGCTCGTGTCGAGACCCTGTTCGAACGTGCCGCCCGCAATCGTCGTCGGACAACGGTAAATCTTGACGTTGCCGTTGAACGTGCCGCCGTTGATCGCGACCGTCGTGGGCGTCGCGGACTCGCCGGACTGCGCGGCGGAAGTCTGGAGCGGATACTTGTTGAACTGCACGGAGCTGAAGCTGCCGCCGTTGATCGTGACGGACTTCACGCCCTGCGAAAGCTCGTAGTCGGTATAAACCGCGAAGCCGGAAGCCGCCGCGATGCCGCCTGTCGTGGCCTCAATCGTGAGATTTCCGCCCGCCGCGACCTGAATCGCGTTCTTGCCGTTCGCCGCCGTCACCGTGTTCTCGCCGAGGTCGAGCGTGACCTGCTTGGCGACCGCAATCTCGTTCGTTAGCGTCGTGGACATCAGCAGCTCCACCTTGGCGCCGGCGGCTGCGGCCGCGACGGCGTCCTCAAGCGAATCGTAGCCGACCTCACCGATCTTCGCAACGGCGTATTCAACGCCACGACGCGGCTCATAGCTGTACTCGCTGAACTCGCTGGACGTGATTTCGATGTACTTGTGCAGCTTCGCTCCATCGCTCCAGGACAGAATCGGATACACGCCGAAGAACTCCTTCTCGTGGAAGACGACCATCGAACCTGTCATTCCATCAGCGACAGGCAGACGGAACGTGAACGAAGTGTTCTCGATCTTATTGTCATTGGTGTCAGTCGGAGTGACATCAAACGCCGCCGCCTTGACGACCTTTTCGCTCTCGGTCGCAACCTCCTGAACGATTGCCTTGGGTGTGATTACGATCGCCTTGAGGTTGATCGTCTCATCCTTCGCCTGCTCAACGTTGTCTGCGCGCTCAAGAGCCTTGTTTTCCATAAGGTTGTTGACCGCCTCGACGATCTGGGCGACCTCGACGACTTCGTTTGTCTCAGTGCTGCCAGCCTGGAATTCCTCAAGCTTGACGCTGAGATCCTGCACCGACTCTTCCGTTACAGTCACGACCGCTTCGGTAATCTTCTTGGTCTCGTAGACGGTGGTTGTGCCGCCCTGGCTCTCACCCGCCGCAGGCTCGACTACCGTCGCCTCGACGAAGTGCCCCTCTGGCGGAGTCACGTTGACGACCGTCTCGGAGCCTTCGGCCTGGACTATGATAAGCGTCTTGTCCTCTGGCAGCGCCACGATCTGCTCGGACGTCGTCTCTGGAATCGTGATGGTGACCTCGGCTGCTTCGCTTTCGACAGCGGCGTTCACAACATCCTGAATCGAGGCCTGCGCATTGCCGTTCTCGTCCACAATGCCCTTCTTGGCGACGGTGTAGGCTCCGTCTTCCGCCGTCTCGATGAAGTAATCGCCACCGGCAGTGACGGTGCCTGTAAGCACAAAGCCATTCTGGTCAATGGTGAACGAACCAGCCTTCGCAAGAACGACATCCTCTTCGCAATCCTGCGTCAGCATGACAGTTGCGCCGTCTTCCGCCGCCGCGAGTGCATCCGTAACCGTCGCATAGAATGTCGCCGCGCCGACTTCCGGACGAATCATCGCTTTGTTCGCCCCAGCGCCAATCGTGAACCGCTTCTCAGCCGCAATGAAGACCGTGTTGGTCAACTTGTGCCCGGTAGAGGAATAGTCCGCTGCACGATCTTCTTTCCAAAGCTCAACCATCGCCGTGCAGACAGTTCCGGCATTGTTGCCAGATTTGTCGGTTACCGCCATAGCGACGGACTTGAGATTATCCTGCCACAGTGCCTTGTAGGTCTTGGAAGCATAGCCATAGCCGTTCACCACCGCAGAAAGCGCGCGATACAATTCTCCGGCCTCAAGAGCATCTTTCTGTTTGACTGAAGTGCCAACCGTTGATGCCGCATAGAGATTGAGCGAATCTGCCGCGACATCGCGGTCAAACTTTAGCGTAGCATCAAGCCCCCTGTTGTTGAAGAGCTGGTAGAAGCAGAGTAGTTCGGCCAGCCGCCCCCAGTCCTCGGTCGAATAGACAGTGCGCTGAGACTTGTTATTGAACCATCCGGCAATAAGGTCGTAATCCGCATCGGTGTATGGCGTTGCGCCATAACCGTTGGCAGAACTTACAACCGTCTCGTGCATCGTTCCATCGGGAAGCTCGCACACGCTGTAAAGGCCATTTTCAAAGAACACCTTGGTGTTTTCAACCGTGGCAAGGTCTTCAACATCAGCAGAGAAATGACCGCCCTTCAGATTGACGGTTCCGCCCTCCTTCATGAAGGAACCCTTGAACAAGCCGTTGTGCGTGGTAAGCGTCCCAGCCTTGTTGACGACCGAGCCTTCGTATGTGCCAAAGATGAGGTCAAGCGTTCCATTATTCTCAATGTCGCTTTTCAATATACCACCACTCGCATCCGTAGTCGTTGTTCCCTTGCCCGTAGAGGAATCGGTGATGAGCAACGTACCATTGTTGACAATCTTTCCACCTGTCACGACATGGTTCTCAAGCGAAAGCGTTACAGACTTGCCAGACGGAATTGTCACAGTGCCCGTCAGCTCTATCGCCGCGCTAAGGGAAATGACATCACCATTCTTAGCGGCGGAAACTGCATCTGCAAGCGATTCGTACTCCTTGCCACCAACTGCGCAGACATATGCCGGCGGCTTGTAATCCGTCACATCATAATACTTACTGCCATCGTATTGAGCCTGCAAAACTCCATCATAAGCCGTTGGAATGTATGCCGAAGGATCAGCAGTGTAAGAACCGCCGTACACCATGCTCTTTCCGCTACCGTCATTAGTTGTATTGAACGAATAGGAGAAATATCCATTGTAGAAGTACGCTGTCTTGTAGTCTGATGTACGCGTATTGCTGTAGTAAGTGATCGAGACACTGCAAGGCAACGCCTTTGTGCCGCAATCATAGAAGTAGTATGTGGATCCTGTACCCTTGACCTTACTGAGCGACACGGATGACACATTGAAGAACGCAGCATGGGCATTCTGCCACTGAGAAGCAGAAGCCGAAAACGATCCGTTCAACACACTGATGCCAAACGAAGAGTGTGAATTGGTTCCTGCCGACAATTTCTTGCCCGCACAGTCAACCGTGGCTGTACTCCTGAGCTTGCTGCTGTCCAACGGGCCTGTCATGGTCACATCTGCGAACAACACATAATTGGCATTTTCATTCACACTATCCGTATCGGCCGTAATAGCCGTAATCTTGTTGACAACGCTCTGCTTGCCGTTTGAATCTTTCGCCGTATCTAGCGAAACCTTGACAGCCTTCGGACTCTGCTTGCTAATCGCATATGCTGTTGTACCATTGAGAAGAACGCCCCACGATGTTGTGCAGCTGACAGTGCCATTGACGCTTGGGGAATTCTGCGTCACCGTAGTCTTGCAGTAACGCGGCATCTTTGAATCTTGGCACGCGCACGTCATGGCACCGCATTCTTTTCCGTCTGCGGTATAAACCGTGATCACATCGCCCTGGTCAATCAGATACGAAATCTTGTAGAGCTTGCCACTACCAGAGATGACACCGCTGTTCGACACCGTGCCAAGAACGTTGAGCGTACCGTCCACGACCAGTTGCTTGCCAGCCGGAACCGTGACCGTAGATCCCTTCGCAACGGTGAGCGTAGCGCCGCTCGGAACGATGATCTTCTTGTACGCGGCATTGCCGAGGGCCTCCGTCAAGTCGGAAATCGTGGTGACGCTCGTCACCTGGTCGGCAGTAAGGAATTCCGCGCTGATGGTTGTATCGGCAAGACAGTTCGCAGTATAGGGGTTGGCACTTACAACAGTTCCGTTCACCAACCAGTTCAGAAAGTTTGTATCAGTCGATTTGAGAACAACCGACGTTGCCTCTGTCAGCCCAGTCTTGTTCGCCGGCGCCGCGCCATCGACGGTATATGTCCCTGCGCTGCTAGTCTCAAAGGTAATTCCAAATGCCGCCAGAGTCTTCTTCTTGAATACGGCATACACCGTAGTCAGCGTCGGGCTTGACTCAGTAGAAGACGAGCATTCCACGGCCACCGTATAGGGATTCGCAGTCGAGGCGGATGTTCCGCCATTGCTTGTGGACCAATGGCTGAACTCGTATCCTTCGTCAGCTGACGCAAAGGCGTAGAAATTCTTTGCCTCATCCTTAGTCGTTGAACTCTGGTTGCTACTTGTCGATGACGACGCTGAATACGAACTCGCCGCCGGAGTCGAATTCGACTTGTCGGCATAAACCTTGCCGCCGCCGGACGATGACACGGACGTCTTAAGCGCAGCGTAATAGGTAGTTGAACTACCAGTATTCGCCCACAGCATCGTCGGCAGGAATGCCAGCAGAGCTGCTATCATCATGTGTATCTTTTTCATGTTTTGTGTTTTCCTTTTCTTTTCTTCTTGCCTATAACCGTTTAGTTTATGCCTCAAAGCGGGAACCCTTCACTTCCCCTGCACGGGCAAAAGACGTCCTCTGTTTCATCATACACGCGCCCTTCTCGCCGCCTCGTTGTCGCGGCGAAGTTGCTCGAAAATATCCGCGCAGGAGCGACAGGTTGGCGCTTTAGCGGAGACGGCGGGCTGGGGACAGCCCGTCCTACCATGCCAGCCGATGCGGGTAAACATGACGATGTACGCCGCCACCAGCACAAGATACGCAGGATCGGTGAGGCGGTGCGGGTAGGCAATCATACCAATCTCCCAAAGCACCAGAACCGCCGCAAACCACAACGCCCACTTCGCCCGCCACTTCCAGAAAAGAAGAGGAAGTAGGTTAAATGGTACAATCAGCCAGTTCCAGCCCATTGCCGTCAGGTTTGAGAAGCAAACCATGTATGTCAAGAACAGGCCAAGCACAGACTGGAATACGATGAATACAATATTAAGCCATGTAAACCTCGCAAAGAAGTTAAGCACTGCTGCTGCAAGCGCAAGCAACGCAACTATAAACGGCGTGAAAAGCGGACGACTTTTGCCGGAATCGCCCTTTACGGGCAGCAATTCCACACCATCATCAGTTATTATGGGTTCGTTTCCTATCTTAGCGATCTTCAGTATCGCGAGAAGGTCTCGAGGAATGACGACTTTTCTGAATTTGGACATATCGTCATCTGTCGTCGCACCGCAAATCGTGTATAGCAAGAAAGTCTGCCAAGGATATGCCGTAATCGCTTCCTCCAAAAGTTCATGGCGAGAATGCGTTGCATACTTTTCAGGCCATTCCGCAACTTGCATTTCATAAGGATTCGCAGCTTCTCTCAAGACTTTCATCGCCGCCTGTGCACACCCACGCTCCATATAATCGTATTCAAGGCACGGGCCTTCTGCCACCTTGCTATCCAACAGTTTCCACAGCCGCTGCTTTGCGTCGGGCGGGAGATTGAGCGTGTACTGCATCACGCCGCGCCCGCTTTCGCGGCCAAGTTTCAGGTAGTCTGCCGTCGGGACCGCAAACATGCCCATCTTGAGCTTGCCCATGAAGAAGGTGAATATCTTGTCGGTCACCCCTTCGCTCTCGTATGAAAAACAGAAATCAAGATTGAACTTGGGGCATTCGAGGCGGATGCAGGTATGCCCCGCGCAGGAATAGAGCGCATCGCCCGGGCTCATCACCAGCAGCGAGGCGGTGACGAAATCGGGATCGGTGCGGTCGATGCCGTCGTTGAAGCCGGCGTTCGGCGAAGGTGCGGGCTTTTGCGGCGCGGCGAAAAGCGGCAACGCGCCTGTCGCAACAAGCGCGAAAAGTGCGGACATTCCCAGCCCGTTCATGGTTCGCCGAAATACAGCGCACCAATCAAACCGGCGGCAGAGAATCCAGAACCGCTTTGGGTTCATTCTTCCGTTGCACCTTCCATTCCCTTTCGTGGAGTTCGGGAGCTGTGCGGGAATTTTGACACCTCCCCCGATGCATCGAGTGAGGTGCGTAGGATGGAACCTTTAGAGATACAACGAAGGAGGCGAACTGCACGGACTCGTGGCAGTGTCCTTTTCGATGCGCCTCTTTGTGAGAAGTTTCCTACGCTTTCACTCGACGCATTCCCAGTCGCGGTCGCTGGCTACTACCCTTCGCCAACTTCCACGCGGAAAATCTAGCATTCAGCCTTAAGGCGACACGCGCCGCCTTTTCCGCCAAACGCGCAAATTATAGCAAATTATGCGCACCGCGCGCAAGGGGTGAAATGTTAAAATATCACTTTCGCGCCCTGCGGCACGCGGGGTCTGTCCCCAACTCGGTTGTATTTTAACGCAGAGACGCAGAGTCGCAGAGTTTCGGGGGGGGGGGGGGAAAGTTGGATTTTGGGGAGGGACCCCAAGAAAACTTCATTTCAATGGCTGAAAGTCGCCATTTTGTTCAGTTAGTTACGGCGGCGGCGCGTCATTCCTGCGGGAATCGTCCGAGAATCGACGGGATGAATGCGGCATCCAGCTTTGAAACGGCGCAGTAGTGCCTGCCGAGGTCTTTCAGCGACGCCCCAAAATGATACAGTTCCTTCCCGTCCAGAATCAGGAACCGATCATGGAACGCGCCCGTCGCCCGGATCTCCAGCGGCGGATTCTGCTTGTTGAACTTCATGACCGCCGTTGCCGTGATCGGCGTCTGGGCGACCGTCGCAATCGTGACCTTCACGCCGCCGCGCTTGCAGGAGAGGATGTCAAGCGTCACGTCATCGCAGTAGCCATCGACAAGGACAATGCTGTGCTCCGCCTTGCGCACCAGCTTCCGCGCAAAGGAGTAGGCGTCATAGTGCCGGCCGTCGCAGAACACCTTCTGCGGCGGAAAGTCCCCTTCGCCCATCGCCTTGAAGATCGTCTCGAAGCGCTCTTCGTTCCGCGACTGATCCACGATCTGCCGCCGTTCGACCGTTTCGAGACGAGAGATGACAGGCGCCATCGACGCCAAGGTTCGGCGCAGGACGACGAAGGCATCCATGACCTGAATGCTCACCTGAACAGAAACATCACTTTTCAACACAGCAGACAACATCGCAACGCCTTGTTCGGTAAAAGCAAATGGGAGATGGCGTCTGCCACCCCAACTTGAAGTCACAAATTGTGACCTCAAGTCCGAAGATGAACCATTCGGATCTTGAATGAGAACGCGCGAAGTCAGCGCATCAAGCTCAACCCTGTTGAGTTGAAACATAAACCGTTCGGGGAATCGCTCACGGTTGCGCTTGACCGCCTGGTTCAGTGCTTTCGTTGGCACGCCATACAGCTCCGCCAAGTCGCGGTCCAGCATCACCTGAACGCCGCGGATTGTGAAGATGCGCGTGTTAAACAACCCCCACCCAAACAACGCGGGGACAGACCCGCCTTTCCATCCCTCACAGCCAGAGCGCCGTCGCGTCGGGATCGTGCGCGGCGAGGAACGCATCGCCCGCCGCGCGCCCGAGGAGGAAGAGCGTCGTCGACAGGCCGTCCGCGCGCATCGCGCTCGCCGGATGCACGACCGTCACCGACGTCGCGCCC
>JAFUEM010000203.1 GCA_017463935.1 Kiritimatiellia bacterium
CGGCCGCGTGGGCGGCGCTCTTCGCCTTTCAGTTCCTGCTGCGCGCGGTCGCGGCCCCGGGCGGGCGGTGGTGCGCGCTGTGCGGGTGGGTGCCGTTCAGCCTGGCGGGGCTGGACGCCCATGCGCCGTACCATGTGGCGCTCGCCGCCGGGCTGGTGGCGGTTCTGGGGTGGCGAGGATTCGAGAATTCCAGGATTTAGATTTCTAGACTTCTAGAAGTCGAGCCGCGCGGGTCCTTGCGGAAAGGGGCGCGGGCGGCGTGTGGACAGACGGCGGCGAAATATGATATACTTTCAAGACTTTAACCGAAAACGGAAGAACAAATGGCAATCGTACTAGGACTACCGAAAGGCAGCTTGCAGGAATCGACCTTCGCGCTCTTCAAGCGCGCGGGGTTCAACGTGTCCTGCTCCAGCCGCAGCTACATTCCGTCCATCGACGACGAAGACATCAAGTGCCGCCTCCTCCGTCCGCAGGAAATGAGCCGCTACGTGGAGCTGGGGCTCCTCGACGCGGGCATCTGCGGCTTCGACTGGGTCTACGAGAACGGCAGCGACGTCCACGAGGTCTGCGAGCTGAGCTACTCCAAGGCGACGAGCAATCCCGTGCGCTGGGTGCTGGCGGTGCCGAACGATTCCCGGATCAAGACGGTCAAGGACCTGAACGGCAAGCGCATCTCGACCGAGGCGATCGGCCTGACGAAGCGATACCTGAAGGAGCACGGCGTCAAGGCGGACGTCGAGTTCAGCTGGGGCGCGACCGAGGTGAAGGCACCGGAGCTCGTCGACGCGATCGTGGACCTGACGGAGACGGGCTCGTCGCTGCGCGCGAACAACCTGCGCATCGTCGACACGATCCTCACGTCGACGACGCGGCTCATCGCCAACCGGAAGAGCTGGAAGAACGCGGCCAAGCGCGCGAAGCTCGAACAGCTGAAGATGCTCCTGACGGGCGCGCTGGAGGCGCAGCGCCAGGTGCTGCTCAAGTGCAACGCGCCGGCGAAGTCGCTCGCGAAGGTCGTCAAGGTGCTGCCGGCGCTCCACGCGCCGACCGTGAACCGGCTGAACGACCCCGAATGGCACGCCATCGAGACGGTCGTCGAGGAGCGCAAGGTGCGCGACCTCATCCCCGATCTCATCAAGGCGGGCGCGACGGGCATCATCGAGGTGCCGCTCAACAAGATCATTTTCTGAGTCAGAAAAACCGGATTAGCTACCCGGACGTCACATAACGAAGGAGAAAAACCCATGGGATCCATCAAGAAGAAAAGGCGCAAAAAAATGTCGAAGCATAAATACGACAAGCGCATGAAGGCGCAGCGCCACAAGAACAAGTAAGGCGCGCGTCGCCGACGAAGGCCTGGTTCGCAAGAGCCAGGCCTTTTATGATATACTATCGCCCGACAATGAACACCGTGGACAGATTGGCGGAACTGATCCGGCAGACGAGTTCCTCGCTGCCCGACGACACCGAACGCGCGCTGCGCGCGGCGCTCCGGCGCGAGGCGCGCGGCAGTTCCGCCGCGGTCGTCCTGAAGACGATCCTCGCCAACTGCCGGCTCGCGCGCGCGCAGGCGACGCCGCTCTGCCAGGACACGGGCACGCTCAC
>JAFUEM010000003.1 GCA_017463935.1 Kiritimatiellia bacterium
GGCGCCAAGGAGCGCGACGCGCACGCCGCGCGGCTCCTGAACGACGCGCTCGGCGCCCTCGCGTGGTAGACCGCGGCTTCCTGCGGGCGGCGCAAATATGATATACTACCCGCCGACATGGAGATGCCAGACTACAAGATCGGCCGGATCGTCTTCGGCAGCGCCGCGGCGATCGCGGCGGCCTACGAATCGTTCCGCGCCCAGCCCATCGACGAGACGCGCCTCGCGGCGACGCGGCAGTCGCCGTTTTCCGCAAAGCGCACCACGCTCGCGCAGGAGGCGCCGGTCGCCGGCGTCGGCACGTTCGAGGGCAGCCGCAAGCAGACGCTGACGTTTGCGCCGAGCGCGAAGCCGGGCTGGTGGATCCGCCGCATGGACCAGCCCGAGCAGCTCGATACGTTCGTGGACATCGCGAACCTTTGGACGAGCGCGCAGAATCTCGTGCTGCGCTCGGGCTCCGAGCACAACTACCTGCGCATGGTGGAGCACATCATCGCGCTCAAGAACGGCATCGGCCTCGACGACGTCGTCCTGAAGGTGAACTCCGGCGACCCGCCGCTCTTCGACCAGTCGTCGCTGCCGCTCATCAAGGCGGTGGAGCACGGCCGGATCGTCGAGAAGGCGGACGACGCGACGTACGTGACGGTGAAGGAGCCGGTCGCCTTCGGCGGGCGGCGCGGCGACTTCCTCCTCTTCCTGCCGGCGGAAGACGGCGCGCGCAGCCTGCGCATCGACTGCGCGATCCGCTGGAACACGGTCATCGGGTCGCAGCGCGTCCTCTTCGACGCGACGCCCGAGACGTTCCGCTACGCCGCGCTCGCGCGCACGAACGCGACGCGCAAGCAGTACCTGCTCGCGAAGACCGTCGGCAAGCTCTTCGCGGCCACGCGCAACTGGGGCTACAACGAACGCAACATCCTCATCCACGGACGGAAGCGCTTCTACACCGAGCCGCGCTTCCCGCTCGGCGGCAAGTTCCTGGAGCCGGTCTGGCACCGCGCGACGCTCGACCTGATGGCGGCCCTCGCGCTGACGGGCCCGCACCGCTTCATCGGCACCGTCGTCTCGTACCGCGCGGGCCACACGCTCGACTGCGACGCCGTGCGCGCGCTCTACCGCAACGATCTTCTGACCTATGCTTGACCTCACCCGACCGCTTATCGTCTTCGACATCGAATCGACGGGACTCTTCCCGCGCCGCGACCGCATCATCGAGCTTGCCTGCATCAAGGTGATGCCCGACGGCACGGAGATCGAGAAGTGCTGGCTGATGAACCCCACGGTGCCGATCCCCGCCGAGACGACGAAGATCCACGGCATCACCGACGAGATGGTGAAGGACTGCCCGACCTTCCGCGACAACGCCGACGAGATCTTCGCGTTCTTCGACGGCTGCGACCTGTCGGGCTTCAACGCCGACCGCTACGACATCCCGTGCCTGGAGGAGGAGTTCGCGCGCGTCGGGCGGAACTTCGGCCTCGCCGCGCGCCGCCGCATCGACGTGCAGCGCATCTACCACCGCATGGAGCCGCGCGACCTCTCGGCCGCCGTCCGCTTCTACCTCGGGCGCGACCACGCCGGCGCGCACGGCGCGGAGGCGGATGCGCGCGCGACGCTCGACGTCCTCAAGGCGCAGCTGGAGAGGTACCCGTCGCTGCCGAAGGACGTGGACGCGCTCGACGTCTACCTCGTGCCGCGCGACCCGCGCAACGCGGACCGCGACGGCAAGCTGCGCTGGGACCGGGGCGAGCTGCTGATCAATTTCGGCAAGAACAAGGGCAAGTCGCTCAAGTCGCTGCTCGTCAGCGACCTGCCGTTCCTGCGGTGGATCCTCCGGGGCGACTTCGACACGGAGGTCAAGATGGTCGTCAGCGACCTCGTCCGGCACGGGCGCCTGCCGTCGCCGCCGCCGCCGCTCCCCGCCGAGACCCCGGCCCGCGGCTGAAAAAAAAGATTAAATTTCTCTAACTTTCCCCTTGCTAACAACGGCGCAAATATGATATCATACGCGCCAGTTAGCTCGGACTAATGGAATTTGTCCGGGCGAAGAATGTAAGCAAAGGGAAAGACCAATGATGCCGTTGAAGCTGATGAAGGCGGGAGACAAGGTGCGCGTGATGGCCGTCACGGGCACGGACGCGGTGCGCAAGCACCTGGGATCGCTGGGCCTGATCGCCGGCGCGGTCGTCGCGGTGGTGCAGGTCACCGACGGGAGCATGATCGTCGGCGTGCACGACAGCCGCATCGCCATCAATCCCGACGTGGCCGCGCGCGTGATGGTGCGGCCGGAATGAACCGTTTCACGAAAGGACAGACAACATGAAGACGTTGGATCAACTGCAGGTCGGCGAAAGCGCAACCGTCGCCAAGCTGAACGGGGAGGGCGCGGTCAAGCGCCGCATCATGGACATGGGACTGACCAAGGGCACCGCGGTGACCGTCCGCAAGGTGGCGCCGCTCGGCGACCCCATCGAGCTGACCATCCGCGGATACGAGCTGTCGATCCGCAAGGACGAGGCGGCGAAGGTGGAAGTGGCGAGTTGAGAATGGAGAGTTGAAAGGGAACACCATGGCAGACAAGATCAAGATCGCCCTCGCGGGCAACCCGAACTCGGGCAAGACGACGCTCTTCAACGCGCTGACCGGGTCGAACCAGTACGTCGGCAACTGGCCGGGCGTGACGGTGGAGAAGAAGGACGGCCTCCTCAAGGGCGCGCCGGACGTCATTATCCAGGACCTCCCCGGCATCTATTCGCTCTCGCCGTATTCGCTTGAGGAGAAGGTGTCGCGGCGCTTCCTCGTCGAGGAGAATCCCGACGCGATCCTCAACATCGTCGACGGCACGAACATCGAGCGCAACCTCTACCTCTCCACGCAGCTCGCGGAGCTGGGGCTGCCGATGGTGATGGCCGTCAACATGATGGACGTCGTGAAGAAGAACGGCGACCGGATCGACTTCGCGAAGATCGCCAAGGCGCTCCGCTGCGAAGTCGTCGGCATCAGCGCGCTCAAGGGCGAAGGCGGCGTCGAGGCGGCGAAGAAGGCCGTCGAGCTCGCCGGGGCCGCGGCGCAGGCGAAGAGGCCGGGCGAGGTGCCGCACGTCTTCACCGGCTCCGTCGAGCACGCGATCGCGCACATCGAGGAGTCGATCCAGGGCCTCGTGAAGAAGTCCGCGATCCGCTGGTACGCGATCAAGATCTTTGAGCGCGACCGCGAGGTCATCCAGGACCTCAACCTGGGCGTGGGCGTGCTGAAGCACATCGAGGACCATATCCGCGACTGCGAGAAGGAGCTGGACGACGACGCAGAGTCGATCATCACCAACCAGCGCTACGAGTTCATCCAGAACCTCATGTCCAAGGCGCTCACGAAGAGCGAGATCCGGAAGAACAAGGCGACGCTCTCGGACAAGATCGACCGCATCGTCACGAACCGCATCCTCGCGCTGCCGATCTTCCTCCTCTCGCTCTGCGTGATGTGGTGGCTCGCGGTCGCCGACGGCGGCCCCGGCACGGTGCTCACCGACTGGGCGAACGACGGATTCCTTGGCGACGGCTGGCACCTGCCGTTCACGACGCACGCGTGCACCGTCGACGGCAAGTACAAAGGCATGGAATTCGAGGACGCGCAGGGCGAGTTCGCCAAGCAGGATGCTTCGAAGACGGCCTGGGAGGAAGCCTATCTCGAAAAGATCAATGAAGGCAAGGGCGACGACGACAAGGTCGAGGAGATGCCCGAGGAGATCGACGAGGCGGTTGCCGCGACGATTGTCGCCAAGGACGTCTTCGTCGAGGACGAGGAGACGGGCGAGCCCGTCGCCAAGGAATGCGACTGCGAGACGTGCGCGGCGAAGGCCGAGGCGGGCGAAGAGTGCGAGGGCTGCGGCTGCGGATGCGGCGAGCCCGACCTCTGGAACGTCGACTACGCGGCGTACAAGGCGGCGTGCGAATGGGAGGAGCCCGATCCGTCGCAGTTCGGCGTGTGGGTTCCCGGCATCGGCGCGCTGATCGGCGGCGCGCTCGAGAAGCTCGGCGTGAGCGAGACGGTCGCGAGCCTCGTCAACGACGGCGCGTGGGGCGGCGTCGCGACGGTGCTCGGCTTCGTGCCCGTCATCTTCGTCGTGTTCCTCTTCCTCGCGTTCCTCGAGGACTGCGGCTACATGGCGCGCGTCGCGTTCATCATGGACCGGCTCTTCCGCAAGTTCGGGCTCTCCGGCAAGTCGTTCATCCCGATGATCGTCGGCAAGGGCTGCGGCGTGCCGGCGGTCATGGCGGCGCGCACGATCGAGAACGAGCGCGACCACCGCATGACGGTCATCCTCGCGACGTTCATCCCGTGCGGCGCGAAGACGGTCATCATCGCGATGTTCGCGGCGCTGTTCTTCCGGGACATGTGGTATGTCGCGCCGCTCATGGACGTCATCGGCATTGCGATCATCGTCCTCGGCGGCATCGCGCTCAAGAAGTCCCGGGCGTTCGCGGGCGAGGCCGCGCCGTTCGTGATGGAGCTGCCCGCGTACCACCTGCCGACGGTCAGCGGCATCTGGCGCCACACGTGGATCCGGCTCAAGGGCTACATCCTCAAGGCGGGCCTCATCATCTTCCCCGCGTGCGTGTTCCTCTGGTTCATCATGAACTTCGATTTCCGCTTCAATCTCGTCGGCGAGGAGGGCATCGACCAGTCCATGCTCGCGACGATGGGCGGTTGGATTGCGTGGCTCCTGGCGCCGCTCGGCTTCGGCACGTGGCAGGGCGCGGCGGCCTCGGTCTCGGCCGAGATCGCGAAGGAGCAGGCCACGGCGACGCTCGGCCTCGTCGCCGCGAACATGGACGGCGCGTCCACGGCGGCGCACGTGACGAACCTCTTCGCGTCGTTCGTCCCGGCGTGCGTGCCGGCGGCCTCGAAGGGCGCGGTCGCGAAGCTCATCGCGATGTCGTTCATGGTCTTCAACCTGTTCATCCCGCCGTGCATGGTGGCGATCGCCGTCACGTTCCGCGAGATGGGCTCGAAGGCGTGGGGCTGGCTCGCCGTCGGCTTCCAGCTGTTCGTCGGCTACGTCCTCGCCCTGTCGATCTACCAGCTCGGTCTTCTCGCGATGGGCTGCGGCTTCGGCTTCTGGACGGTCGTGACGATTCTCGTGGATCTCTTCTGCCTGTGGGCGGTCTTCCGCCCCGCGCCGAAGGCCCGGTAAAGGAAGCGGCCCATGAACATCGCATCCATCGTCATTCTCGCCGTGATCGGCATCCTCTTCGCGCTCGCCGTGAAGAGGGTGCTGAAGAAGGGCGCGCCGTGCGAATGCGGCGGAAGCCGCAAGATGTGCGGCGGGAAATCGTGCGGCTGCTGCCACTGAACAAGCCCAATCAACTGCAATCAACCTTCCCAAACCAAAAAAGGAAAAAAACAAAAAATGAACATCAAGACAATCCTGTGCGCGGCCGCGGTCTGCGGCGGCATCACCGTGGCGACGGCGGCCGACGAGGCCGTGGCCGAGGCGGAAAAGGGCGAAACCGAAGAGACGCCGATCGTGTCGGCGGAGTTCGGTCTCGCGTTCGATTCACGCTACATGACGTACGGCGTCATCGACGGCAAGGACCCGATCCTCACGCCGAGCGCGTCGATCACGTTCTTCGACTGGGTCTACTTCGGCGTCGAGGCGATCTTCGACACCTCCAAGGCGCAGGGCCGCAAGGGCGGCTACGGCAACCGCGCGTTCAAGTACACGACGCTCGATTCCATCGTCGGCCTCGCGCACGACTTCGACCTGAACGAGGATCTGGGCGCGCTGTCGGTCGACTTCAACTACATCTACGAGTACCTGCCGCGCTACCACGGCGAAGTGGGCGATACGCAGTACCTCAATCTCGAGCTGTCGCTCGGCGACCTCTGGCTGGAGCCGACGCTCGCGATCGAGCGCGACCTGATGGCGGATGACGGCACCTACGTCAACTTCGAGATCGGTCATACCTTCACGCTCGTCGGCGACGAGGAGGATCCGACGCTCACGTTTCGTCCGGCGGTTGGCCAGGGCTTCGGCAACTCGCTGCGCACGAAGGGCTACTTCAGCGACACGACCGAGGGCTTCAGCCACAGCGGCCTGATGGACACGACCATCAAGGGCGAGTTCGAGTGGACGCTCTGCGAGAATGTGGCGCTGGGCGCGTACATCGCGTACAGCGACTACTGGTTCGATTCCAACATGCGTGACGCGGCGCGTGCCTACAACGCGGAATGGGGCCATGCGTACGATCGTTCGTACAACTTTGTCGGCGGCCTCAGCGTGACGGTCAGCTTCTAATTCCGTTCACGGCAACTGGTGGCAAACCCTGCGGCTCCGGTCTCCCGGAGCCGCGGTTGTTTGTGTGTGGGCTCTCTCATTTTGGACTTCAGACTTCGGACTTCAGACCTCAAGGTTGAGACCGCAGG
This sequence comes from Kiritimatiellia bacterium, assembly GCA_017463935.1. Lineage (GTDB taxonomy): Bacteria > Verrucomicrobiota > Kiritimatiellia > RFP12 > UBA1067 > UBA1067. Next base: position 6,424 of record JAFUEM010000003.1, read on the forward strand.
GAGGGCCTGGCAGCTTCGAAGTCTGAAGTCAGATGTCCGAAGTCCTTTTCTTTTTCTCTGAAATCTTTTCGCGCAAATTTCGTTTATTACGGTTGAAGGGGGCAACAGGGCCTTTTTCTGGTCATTGCGGACACGATTCCAACGAATCATGCCACCCCCCAAAACTTCCCGAATCCTAGACAGTTCAAGCAAGAATATGATATACTTCTTCTCACTAAACATGCTTGACTACGCCAAATTCGTCGTCATTTTTGCCGCGGCCGCCTCGATGGCGGTCGCTGCCGTGCGTCACCGCGAATGGCGCGGCGGTCTGGCCCTCCTGTCGTCGCTCTTCCTGGCGGCGGCGATGAACGAGCTGGAAGCGCCGCTCAGACCGCTGTTCCCGAACCTGACCGAGCCGGAACTGCCGCTCATCATCGCCTTCATCGTCCTCGGCCTCGTCCTGGCCGCCGCGAACCGCGGCACGACGCGGCAGGGCCTCAACGCGATCTACCACAACCGGCGCTTCCCGCTGCTGGTCGCGGGCCTCTGCGCCGTTTCGTTCCTGCCCAACCTCGCGTCCTACCGCCGGCTGTGGGAACTCGCCGCGCCGCAGACGGATACATCTTTTCTGCGCGATGTCGTCGAGCATGGTGTCGAGGCGGTCGGATATGTGCTGCTGCTCGTCTGGTCCATCCTCTTCCTCAAGGACAAGTTCAAGATCTTCGAGCGGCGCGTCAGCCCCCTCAATCGCCTCATTCTCGAAAACGAGCTCGTCGAGATCGGGCGCGGCACGCGGCGCATCGCCTACCGCGTGGGCGACACCGGCTACTGCGCCAAGTTCTACTACCCAAAGGAGCAGTGCATCGAGGCGCTGAAGATGCAGAAATCGATCCAGCGCGACGTCCGGTGGCGGCGCTTCAACAAGGCGCGCAACTCCTCCTCGCGCGAAGTCTACGTCTACAACCTCTTCCGCCACTCGATGCCGCCGGACATCCGCGCGCGCATGCCGGAAGTGTGCGAGCGCGTCTACCACGAGACGTGGGGCTGGGGCGTGATCGAGACGTACTACACCAACCCCGACGGCACGGCGATCCTGCCGTACGAAAACGAGATGGCGCGCCAGACGCCGGCGAACCGCGAAGTGATCTACGACCAGGCCGTCGATTTCCTCCAGGCGATCATCGCGGCGGGCGCGCTCTTCTACGAGCCGGGCAATTTTCACGTGCTGCTCCGTCCCGATGGCGGCATCGAACTGAAGCTCATCGACTTCGAGCCGGAGTCGAAGACGGCCATTCCGCTGGAGATGTACTGCGCCTGGTTCCGCCGCCGCAAGCTGATCCGCAAGTCGCGGCGCTACCTCGCGCACATCCGGGAATCGTTCGGCATCAAGAGCGCCAAGAGGATCTAACCGGGAAAACGACGATATGACAGCCGCACTCATCTATCTGGCCCTGATGGCGTTCCTGCCGCTCCTCTACTCGACCGCGAAGTCGATGAGCCGCGAGAAGCTCGGCGACCGCATCTTCCTGAAGACGGTCGCGAAGGACTACCTGCGCACGTTCCCGACGCTCGGCCTCGTGGCGCTGCCGCTCGTCCTCTTCCCGTCGGCGGCGAAGGCGTACCTGATCGTCCTGCATCTCGTCTTCGCGTGGATGCTCTTCGGCGACCTCTGGCACGTCCACCTCTTCGGCGCGCGCGCGGGCATCAACACGTGGTATTCGATGTTCGTGACGACGCGCGGCGAGATCGCCGAATACATCCGCAACAATATGACGCTCGGCCAGTGGCTGCTGATCGGCCTTGTCTATCTCGCGCCGGTCGCGGCGATCGCGCTGTGGCTGCCGCCGCTCGCGCTCGGCCCGGCGCGGTGGCCGCTCGCGGCGGGATGCGCGCTCCTTGCGGTGCCGCTCGTGCGCAACTGCTTCAAGACGGGCGCGCGCCACAAGCCGGCCTACATGCTCAATCCGTTCGTGAGCGTCTTCTACCACTACTTCCTCTACACGCGCCGCTACCGCGTGCTCCTGAAGCAGATCGCCGCGCACGCCGCGCCGCCGTTCGCGGGGATCGTCTCGAAGCTGCCGCCGGGCACGCCGCAGACGTACGTCATCTGCATCGGCGAGAGCGCGAACCGGCAGCACCACGGCTACGCGGGCTACGCGCGCGACACGAACGCATTCACCCGGGCGCGCGGCGACGTCATCGGCTTTACGGGCGTGCGGTCGCAGTACGCGCAGACGCTGCCGAGCCTCGAAAAGACGATTACCTTCGCGACGGACGCGGCACCCGAGCTCCTCTACAAAAAGGGATCGATCGTCGACTACTTCAAGGACGCCGGCTTCAAGACGTTCTGGCTCTCCAACCAGTACGCGCTCGGCGAGGAGGGCGACACGGCGATCACCGCGATGGCGGGCCACGCCGACGAGTCGAAGTGCTTCAACTTCAGCGCGATGAAGGGGTTCGAGAGCGCGAGTTCGGGCCTCGACGGCACGCTCATCCCGGAGCTGGAGAAGCGCCTCGACGATCCGGCGGAGAAGAAGGTCATCTTTCTGCACATGATCGGCAGCCATTCGGCCTACGTCAACCGCTACCCGGCCGCCTTCCGGCATTTCACCGACGATCCGCCCGGCAAGGCGCACCTCTCGGCCGCCGCGAAGGCGATCCTGAACACGTACGACGATTCGATCCGCTACACCGACTGGGTGATCGCGGAATTCGTCAAGCGGCTCGCGGCGCGCGGCAGAACCGCCGCGGAATTCCTCCTCTACTTCAGCGACCACGGCGAGGACTGCTTCGACACGACGGACGACAAGATCCTCGGCCACGGTCCGGTCGCGAACGAGCCGATGACGTCGGTGCCGCTCCAGATCTGGGTGTCGGACCGCCTGAAGGAGCTGCGGCCCGACCTCGTGGCGCGTCTGGCGCGGCCGAAGCCGTCGTACCGGCTGGAGGACCTCATCCACCTCGCGATCGACCTCGCGTCGCTCGAGAATCCCGATTTCCAGCCGGAGAAGAGCCTGCTCGGAGGTGCGGCGTGACGATCAAGATCCTCACCAAGAACGAGCAGTTCTCGACGGCGCCGTACACGTTTCGTCCGGGCTACGTCTTCACGCAGGATCCCGCCTGCGACCGGTACGACTGGCTGGTGGTCTTTGACGAGCCGCCGCAGGTCGACAAGGGCACGTACCGCGACGGCACGGAAGTCCTCGCCTGCCCGCGCGAGCGCACGATCCTCCTGACGTGGGAGCCGGTCAGCATCAAGAACTACTGCACCGCCTACACGCGGCAGTTCGGGCACCTGTTGACCAACCGCCCGCCGACGGCCGAGAACCATCCGCACTACCACCTCGGGCGCGGCTACTTCCCGTGGTACACCGGGCGCACGTACGAGGAGGAGAAGGCGTTCACCGCACCGCCGAAGACGCAGGTCGTCTCGGCCATCTGCTCGTCGAAGGCGATGAAGTGGACGCAGCACTTCAACCGCATCCAGCTCTTGAAGAAGCTCGTCGCCGAAGTCCCCGGCGCGGTGTGGTACGGTCACGGCGTCCACGAGTTCGCGCGCAAGTGCGACGCGATGGACACGTTCAAGTACCATGTCGTCCTTGAAAACCACATCGGGCCGCACTACTGGACGGAGAAGCTGGCCGACGCGTACCTGTGCGAGTGCCTGCCGTTCTATTCGGGCGCGCCCGACATCGCCGAGGACTTCCCGGCCGAGTCGTTCATCCCGATTCCGCCCGACGATCCCGACGCGGCGATCCGCATCATCCGCGCGGCGATCGCCGCCGACGAATGGTCGAAGCGCATCGGCGCGGTCCGCGAAGCGCGCGCGCGGCTTCTCGACAAATACAACTTCTGGGCGCAGATCATCCAGGTGATCGAATCGGCGGCGGACCAGCCGATCCGTCCCGTCGATCCCGCGCGCCCGGCGGTCATCCGTTCGCGCAAGTGGCTGCGCCGCCACACGCTGTCGGCGAAGCTCGAGGACGGCTGGTTCCATACGCGGCAGTATCTTTCAGGAGCGGGTCTATGGCCGAAAATATCCTAGTCATCAAGCACGGCGCGCTGGGCGACTTCGTCATGGCGAGCGGACGGATGCGCACCATCCGCGCGCGCCATCCGGCGGCGCACATCGCGCTCGTCACCGAAGGGTTCCTCGTGGGGTTTGCCCGGAGTCTCGGGCTTTTCGACGAATTCATCGAAGACTCGCGCGGCTACCATTTCGCCGTCTGGTGGCGTGTCATCAAGCGGACGATCGCCGACCGGAAATGGGACGTGATCTACGACCTCCAGTCGTCGAACCGCACGCTCTGCCGCTACTATCCGCTGGCGCTTCTGGCGACCGGCCACGCGCTGAAGTGGGGGCGCGAGCGGCCCGACGGCATGCGCTACCGCGTCAGCACGCGCAAGGTTCCCTTCCTGCCGTGGTTCTGGCGGAACGTCCCGGAGCGGATCGACTGGCTGCCGGTGGACCTGTCGATGTGCCACGGGGAGAAGCGGAACTTCGGCGAGCTGCCGGACAGATACGCGCTCCTGATCCCCGGCTGCTCCGCCGGCAACGCGCAGAAGCGCTGGCCGCCGGACCGCTACCGCGAGCTGACGCGGCGTCTCGCCGCGCGGGGCCTCAGATCGGTCGTGATGGGCACGCAGGCGGAGGCGGCGGAGATCGACGCCATCTGCGACGGCAATCCGGACGCGGTGAACTTCCGCGGGAAAAGCGCCATCGCCGACATTCCCGATCTCGCGAAGGGCGCGGCCGTCGTCGTCGGCAACGACACGGGCCCGTCGCACATCGCCTACTACGCCGGCGCGCGTCTCGTCATGGTGTTCACGGATTTCGACTTCGGCCGCGCGGCGCATCCCGATTCGCCGCGCGTCGCGAGCCTTCACGGCGCCGCGATCGCCGACATCTCGACAGAGGCCGTCTGGGACGCCCTCGGAAAGGTGATGGATCATGATTGACAGGCTGAAAAACGCCCGCCTCCTCGTCATCGGCGACGTGATGCTCGACCGCTTCGTGCAAGGCGAGGTCGCGCGCATCTCGCCGGAAGCGCCGGTGCCGGTCTTCCGCTGGAGCGCCGAACGCCAGATGCTCGGCGGCGCGGGCAACGTGATCGCCAACCTGCGCGCGCTCGGCGCGGCGACGACGATCGTCTGCCGCGTCGGCGACGATGCGGACGGCGAGACGGTCCGGCAGCTCCTCGCGGCGTCGGGCGCGGAC
>JAFUEM010000018.1 GCA_017463935.1 Kiritimatiellia bacterium
GGAGCGGCATCAGCGCGCGCTGGTTCTCGGGCTCCATCGGCTCGCCGCCGAGGAGCGTCAGGCCCGCGATGTGGGCGGGCTCCAGCGCCGCGAGCAGCTCGTCCTCGACCGCGCGCGTGAACGGCCGGCCGTAGGCGAAGCTCTGCGCCTCCTCGTTGAAGCAGCCCTTGCAGCGGTGCGTGCAGCCCGAAACGAAGAGGGAGACGCGCACGCCCTCTCCGTTCGCGATGTCGCACGTTCTGATGGCGGCGTAGTTCACGCCTTACGACACGTGCAGGACGCGTTCCTTGATCTCCTGCGTGCGGCCCTGGTTCCAGAACTGCGAGCCGATGTAGCCGCAGGTGCGGCGCGCGACGTTGAGCTTCGACTCGTCCGTGTTGCCGCACTTCGGGCACTTCCAGATGAGCTTGCCGCTCTCGTCCTTCACGATCTCGATCTCGCCGTCGAAGCCGCACACCTGGCAGTAGTCCGACTTGGTGTTCAGCTCGGCGTACATGATGTTGTCGTAGATGAACTGCATGATCGCGAGCACCGCCGGCAGGTTGTTCTGCATGTTCGGCACCTCGACGTAGCTGATCGCGCCGCCGGGCGAGAGCTTCTGGAACTTCGCCTCCAGCTCAAGCTTCTTGAACGCGTCGATCTTCTCGGTCACGTGCACGTGGTAGGAGTTGGTGATGTAGTTCTTGTCCGTCACGCCCTTGATGACGCCGAAGCGCTTCTGGAGGCACTTCGCGAACTTGTAGGTCGTGGACTCGAGCGGCGTGCCGTAGAGCGAGTAGTCGATGTTCTCGGCCTTCTTCCACTTGGCGGTGTACTCGTTCAGCTTCTTCATGATCGCGAGCCCGAGCTCCATGCCGTCCGCCTCGGTCAGCTTCTTGCCGGTGAGCGCGAAGACGCACTCCCACAGCCCCGCGTAGCCGAGCGAGAGCGTGGAGTAGCCGCCGTGCAGGTACCTGTCGATCGGCTCACCCTTCGGCAGGCGCGTGAGCGCGCCGTACTGCCAGAGGATCGGCGCCGCGTCCGACAGCGTCCCCGTCAGGCGCTCGTGGCGGCACTGGAGCGCGCGGTGGCACAGCTCCATGCGCTCCTCGAAGACGCGCCAGAAGCGGTCCATGTCCTTGTCGGCCGACAGCGCGATGTCGACGAGGTTCACCGTCACGACGCCCTGGTTGAAGCGGCCGTAGTACTTCGGCCGACCGTTCTCGTCGACGAACGGCGTCAGGAACGAGCGGCAGCCCATGCAGGTGTAGCAGTGGCCCTCGCCGTTCTTGTCGATCTTGTACTCGAGCATCTTCTTCTCGGAGATGTAGTCGGGCACCATGCGCTTGGCGGTGCACTTCGCGGCCAGCTTGGTGAGGTACCAGTAGGGCGTGCCCTCGCGCACGTTCTGCTCCTCGAGGACGTAGATGAGCTTCGGGAACGCGGGCGTGACGTACACGCCCTGCTCGTTCTTGACGCCGAGGATGCGCTCGTTCAGCACCTCCTCGATCACGAGCGCGAGGTCGCGGCGCTCCGCGTCGTTGCGCGCCTCGCCGAGGTACATGAACACCGTCACGAACGGCGCCTGGCCGTTCGTCGTCATGAGCGTGACGACCTGGTACTGGATCGTCTGCACGCCCTTCTCGATCTCCTTCCGGACGCGCTTCTCGACGATGGCGTCGAACTTGTCGGGCGAGATCGACACGCCCGCCTCGCCCAGCTCCGCCGTCAGCTCCTTGCGGATCGCCTGGCGCGACACCTCGACGAACGGCGCGAGGTGCGTCAGCGAGATCGACTGGCCGCCGTACTGGTTGGAGGCGACCTGCGCGATGATCTGCGTGGCGATGTTGCACGCGGTCGAGAAGGACTTGGGCTTCTCGATCATCGTCCCCGAGATGACCGTCCCGTTCTGCAGCATGTCCTCGAGGTTGACGAGGTCGCAGTTGTGCATGTGCTGCGCGTAGTAGTCCATGTCGTGGAAGTGGATGATGCCGTCGCGGTGCGCCGTCACGATGTCGGCCGGCAGCAGGAGGCGCGCGGAGACGTCCTTCGACACCTCGCCCGCCATGTAGTCGCGCTGGACCGAGTTGATCGTCGGGTTCTTGTTGGAGTTCTCCTGCTTGACGTCCTCGTTGTTGCACTCGATGAGCGAAAGGATCTGCTTGTCGGTCGTGTTCGCCTGGCGCAGGAGGTTGCGGCGGTAGCGATACGTGATGTACTTCTTCGCGATCTCCGGCGAGCCCATCTCCATGATCTTCGTCTCGACGATGTCCTGGATCTCCTCGACCGTCATCGCGCGGTCGCGCGCCGCGCAGACGCCGGCGACCTCGTCGGCGATGAGCTTGATGCGGCCCTCGCTCAGCGCGTCCTTGTAGTCGACCGCCTGCGATGCCTTGCGAATGGCGTTTTCGATCTTGGTGACGTCGAACGGACGCTCTTCGCCCGAACGCTTGATGATCTTCATCTGCCGTTGTGCCACGACTGTTTCTCCTTGTCTTTAATGGGTTTGAAGTGTTGAATGCGCAAAATGACCGTCTGTGCCCCGCAGGGTGTATTTTCGTTTGAAACTACTCTTTCTAGTGCACATGAGACATATGATACACTATCTGTTGTGTTTGCGCAAGGGGAAAGTTATAAAAACTTATCAACAGATTGTAGACAATCCGCCCCTCACCCACAACTTCTAGTGGCCCACCGGATGATGGCGCACAAAAAGCCGCCGTGCCGGCCAACGGTTTCGGCGGCATCTTCCAGACGTATTCTCGCGCAGATTCATCAGGACTTGCAGTCTATCATAAACTTCCGCTACTGTGGTAATTTACTGTGGTAATCTTGCCTGACCCCGTAGCCCCCGTCTCTCACAGCCACGATTGGCAAAACACAACATTGTTTGAGCTGATGACAAGAAAACGGCTGGGATATGTCCAAAGCCATGATTTCTCCTTGTCGTAGAAAAGGCATAGCTGAGAGGATGAGCCGCATGAGGACGCGACGAAACAGTCCGGCAGCACCGGTGTGCGCACAAATAAATCCTCAACGGACTTGCCGATGATTTCCTCATCATGTCTGCTGTACCCAAGGGGCGACGTGCGCTCAAAATGGATTTCGGCAAGAAGGAGCACCAACGACAGTGCGGCAAGAACGACATTGAGGACGGAAAGCGCGAGATTCGACTTTGACATCACTTCGTCCTCCAGCTGTAAGTCAATGTGCAGCGCCTAACCGTTCCGTTGCCGTCACGTCCGGCCCGCAACTCTCCTTGGTAGTCAAGAACAGGTTCGAGATGATAGAGCGACACCGACTGTATCGTTGCAGGATCAGCCGCTCCATCACACGCATTGGCAAACACCATCTCTGCCACTCCTCGGTGTGGTTCTGGCAACAAGGCTGCGGCTTCCCGCGTCATTTCAGAGGTCTTCTCGCCGTTGAATTCTCTTAACACCATGCTCAAAAAATCAGTTTCCATACATGTTGAGCAAATAGCATCAAGCCTCTTGGTCAGGGCAAGCAACTCTTCCGCTGAGGCTCCCATCCGATGGCAATAGAGACCATAGATCTGCATCGCTTTGTGCGCACAAAACGCCGACAATGTTGCCGCCACAATGATGTTGCAAACGAGAAGCCTTTTCCTCATTGGTTTAGTTCCAGTCGTAAAATTTGGAAAAATTGGGGAGAGACCCCAACTAACATTTACATTTTTCTCATCCAAGCTCATTCCTGGCGCATTATCGCCTTTCCAGCCGGGGTCTGTCCCCAAGGGCTAAGTCCCAGATTTATTTCTTCTTTTTAGGGTCCTCATGGTTTCCTATGGCTTATCCGCCCCTAAATGTTTCACAAAATCTTCCTGCATGTTCACATTCGCCTCTTCTATGAACGGGAATCGCCCCAGCCTCGATACAATCATCTGGCACGAAACGCCTCGCTGAAAGTCAGGAGATACGCCATACGTGTTAAGATTTATATACAATCCAAATTGAAACATTCCATTCAACTTATATTCGCATAGTACACCCTTGATAGATCCTTCCAAATACTTGTTTGTGACAATGTATGGTAATGCTGTCCGGCTGAAGTTCTTGTACTGGATTCCCAAGAATTCGAAATTTGATGGCAATGCAATAGGGAACATCCATGAGCTGTCATGCGCAACCATGTATCGACGCCCCGTTGCATCCCTACGAATCTTGGGGCTTGAATATTCCTCCAGCGCAATCTTTCTGACATAGGCTTCCGCTAAACAGCATGCCATTGTTATTTCGTCGCTTGAAATCGCAACATTTGTAATCACCGTATCTTTTTCATACTCATGCACAACGCAAGATTGAACAATGGCGGTGTTTGCGGCAAAAACCCTATTCGTCACCACTTGCACCCCTGATGCCGCCATTGTGCGACACCATATAATCACCACTATCAAGAACAACACCTTAATGTCCATGAGGCCCTCCTATCCTATCGAAGTTACGATTGCATTCGTCGCACTTGTTGACAGCTTGATCATATCGCTCAATAGCGTTCTGAGCTACTTCATACGCTTTATCCGGACAGATACATGGCAAAAGGTTTAAAACTCCCATTATAATATATGCAGAATTTCGAAAGTTGATGTAGCATGCAACATGGTCGTATTCATCGTTCCGATGCTGTACAACATCAGCAACAGAGCCAAAATAAATATCAATCCTGATTTCCTCAAAGGATGGTTCGAGTTTAACCTTGCCGTCCGAGCAACTTTTAAAATTTATAATAAACGATGATCGGCTCAAATGTGTCTCAGCTGCAACTCTTTCATTTTGCCATCCACCAGGGGGTGCCTCACCAGGTTCATGCTCGATGATCTCCGGCACAAGGCCAAGGCGATCATAACAGCCAAAAACACGATTCTCGCAAATTAAATATAAATTGCGGTCACGAAAGCGAGCAGCATCCCTACTCAGCCACCTTCCTATCACCGGCTCATAATGCCTATAATTGTAATACACCAGCCCCAAGGCATCGTCGGCGTATTCGGATGAGAACCGATAGGGGTTGAGCGAGCGGACATCAAACGCGGTTATGTTTGTGTTTCGCGTCGCGGCGGTCACTGCGCCAAAAGGCGCGTACTCGTAATGCGCGGGGACGCCGCGTGCTTGCTGGAACGACACGACTTCCGAGACGTTCTTATTCCCGTCGTGCGTGTAGAAGAAGTTCCAGCCGCCGTTGCGCTGCATGACCAAGGGACGGGTGGCGACGGGTTCTGTCGGATCCCACGCGAAGGAGAGCTCAATCAAATTGTTGGCGGTCGCGTCGAGCCGCTGAATGCAGAGATACCCGTCATACACAAAGCGGTGGTGGGCGTTGGTGACGCCGTTCGCCGATTCAACGTATTCAACGCGGCGGCCCATGCGGTCGAAGAGCATTTCAATGGTCTTGCCGTCGGAAGCGCGCGTCCAGAGAACAGGACGGTTCTCGGCGTTGTATGTCACCTGCCAGTCGCCGGTAGATGTGCGCACAAGCGTCTGGTTTCCGTCAAGGTCGAAGGCTGGGATGAATGTTTCTCCCGCAGAGAGCGCAGAGGCCGCGAGGTTGGAGATTGAGGTGTATTGGTTGAGGGCGTTGGCGACGTATGTGCGGTTTGTGCCAAGATCGAGCGAGGTGATGCGGTTGCCGATGTCGTCATAGGAATACTGATACTCTGTGTCCTCTGTGTTCTTTGTGGCTAAAATCAACTCACTCCTGTCGTTGTAGCCATAGGCGTCAGTGCGGGCTTCGCTCATCATGGAGCCGGAGCGAGAGATTTCCGTTCGCCTTCCCGCCGCGTCGTTCACGTAGTCATACTGCGAAATGACGCCGCCGTTGATGTAATTCCTGACTTGCGTCAGGAGGTCGCGGTTAGGCTCGTAGGTGTAATACGCCGAGCCGGAGCCGCCATACTGGAGGCGACTCTTGAGATCGGTTCCTTGCAAATAGTAGTAGGTGAACCACACGCCGGCATTTTGGATTCGCCTTATTCTTCCAGTATCGGTTTCGTATTCCATAACCGTCTTTCGCGAATTGTTGAGGCTGTATCCAATATCGCGTCCGTATGCATCGCGATGACGGGATAGCGTGCGCGTGTAGAGGCGTCCGGTGGTGTGTTCCGACGCCACTTCGCCCGTGGCGTTGTATGAAGTCGTCGTTATCCCGCCCTCGTCTTTTGCATACACCTGACGCCCAAGCGCGTCGTATGCAAACTCCATTGGACGCGTCCCGTCCGAATAGGCGGTGTTTGTCAGGTTGTTCCAGCCATCGTAGGTGTAACTCGTGATGACGCCGCGCGCCCATGTTCGGGTTGCGAGGTTGCCGTTGTCGGCGTATGTGTAGGTCGGGCCGTTGCCGTCGGCGTAGGTCTTGGCAAGAAGAAGCCCTGTCGCCTCATCGTAGGTCCATGTCGTGGTGTCGCCCGAGGCCGGGACGGAGCCCGGCCCTCCCGCATTGCGGTAGGTCGTCATGTTCGTCATGACGTTGAAGGCATCGTAGGCGTAGGTGACGGGATAGGATCCACCGCCCTCGTAGGTTTTGTTGCCGCGAGCGTCGTACATATACACCGTCGCGACGCCCAGCGCGTTCGTGACCGCCGCGAGGCGGCCCGCCGCATCGTAGGCGTAGCTCGTCGTCGCGCCCGTCGGGTCCGTCGTCGAGGCGAGGCGTCCGAGCGCATCGTAGGCGTTCGTCGTCGCGTTGCCGCGCCCGTCGGTCTCGATCACCGCGCGGCGGAACGCGTCGTACGCGACCAAATTCGTGACCGCCGAATGCGAGACGGAAAGCGTCGTCACGCCGTCCACCGATTCCGACAGCGCGATGTTGGCTGCCGTCGGGATGGACGTATAGGTAAGGCGCGTCAACGTCGCAGGATCGAACTCCGACCACGTCTCGCTCGCATTGCCGCGCACGTCGATGGACGCCTGCCGCGCTTCGTTCACGAGCGACAAGCCCGAAACCTGCGTCATGTTCGTGGTGACGAGCGGGACGATGGACGGATCGGAGCAGGATGCCGCGCGGGACGAAATCTGCCAGACCTCGCCATCCACAAGCGCGTTCGCCGTGGCGGTTTCGACCGTTCGCGTCACTCCGTCCGCAGTGCGCGTGACGCTGACGACATCGCCCCAATCATCGTAGGCGCGGGTTTCCGCCGGCTGACCGGTCGTGACGGTCGAAACGAGCTGGCCCTTGTCGTTGTAGGTTCGCTCGGTGACGAGCATCGCGCCGTTCGCGCCGGGGCGCTCCTCGCGCACCGTCTCGCCGAACGCGTTGCGGTACGTCTTCTCCCAGCGCGCGCCGTCGGGAGCAAGGTAGTTTATCTTCGTCCATTCGAGGCCGTTCGTCGTCACGCCATATGAATAATACTCTTCTGCCGCAGCACTTCCAGTGACGGATGCAAGCGATCCATCTGGATTGAGCGTCGTCACTCGCGTCGCGCCCGCGGGGAGCGTCATGGTCGTCGTCAAATCGTCCGCCGAATACGAATAGGTCGTGACCAGTCCTTGTTCGTCGGTTTCGGATACGATTCTTCCTCTGTCGTCGTAGGAGCGCAAACGCGTTCTCGTCTCGCAACCGGACGCGGCATCGGTTTCGGCGATGATGCGTCCGTCGGCGTCACGGACGAACGTCGTCGTCACGGTGCCGAACGGACCATGCCGCGCGGACGATGCGAGTTGTTTTGCCGCGTCGTATGTGTTGGTGGTTGCCGTCCCGTCTTCATTCGCCTGCCAGACGGGTCCCGTGCAGATCCAATCCGCCGCTGACGATTTTCCGTTCGATTTTAGGGTGGATACGGGCTTATGGGTCGCGCTGTAAGTATTGGTCGTCCATGAAAGTTCTCGCCACTCACCGCCGACCAGGGCAAAGAGCGTTTCGGATATCGCGTTCCCGGCGGAGTCGTAGCGCGTATGCCGTCGCTTCGATTTCCCTTCGACAAGCGAGAAGCCGCCAGCGTCCGTCCAGACCCCTTCATCAGATGTTTCGGTCCACGAATAATCCGTTTCGTCTATCTCTGAATACGTTGTCTCGACCGCCTTGCCGGATTCTTCCACCGAAAGGACGCTTCGGCCTTGCGCATCGAACTCACGATAAGCGCGCCGCGACAGGCCGCCGGATGTGCGGATGCGCAACATATACCCATCACCGTATTCCGTCTCTTCGTCTTCAACGATTGTTCCATTCAAGGCGACTGTGCGGCGAGAGGGTCTGCGTTCGATCACGCCGCCCTGTGCGGACGATGTAGGATATTGATATACGACCGTTCGCGTCAGAGAGCCTTTTACAGTCGAAGTCTCGCTCGTGAGTCTATTCCAGGAGTCGTAGAGATAGGACGCTAGAAATCCGCGCGAATCGGTTTCATTCGCGATCAATCCCGCGCTGTTGCGCGTTGCCGCATGGAGCGTTTTTCCGCCGACCGAGCGTTGCGTCTCGACGGGCTTGCCGTCGATGACGTTGATGCGGGCCGTTTCGGTGCGGACGACGCCTCCCGTCGAGTCGATGGTGCGATAGGCCGCAATCCACTCGCCGGTTGCATCGTCGAACGATATTGTCTTGGCGCGCGTCAGCGCGGCGGAAGAGCCCGGCGCGCGGCAAATCGTCCAATCTTGCACTTCGTCGTCATACGTCCATTCGGTGTCGAACTGGAACTGGGCGTTGCGATATTCGTGGAGATGGAATGTCGATACGCCGTCGCCCGAGAAAGTGAACGTCTTGACCGGCAGGGCGTTTCGGCCGCGCCAGACGACGGAATATTCGTTAGCGGATATTGCCGTCACGTCGAGGCGACCATCGGCGCGAGAGACGACAGATGTCACGGCACCGGAAGCGTCGCAGAATACGTCTATCCCCAAATCGGCGACTGCGACGTCCTCGCCATCCGGCGGACGGATCGACGCGGCGCTTCCGTCCGGGCTGTACGTTATTTCGGTCCGATCCTCCAGAACTTCCACCAGAAGCCCGTCATCGTTCAGGCGAAGACCGCGCAGAGAGCCCGCCGACATGTTGCTGGGCCTGCCGCCGACATATTCCGTGCCATGTCCGAAGGGGTCGAGAATCACGGCATCGAGCGGATTTGAATCGCGGCGAACGGCCACGCGCCGGCGCATGGGATGGTCGTAGACAAGCGCTTGCGGCGTCCAGAGACGTCTTGCGGGAAGCGTCTCTTCAATGGCGAGGCGACCCGACGGCAGAGCGGCAATCCAAGGTGTGCGCCCGAAGCGCTGCGAAAACGAAACGCAACCGGTATCCACCGTCGTTCCTTCATTGCAATCGCAATCGCATTCTTCGACCTTTTCCGGCATGAACGTGAAGACGGCCTTGTCGGTATCGATCAGCCGTCCATCCTCGAAAAGCCCGAATACGGCCGTGGCGGAAGTGTTGGTCCCGGTCCAGACGGTGGAATCCAGGTCTGGCGTGGCGGTCGCATCGGTGACGGAAAGGCCGGGCGAATGCGAAATGCAATTGATCTCGTAGGCCACGCCTTCGTCTCCTTCACCGATCTGCGAGGCGATGGCGATTCCGGCGGTCGCCATCTTCGGCGAAAACCTGACCTCGCGCGGCGAAACGACGATGCGCGGCTGGTTCGTCAAAGGCGTGAACTCCGCGAAAACGGGAATTGCACCTGCGGCGGGACCGCCGACGCTTGACACGTCAAACGAAACAGGATATCTCACGCCTGCGGAGAAAAGCCCTGTCACCTTCTCGCCCGGCGTATTCGACGGCCAGGAAGACGACGCCGTCAACTGTCCGACGGACAGCGAAACCTCGTCGTCGCCTTCGACCTGAAACGAATAGTAGCCCGTCCGGTCGGGCATGAACCAGCCGCCGGAAGCCGAAACGCCGCATGCATTCGTCTGTCCGGGGGACGAAATGGAGAAAACGGGGATGGACGTCATGTTCGTCGTCCCTCCCGGCTCTTCGAAGCCGAACAGGGTGAAGCCCTCCGTGGACGGTCCGATGGAGACTTTGACGGTGAACTCTCCTCCCAGCCCGGGATACTCCGGCTCGTCTTCCTCGTCTGCGCCGCGAACCGAACCCGACTGCCGGACGGGCGCAGCCGGACCGGCGGATTCAACGGCAGGAACGCCGGAGCCGTCCCTGGCCGAAATCCGCGAGATTCCGGCGAGAGCGGATCCGCCGCCCAAGTCGCAGACATACGCAAACGCGGCAGACGGATGGCTTGCGCAGGGCAGGCAAAAGCCAGTGCCCTCGGCAAGGACGTTGCCGTCCGCATCAAGAAGTGTCCATCCGACGTCGGAGGCAGGAAGCGGGATGTCGAACGAAAGAAGAACGTCTTCACCGGCGGCCAAGCCGATCAGGATTCCGCCGTCAACCCAGGCACAGGAAACGACAGACTCTTCAGGCGCGACTATTTTCGGAGGCCCGTCCGCCGTGTCGACAAAGACGCCGTCAACGGCCAGCGAAGCGAAAAGTGCCGCGGCAATCGCCGCAACCGCCAAGAAAGTTGGTGTTTTCTGCGCTCCCGCCATGACACACTCCTTTCGCGAAGTCCCCAAGAACGCCGCCATTTTACCAAAACCACCCAATCCGTGTCAAATGCAAATTGCGGGCACCGCACGACCCGTTTGGGCATGATCGAATCAGTGGCGACTTGCCGTGCGTCAACGACAAGTCGTGCGATGCGCAGAAATATGGGCGCGTGCGCCGGATCGTGGCGACAGCGCATCTTTCGCCGGTCAGGCGTCGAGCGCGCCGGTCAGGTCGCGGACGGCGGCAAAGCCATGGCGTTCGCAATAGGCAACGAGGCCGTCGTAGATCTCGGCGGCCGTGCCGGGGTTCGTGAACGTCGCCGAGCCCACCGCGACCGCCGTCGCGCCCGCGAGCAGGAATTCGATCGCGTCCTTCGCTTCGTAGACGCCGCCCATCGCGAGGATCGGCAGCCGCGTCGCCTTGTGCGCGTCGTAGACGAGCTTGACGGCGACGGGATGGATCGCCCGCCCCGACAGGCCCCCCGTCACGTTCGCGAGCACGGGCCGCCGCCGCTCGACGTCGATGACCATCGCGGGAATCGTGTTGATGAGCGCGAGCGCGTCCGCGCCGCCCTTCTCGCACGCGCGCACGTACGGCACGATGGACGGCACGTTCGGCGCAAGCTTGACGATGAGCGGCAGCGTCGTCGCCGCGCGCACGGCCGCGACGACCTCCTCCAGCACCGCCGGGTCCTGCCCGAAGGTGTGGCCGCCCGCCTTGACGTTCGGGCAGCTGACGTTCAGCTCGATCGCGCCGATGAGCGGATTCTGCGCCGCCGTGAGCTGGCGCGCGACGTCGGCGTATTCCTCCACCGAGCCGCCCCAGATGTTGACGATCAGCGGCGGCGCCTTCTCGCCGACCTGCTTCCTGTACCACGGCACGGTCGTCGCGAGGAAGCGCGCGAGGCCCGTCCCCTGCAGGCCGATGGCGTTCACGAGGCCGCCGGGCACGACGGCGTGGCGCGGCATCGGGTTGCCCGGCCACGCTTCGGCGCGGATTCCCTTCACCGTCACCGCGCCCAGCTTGGCGTAGTCCACCGCGCCCAGATATTCCGTTCCGTAGCCGAACGTGCCGCTCGCCGTCGTCACCGGCGTCGCCATCTTCAGCCCGCCCAAATTTACAGCTGTGTCAACCATGCCTTTAGTATATCAAAAATTCGCGCGCGCGGGTCGAAACGGACGGGCGGAAACGCGCCTCCCGTCCCCCGGAAGCGCACGACGGACGCGGCCGCGCTATTTCAAGAACCCGCGCGTGACGGCCTCGCGGACGGCCGAGACGCGGTCGCCGACGTCCAGCTTCACGAAGATGTTCCGCAGGTGGTTCTTGATCGCATCCTTGCCGACGCCCAGCCGCTCCGCGATCGCGTCGTTC
This sequence comes from Kiritimatiellia bacterium, assembly GCA_017463935.1. Lineage (GTDB taxonomy): Bacteria > Verrucomicrobiota > Kiritimatiellia > RFP12 > UBA1067 > UBA1067. The sequence goes on from JAFUEM010000018.1 coordinate 11,839, forward strand.
GTCATGCCCGTGGGCAGGAACTTCAGGACCTCGAGCTCGCGCGCCGTGAAGTCCGGCGTCATCTGCCGCTTGCGGAACAGCTCCTGCACCGCCGCCGGCACGTACTTGCCGCCGTTCATCACCGTCGTCAGCGCCTGCGTGATCTCCGTCGCGTCGCGATCCTTCAGGAGATACCCCTTCGCGCCCAGGTTCAGCGACTCGTACACGTCGTTGTCGGCGTCGCTCGTCGTCAGCATGATGACCTTCTGCCACGGCCGCTTCGCGCGGATCTCGCGCAGGACCGTGAGCCCGTCCTTGTCGGGCATGTGGATGTCGAGCAGCACCACGTCGGGATCCGTCCGCTCCACGAATTCGACCGCGCCCGCGCCGCCCGGCCACTCGCCCGCGAACGCAAAGTCCTGCTTGCGCACGCCCAGCACGTACTTCAGCCCCATGCGCACCACCGCATGGTCGTCGATCACCACCACCTTGATCATGATTCGCTCCTCAGTTCCATGTACGTCCACTTGCCCGTGCGCCCCCAGTCGATCGCGAGATGGTTGCGCAGCGCGCGCTCGCGCATCCCGCTCAGGCCATAGTGCCCCGTCTCGGGTCCGAGCGCGTTCGACAGCTCGAACGGCGCGCCGTCGTTCAGCACCTTGAGAACGTAGCCCGCCGGGGCGACGGGATCGCCCGTGAAGACGATCTGGCGCGCCTGGCCGTGCTTGACCGCGTTTGTCGTCGCCTCGCGCAGGATGAGGATGATGTCCTGATAGACGCCCTCGGCCAGCTTCTCGGGCAGCCCGCGCAGGCACTTGCGCACCTTCACGCCCGTCTTTTCGAGCGAGCGCGCCATGTCGCCGATCGCCTCCGCGAGCGGCTTGTCGCCGCAGCCCGCGCCGCGCAGGTTCAGGACCGCGTTGCGCACCTCCGCCTTCGCGTTCGCCAGAAGGCCCGTGAGCGACTTCATCGCCTCCACGACGTCGGCCGGCACGTCCTCCAGCCCCAGCACGCCCGCCGCGATCAGGTTCGCGCCCGCGAGGTGCTGCTCGATCGTGTCGTGGAGGTCCGCCGCCATGCGCCGTCGCTCCTCGGCGATCACCTCCTCGCGCCGCCGTTCGCGCGCGGCGCGGATCCACAGCGTGAAGAACATGCCCGCGAAGAAGAGCAGCGCCAGGCCGAAGAGCACGGCCGCGATGATCAGGATGCGCGGCACCTGGGCCGTGCGCAGGCGCTCGAGATGATCCTCGTCCGCGACCTCCAGCTCCGCGTCGAGGAAGTCGCCGTCCTTGCCGTAGCGGCTGATCGCCACGCCCTCGGCGCGCACCTCCTCACCCACGTACCGGTCCGCGTCCAGCGCGCCCGCGACGCGCAGGTGGGCCGTGTACTTGTCGATGTAGAGCGCGACGAGCGAGACCGAGCCCGCCGGCGAATCCTCGACGCGCACCTCGCGCACGGTGCCGCGCAGCGACACGCGCC
>JAFUEM010000064.1 GCA_017463935.1 Kiritimatiellia bacterium
GCGCTCGTCGAGGAGGTCGTGCGCCGTCTGCCGCCCGTGAGCGAGGAGGAGACGGCCGCGCGCCGCCCCCTGCGCGTCGCGGTCGTGGGGCGGCCGAACGCCGGCAAGTCCTCCTACATCAACCGGCTGCTGAACGCGCCGCGCGTGATCGTCTCGGAGATTCCGGGCACGACGCGCGACGCGGTGGAGGTCCCGTTCGCGATCGGGTCGGGGCCGGAGGCGCGGCGCTACCTGCTCGTCGACACGGCGGGGATGAAGTCGCACACGCAGATGTCGAAGACGTCCGTCGACAATTTCTCGCTCTTCCGCAGCGAGCAGGCGATCGCGGAAGCGGACGTGGTGGTGCTCGTGATGGATCCGACGCTCGGGCCGACGCTTCAGGACAAGCGCATCGCGGGCAAGATTCTCGACGCGCACCGCGCGTGCGTCGTGATGATGAACAAGTGGGACATCGCGCAGGAGCAGGGGCTCACCGAGACGAAGGCGACCGAGGCCCTGCGCGCGATGATGCCGTTTCTCAATTTCGCGCCGGTCGTCTACTGCTCGAACAAGTCGGGCTACAACATCCGCCGGACGGTGGATGCGATCGACACGGCGGCGGCGAGCGCGACGATGAAGGTTTCGACGGGGATGCTGAACAACGTCCTCGTCAAGGCGGCGAAGAAGACGCTCTCGCCGATGATCAAGGGCAAGCGGCTGAAGATCTACTACGGGCTGCAGGTTTCGACGAACCCGCAGACAATCCGCCTCTTCGTGAATGATCCGAAGCTGGTGACGCCGGCCTACCTGAGCTATCTTGAAAAGAACATCCGCGCGCGCTTCGGGCTCGAAGGCGCGCCGCTGCGCATCTTCTGCAAGGCGCGCACGCGCACGTCCGCCGCCGGCGCGCCGGTCGGCGAGACCGCTTCCCAACCGAAACCCTCAACAAAGGAAAACGCACGAACATGAAAAACCTTAGCTTGGGCGCCGCCTCGGCCGCCATCGCCGCCTCCCTGATCCTCGCCGGATGCGAGAAGAAGCCGGAACTGCACATCTACACCTGGAGCGACTACATCGCCCCCGAGGTGATCGAAGGCTTCGAAGCGGAAAACGGCTGCACGGTCGTGATCGACACGTTCGACTCGAACGAGACGATGTACGCCAAGCTCAAGGCGGGCGGCACCGGCTACGACATCATCATGCCGAGCAGCTACCTCGTCGAACTCATGGCGCGCGAAGGGCTGATTTCCGCGCTCGACCACGTGAAGATACCGAACGTCCGGGCGAACTTCGACCCGGCGTTCGCGAACCAGGTCATCGACCCCGCGTTCACGTACAGCGTCCCCTACGCCGTCACCTACACCGGCTTCTGCTACGCCAAGGACAAGGTGCCGGAGGGCGCGGACGTCGAAAGCTGGTCCATCCTCGCCAACCCGGCGCTCAAGAGCAAGGTCACGCTCCTCGACGACATCCGCGAGGTGATCGGCGCGGGCCTCATGTCGCTCGGCTACTCGATCAACTCGACCAACCCCGCCGAGATCGACGCGGCCGTGGAGCAGGTGCTCGCGTGGAAGAAGAACATCCGCAAGTTCGACGCCGAAAGCTACAAGACCGAGGTCGCCTCGGGCGCGACGTGGGTCGGCCACGGCTACTCGACCGACATCGTGCAGGTGATCGTCGGCGACGAGGAGGAGGGCGTCGATCCGCGCGACGACATCGGCTTCGCGCTGCCGAAGGAGGGCTTCTCGATCGCGTTCGACGAAATGGTGCTCGCCGCGAACGCGCCGCAGCCCGACCTCGCCTACCGCTTCATGAACTACATCTACGACGGCGCGAACGCCAAGGTCAACATGGAGTACATCTGCGGCCCGAACCCCGTCAAGCCCGGCATCGACGCGCTCGACGAGGACTACCGCAACCTCATCATCCTAACGCCCGAGCAGGTCGCGCGCGGCCAGGTCATCCGCGCCATCGACCAGATCCCCGGCGCGATGGAGCTCTACAACAAGGCGTGGGACCGCATCAAGGCGACCGACGCGAAGTAACGCGTCGCGCCGACCTTCCCGTTTTCGGCGGCTCGTCCGCCACGACCGACAAAGTACCCGATTGGGTAGTGCAGTGTCGGTCGAATTTTGATATAATTGCAGCATGAATACGACTCTCGGCACGATCATCTGGGCGCTCGGCGGTCTCGCGGGCGCGGTGTTTGCACTGCCTTTCCGCAAGGTCAAGGGCTGGAAATACGAAAGCTACTGGCTCGTCTACGCGCTCTTCGGCCTCATCCTCTTTCCGCTCGCGCTGGCCGCCGCGACGGTGCCGGATCTCTTCGGCGTCCTCGGCCGCGCGCCCGCCTCGACGATTGCGCTGTGCATCGGCTTCGGCGCGCTGTGGGGCATCGGCGGGCTTTCGTGGGGCCTCATGATCCGCTACCTCGGCGTCGGGCTGGGCCTCGCGATCGGCTGCGGCCTCTGCTCGGCGACGGGCACGCTCATCCCGCCGCTCGTGAAGGGACAGGCCGCCTCGCTCGTCGCGGACACCTCGGCCGTCGTCACGCTCGCGGGCGTCGTCGTCTCGCTCGTCGGCATCGTGTTCGTCGGCCTCGCGGGCAAGTCGAAGGAGGACGAGCTGCCGGAGGAGGCGAAGAAGGCGTCCGTCGCGGAATTCAACTTCAAGAAGGGGCTCGTCGTCGCGGCGGTGGCGGGCGTCGCCTCGGCGGGCATGAACTTCGGCCTCCAGTCGGGCGGCGCGCTCGAATCGGCGGCGGTCGAGGCGGGCGCGAAGGAGCTCTGGAAGGGGATGCCCGTCCTGGTCGTCGTCCTCTTCGGCGGCTTCCTCGTCCAGCTCGTCTGGTGCCTCCAGCAGAATGCAAAGAACAAGTCGTTCGGCGACTATGCGACGCTCGCGCGGCCGGCGACGGCGGCCGTCATCTTCTGGAGCGGCCTCGCCGGCGTCATCTGGGCGTGCCAGTTCGCGTGCCAGAAGGCCGGCGAAAGCCTGGCGGGCGACATCGCCTACATTTCGTTCGCCATCGTCATGGGCTCGAGCGTCCTCTTCTCGTCGCTCCTCGGCGTCGTGCTTGGCGAATGGAAGGGCACGGGCCGCCGCACACGGACATATCTCGCGATCGGCCTCGCGGTGCTCGCCGCGTCGATCGCCGTCGCGGCCGCCGCCAAGATGATCTGACAACCGTAATATCCACCCCTCACCCGAAAGGAAAACGATGAGCTACAAGGAAGCGCAGAAGAAGTATGCCAAGATCGGCATCGACACGGAGAAAGTGATCAAGGACCTCGCGGCGGTGCCGATCTCGATGCACTGCTGGCAGGGCGACGACGTGGGCGGCTTCGAGTCCGTCGGCGGCGCCTCGAACGGCATCCAGACGACCGGCAACTACCCGGGCAAGGCGACGACGCCCGAGCAGCTGATGGCGGACATCGAGTTCGCGATGTCGCTCATCCCCGGCAAGCACCGCGTCAACCTGCACGCCTGCTACGGCATCCACGAGGGCACGGTGACGGACCGCGACAAGCTCACCTGGAAGAACTTCAAGCCGTGGGTGGACTGGGCGAAGAAGAACGGCTTCAAGCTCGACTTCAACCCGACGTTCTTCTCGCACGCGAACGTGGTGGACGGCCTGACGCTCTCGTCGCCCGATCCGAAGATCCGCAAGTTCTGGATCGACCACGGCGTCAGGTGCCTCGAGATCGCGGACTACTTCGCGAAGGAGCTGAATTCGACGTGCGGCATCAACTTCTGGTGCCCGGACGGCTACAAGGACGAGCCGTCGGACCGCCTCGGGCCGCGCCAGCGCATGGCCGACTCGCTCGACAGGATCTTCAAGAAGGCGAAGTACGACAAAAAGCGCGTCATTCCGTTCCTCGAGTCGAAGCTCTTCGGCATCGGCGTCGAAAGCTACACCGTCAACTCGCACGAGTTCGTGATGGGCTACGCGCAGAGCCGCAAGATCCTCGCGCTCCTCGACATGGGCCACTTCCACCTCACCGAGAACGTCGCGGACAAGATCAGCTCGTTCCTGATGTTCTTCGGCAAGGTCGCGTTCCACATCTCGCGCCCGGTGCGCTGGGACTCCGACCACGTCATCCGCCAGAACGACGACCTGCGCGCCGCCGCGCAGGAGATCGTGAAGATGGGCCCCGAGAACTTCATCATCGCGCTCGACTACTTCGACGCGTCGATCTGCCGCGTCGCGGCGTGGGTGCTCGGCATGCGCAACATGCAGAAGGAGCTGATGAAGGCGATGCTCACCCCGAACGCGCAGCTCAAGGCGCTGCAGGACGCGGGCGAGTTCACCGCGCAGCTCGTCCTGCAGGAGGAGTACAAGAACTATCCGTTCGAGGATGTCTGGGCCGAGTTCTGCAAGCGCCTCGGCGTGCCCGCGGGCGAAGAGTGGTTCAAGACCGTCCAGAAGTACGAAAAGGACGTGCTTCTGAAGCGCTGATGGGCACCTACCGCAACACGCGCCACCACAAGGGCCCGCGCGAGATGGTGACGGGCGGCGAGTGGATCTACGGGCGCAATCCCGTGGAGGAGGCCCTCGCCGCCGGCCGCCGCACGGCGAGCGAGATCATCCTGCCGCCGGCGTCGCCGGACGAGGACGGCCAGCTCCAGCGCATCCGC
>JAFUEM010000204.1 GCA_017463935.1 Kiritimatiellia bacterium
CGTCGAGCCCGAGCGGCGCGCGCGGATCGTCCGGTACATCCCCTTGCGCGAGCACCAGCTCAAGCGCGTCAAGACGTTCCTCTTCCCGGAGTCGGACCCGATGGGCGCGGGCTACACGCTGCGCCAGGCGATGATCTCGATCGGGTCGGGCGGCTTCGCGGGCAAGGGCATCGGCAAGGGCGAGACGAACCACCTCAAGTACCTGCCGCCGTCCGTGTCGATGAACGACTTCATCTTCTGCGTCTACGCCGAGGAGACGGGGTTCGTCGGCTCGCTCGCGCTGCTGTCGCTCTTCGCGGCGCTGTGCCTGTCGGGCGCGTGGATCGCGTACGTCGCCGCCGACGGGCGCGGCCGGCTGATCGCGCTGGGCGTCTCGACGCTCGTCTTCGCGCACGTCTACGTCAACATCGCGATGTCGGTGGGCCTCGTGCCGATCACGGGCCTGCCGCTGCCGTTCATTTCATCGGGCCGCACCTTCCTCTTGACGGTGATGGCCGGATTGGGACTCACACAAAGCATATCACTACACAGGGAGATACAGACATGAACCTATTCGGATGGCTGAAGCGCTCGAAACTGAAGCGCGAGATCATCGTCAACGTCGAAAAGCTCGAAACGCGCGTCGCCGTCATGGAGAACGGCCGCATCGAGGAATTCATGGTGGAGCACCCGGAGGACGAACGCCTCGTCGGCAGCGTCTTCAAGGGGCGGATCCAGAACCTCGAGAACGACCTTCAGGCGGCGTTCGTGGACATCGGCCTGAGCAAGAACGCATTCCTGCACTACTGGGACATGACGGTGGACGAGAACGCGCTTCTGGACGACGATGACGAGGAGCCCAAGAAGGGCAAGAACGGCGGCGGGCGCAAGTCGAACCGCCTCTCCGACGCGGAGATCGCCAAGCGCTTCCCGCCCGGCTCGGAGATCATCGTGCAGGTGACGAAGGGGCCGATCTCGACGAAGGGGCCGCGCGTGACGGCGAGCCTGTCGATCCCCGGGCGCTACCTCGTGATGATGCCGGGCACGCGCATCCGCGGCGTCTCGAAGAAGATCGGCGACGCCGACGAGCGCAAGCGGCTGAAGAAGATCCTTGACAAGCTGCCGCTGCCGGACAACGTCGGCCTCGTCGTGCGCACCGTCGGCGCGGGCGCGTCGGCGCGCGCGTTCGCGCGGGACCTGCGCAACCTCCTCTCCGTCTGGAACGAGATGCAGATGAACATCCAGCGTCTGCGCACGCCGTGCTGCATCTTCCAGGAGCCGGACCTGTGTGAGCGCGTCGTGCGCGACTGGCTGACGGAGGACGTCGACGCCATCGTCATCGACGACGAGAAGGCGTTCAACGACATGCGCGAGGTGTGCGCGCGCATCTCGCGGCGGGCGCGCACGAAGATCCGCCGCTACGACGGCGACAGCTGCATCTTCGACCACTACGGGCTCGACCGGCAGCTCGCCGAGGCGTTCGCGCGGCAGGTGCCGCTGAAGTCGGGCGGCTATCTCGTCATCGACGAGACCGAGGCGCTCATCGCGGTCGACGTCAACACGGGCCACTACAAGGGCAAGGGCTCGCAGGAGGAGGCGATCCTCGACGTGAACCTCGAGGCGGTCGAGGAGGTGGCGCGCCAGCTGCGGCTGAGGAACATCGGCGGGCTCGTCGTCCTCGACCTCATCGACATGAAGTCGCGCAAGCACCAGGCGCAGGTCTACAAGGCGCTCAAGAACGCGCTCAAACGCGACCGGGCGCGCACGAACGTGCTGCAGATCTCGGAGCTCGGGCTCCTGGAGATGTCGCGCCAGCGCCAGGACCGGTCGATCCTCTCGCGTCTCACCTCGAAGTGCCCGTACTGCGCGGGCCACGGCCTCGTCAAGTCGCCGATGGCGATCTCGATCGAGGTGCAGCGGCGGCTGACGACGCTGCTCAGGAAGGCCGAGGCCGACAAGAAGCCGTTCGAGCCGAAGATCATCGTCGCGCCCCAGGTGATGCAGCGTCTGCGCACCGAGGACGCCCAGATCCTGGCCGATCTCCAGCGCAGCTTCAACACGCGCCTGACGTTCGTCTCGGAGCTCCACCGCCACCCCGAGGCATTTTCCATACTGGACGCGGCCACCTCCCACGTGTTATACTCTCAGTCATGAAGAACCCGATCCTTCTCGCGCTCGTCCTGCCGCTGGCCGCTGCCGCCGGCGAACTTCAGGTCACCGCCGACACGATCGCCGCCGATCGCACGACCGGCAACGTCATCGTGACCGGCAACGTCCATGCGGTCTACCACACGGACGATTCGCACGTGAGTCTCCTCTCCCAGCTGGCGGTCAGGGACGGCGACGACTACCGCTTCGGCCCCGGCACGGAGGTGACGACGTGCACCAACGCGCCCGGCCATTTCCACTGGTCGGCGGTCGGCGCCGCCACGTTCCACGGAACGGAAGGCGAGCGCGAGATCGTGGCGCGGAACGTCTGGATCAACCTCCTGGGCGTGCCGGTCTTCTGGCTGCCGTGGTGGATGTATCCGCTCGACACCGACTACGGCTGGCGCGTGATGCCCGGCTACACCGGCAAGTGGGGCGGCTTCCTGCTGGTCAAGTACGTCTATCACCTCGCGGGCGACTTCGAGGACGGGCATTTCGGGCTGCGCGGCAACACGCGCGCCGACTGGCGCTACAAGAACGGCTTCGCCCTCGGCCAGTCGCTCACCTGGCAGCTCGGCGACTACGGCCGCGGCAAGTTCAAGGTCTACTACGCCTGGGACCAGGACGCCGACCGCTACGACCGGCACTGGACGACCAGACGCTACAACTACCAGAACTGGGGCAGCACCGTGCCCGACGACCGCTACGCGCTCATGCTCCGCCACCGGTGGGACGTCACCGAGCGCGATACGCTGCGTCTGCAGGGCAAGTACTACAGCGACTCGCACTTCTCGGGCGATTTCCTGCGCGACAGCCTGCTGAGCGCGCGCAATGCGTTCGACACGTCGGCCAACGAGATCGCGTGGGAGCACGTGGAGAATCCCTTCGGCCTCGGCCTGAGCGTGTCGGGTCCGCTCAACGACTTCTATGACGGCGTCGCGCGCCTGCCGGAGTTCTACTTCGACATCGCCCCGCAGCCGTTCTTCGGCCTGCCCGTCAACTACGAGTCGGCCTCGCGCATCGGCTGGCTCAATCGCAACTACGCCCGCTACGGCACCGCCGCCACCGCCGAGCCGTTCCGCTACACCCCCGGCCAGTGGGCGGACTACCAGGCCTTCCGCTTCGACACCTATCACCGGCTGACGTATCCCTTCAAGGTCGCGGACGTCCTCTCGGTCGTGCCGCGCGTCGGCGCGCGCGGCACCTACTGGAGCGACACCGGGCGCGAGAACCTGACGGGCTACGGGCGCGCGGGCGCGACGGGCGACGATGCGTGGCGCTCCATCGTCGAAAGCGGCGTCACGTTCGCCGCGCGCGGCTCCGCCGACTACGACAACGGGTACAACCATCTTCTGGAGCCCTATTTCGACGTGCTGGCGCAGAAGGCCGACTATCACGGCCTGGACCGCGGCGTGCGTCCCTTCGTGTTCGATTCGCTCGACGCCTCGCGCGACTACCTCGACCAGTTCGCGGGCCGCTCGCGCAACCTGCCCTACACCTACTACGGCGTCACGCCCGGTGTGCGCAACGCGCTGCGGAAGATCGCCGCGAACGGGCGGCTGAAGACGCTCTTCGACTTCGACTTCTACACCGCGGTCCAGTTCAACGACACCGACTACACGGCGGGCAACCGCTACCACCGGCTCGCCCGCGATCCGGCCGATCCGAATTTCGGCCGCTCGTCGGTCACCGTCATGCCCGGGTTCCGCGCGCGCTGGACGCCGTGCGACGACATCAACCTGCACACGCGCCTCGAGTACGACACCCGGAAGGGTTCCGTCGCCTACGCCGACGTCGGCTGGAGCCAGGCCCTGGACAAATCGCTGTCGTATTCCGTGTCGTTCATCCACCGCGACTGCCGCCAGTGGGATTTCGCCGCCTCTCCCTACAATCCGGCGCGCATGACCGAAGACGGGATTGACTGGGCGGACTTCTCGCTCCTTTCGATCGAGTTCGAGCACGAGATCTGCGATGCCGTGGCCTGGAGCCCGTATGTCAACTGGGATTGCCGCCGCGGCGAGCTGGACGGCGCCGGCAGCTGGTTCGACTACCGGACCGACTGCCTCGGCTTCCGCTTCATCGTCAACTTCGACGGCGCCGTCGACCGCATCGACCGGTCGCACGAGAAGCACGACTGGAGCTGCGGCTTCTTCATCTACCTGCGCGCCCTCGGCGCGTCGACCGGCAATCCGCTCCACTGATGCGCAAGGCACGCCAGAGCGGGATCGAGCGGCTCGAGAACAGTCTCGTCCGGCTCATCCAGGAGAAGGGCGCCGACGAAGGGCACCCGGCGCCGGTGCGCCTCCTCCTCGCGGTGCTGAAGCTCTTCTCGCTCCTCTTCGCGGCGATCGTCTCCTTCCGCTACTTCCTCTACCGCGTCGGGCTGCTGCGCCGCTGGCCGCTCGGCATCCAGGTCGTCTCCATCGGCAACGTCACCGCCGGCGGCACCGGCAAGACGCCCGTCACCGAGATCTTCGCGCGCACGCTCGCCGCCGAGGGGCGCAAGGTCGCGATCCTCTCGCGCGGCTACCGCCGCAAGGAGGCGCCGTGGATCCAGCGCGTCTTCACGGGCGAGATCACGAAGCCGCTCGTGGTGAGCGACGGGCGGCGCGTCCTCCTGGACGCGGCGACGGGCGGCGACGAGCCGTACATGCTCGCGTCCAACCTGCCGGGCGTCGCCGTGCTCGTCGATCGCGACCGCGTCAAGGCGGGGCGCTACGCCGTCAAGAAGCTCGGCTGCGACACGCTGATCCTCGACGACGGCTTCCAGTACCAGCGGCTGAAGCATTCGATCGAGGTCGTGCTCGTGGACGCGACGAACCCCTTCGGCAACGGCAACCTGCTGCCGCGCGGCATCCTGCGCGAGCCGGCGCGCCACCTCAAGCGCGCGGACATCATCTTCCTGACGAAGTGCCGCGGCGACACGTCGGCGGTCGTGGCCGAGATCCGCCGCTACAACCGGACGGCGGAGATCGTCGAATGCACCCACGCGCCGAAGGTGCTCCGGGACGTCTGGAGCCGCGAGGAATTCCCGCTCGACTGGCTGAAGGGCAAGACGACGTGCACGCTCTCGGGCATCGCCTCGCCCAAGGGGTTCGAGAATTCGCTGCGGCACCTCGGCGCGAAGGTCGTCTGGTGCGAGCGCTACGCCGACCACCACCGCTACGACGCGAGCGAGATCCTCTACGCGCTCAACCGCACGGCCGACATGGGCGCGGACGCGCTCGTGACGACGGAGAAGGACGCCGTGCGCTTCCCGCGCTTCGAGACGTCGCCCGTGCGCTGCCTCTACCTGCGCATCGCCATCGAGATCCTGCGCGGCGGCGAGAGCTTCCAGAGCCTCATCAACCGCATCTGCTTCCGCACGCCGGCGGCCGGCCGCTGACGCGCACCGCCCGGATTTGATATACTAGACGAAATGGAAATCACGAGTCCCAGCAATCCGAAACTGAAGTACGTCGTCCGGCTGCGCAGCTGCGCGACGCGCGAGGAGTCGGGCGAGATGATCGTCGAGGGCTACCGCGAGTGCCGCCGCGCGCTCGACAACGGCTACCGCCCGCGCGCGCTCTTCCACTGCCCCGACTTCTACCTCAAGAACGAGAACGAACCCGCGCTCGTCGCGGACTGCGCGCGGCTGGGCGCGGACATCTTCACGTGCTCGAAGGTCTGCTTCGAGAAGATCGCCTACAAGGAGCGCCCGGACGGGCTCCTGATGGTCGGCCCGCACGTCGCCGTCACGCTCGCCGACCTGAAGCTGCCCGACAACGCGCTCGTCATCGTCACCGAGGCCATCGAGAAGCCGGGCAACCTCGGCACGATCCTGCGCTCGGCGGACGCGGCGAAGGTCGCGGCGGTGATCGTCTGCGACCGCACGACCGACATCCACAACCCGAACGTCGTGCGCGCGTCGACGGGCACGATGTTCTCGGTGCCGATCGTCGAGGCGACGAGCGACGAGGCGCTCGCGTTCCTCAAGGCGCACGGCTTCAAGATCCTCGCCGCGACGCCGCACGCGGAGAAGCTGCATTTCGAGGTCGACCTGACGGGCAACGTCGCGATCGCGCTCGGCGCGGAGCAGTACGGCCTCACCGCGAAGTGGATGGACGGCGCGGAGCTGCGCGTGCGCATCCCGATGCTCGGGCTCGCCGATTCGCTCAACGTCTCCGCCGCCGCGACGATCCTCGTCTACGAGGCCGTCCGCCAGCGCCTCGCGGCGGGAATCGACAAGGTGCCCGCGTTCATCCCCTGGCACGGCGAAGGGAAGCACGATCACTGAGCCATGCGATTCGTCTCTCCAGTCCTGCTCGTCCTGGCCGCGGCGGTGCCGTTCGCGGGCCTCTTCTGGTCGTTCCTCAAGGCGCGGCGCGAAAAGGCGCTGACGCGGCTGACGCTGAACGTGCCCGCGACGCCGTTCGCGGGCGTGCAGACGGCGTGCCTCCTCGCCGGGCTCGTGCTCGTCCTCTTCGCGGCCGCGCGGCCGCAGTGGGGCCAGACGCTCGAAAAGCACGTCGCGCGCAGCCGCAACGTCGTCGTCGCCATCGACGTGTCGCGCTCGATGCTCGCCGCCGAC
>JAFUEM010000019.1 GCA_017463935.1 Kiritimatiellia bacterium
CCGCGCGCACGGCGCGCGCGTTTCCGGCGACGCAGGACGGCGTGGCGGCGGCGAGCGCGTATCTCGACGCGACGCTGGAGGGGATCGACGGGGGCGATCTCCTCAATCCCGTGCTGCACGTCATCCTGGACGAGATCGCCTCGAACATCGTCCGCTATTCGGGCGCGTCGGAATTCGAGTTGACGGTCGCGGCGACGGCGGATCCGGCCGGCGTGCGGCTCGTCTTCAGCGACGACGGCCAGCCCTACGATCCGCTCGCGCACGTCGACCCGGACACGACGCTCTCGGCGGCGGAGCGGCCGATCGGCGGCCTCGGCATCCTGATGGTGAAGAAGATGTCCGATTCCGTCGACTACGCGCGCGTGCGCAGCCGCAACGTCCTGACGATCTTCAAAAAGACCTGATGCCATGCGTCGCTTTCTTGAGGAGAACCAGATAACCAAGAAGGAACCTGCCGATGGCGATACTTGAACGCATAGCGAGCAAGATCGCCGGAAAGCGTGACATCCTCACGCCAAGGGATTGGAAAGGCGATGACACCGCCCCCTGGACAGATGCAAAGATTCTGCGACCCGCAGGATATGCCCCGGAAAACTATATCTGCACAGGTTGCACAGCGTGTGATGCATTCCCTCGCCCGAAACAGAAGCGGGCGATTGGCGGGGAGCCGGCGTTTTACATCAGTTGCGCTCAATCTGGCGAACTGATGGATGTTCCTAGCGAATCCATAGTGAAGTACGCTATCGAAGTCGGATCATTCGCAGCTCTCTTTGCATCCGCGCTCCAGTGTCAAACGGCGAGACCGTCTGATGAATTGCATGGCGCATGGGATCTTGGCGAGACTGGCGAGGCGTTTTCCAACCGCAAGCGTAGAGCATGGTTCTTGCGCAGGTTTGACAGCGTCGCCGCGTTATCGTTCAGCTCTCTTCCCAGTGGCTCGCAAGGTGCAGTCATCGTAGCGGCGAAGGTATCGAAGGACTATGACGACACCGCATTCCCATTTGTCTTTGCCGTCGACGAACTGATGCCTTACGGAGGACCAGTTGTTTCTCTCGATCCTATACGGGGGCGGTTCAGAGCTGATACCGACAGGCGACGTCAGGAAAAGAAGAATCTTCGCAAGACTGATGACGATCTTGAAGACAATCTAAAGTCGCTTGCCCAATACTACAAGGACAGCGCAATTGCCCTTGCTCGGACGATAAAGAAAGATTGGCACAAGGCGGAGTCTGCCGCAAAGAAAATCACCCAGCAAACGGCGGCAGACGCAGTAGGTGTTTCGGATTCCCGCATTAGCGACTGGTTGAACAAGAAGGATTACGAAGATAACGCCTGGGTGCTGGCTGCGCGCTTCTGGCAAGGTCTGAGCGTCGACTTGCAGCAGCTGTCCATCGTTGCAGACATCATTAAAACGAAGCTTCACCACAAGCTGGCGACTATCGACAAAATGGACGCCTTGTCGCTCTACACACAAGTCCTACCGCACTTCATTGCAGCAATGGCGGTTCGGCAAAGGAGGTGTGTATGAGTACTATTGGCACCCCATCCGGTGTTGGCCGTTCAACTTGCAATGTTATTGACGCTGTAAAAGGTGTTCCTGACGAAGCAAAGTATATCTCTTTGCGTATCGCTGGATTAGATATCCCTGTAAAGAATGCTCACGATATCCTGACATGGATATGCAAGAAGATGACCTTGCATCGGACAAAACAGTTCCAAACACAAATCCGGGCAAGAAGAACCTCTTGGCTCAAGTCTGATGGTTATGGGATGGCAAGGCCATGCAAGATCGCTTACAATTGTTTTGTGGATTTAGATGGGTCGGATAGAACCGCTTTGTTGCGGGCGTCATTGATTATCAAATGGCTTTCTTGGCCGAGTAATGATGCCGTTATAACATACGAACGGGCATCTACCGGTGCTGGAAAATCAGTTGCTTCGCCGATGAACAAAACCATAATCGCGAATACCCCAAAAATTGAGGCGACACACTCTCTCGTCACTATTGATTCGGAAGATTCAAAAATTATCACGGATGCAACTCGCGGCGGCATGGAGCTATCTACCTCCACCAACGACAATGTAAAACGTTTTTCCTACAAGTATGACAATGTTGAAGCGATAACTGGTGCAGAACCCATTTCCTTGATCTTCAAAGGTAAAGAATATCCACTTGACGGTAAATGGCTAAATCTGCCAGAGAAGATTTGCATGGCATTGGAAACATTGTGGCCGTGCAAGCTCCACGATATAGTCGGTCGCGGGAACGTCCCAAATATGGCATTGAATCCAACACGACTTCGGAAAGGCAAATTTGTCAAAGGCGCTGGTGTATGGTATGAAGCTAATTGCGCATCGCGTGAATTCGTGCAACAAACACGCAGGCTGTGCAAACTTTTTGGTATTGGACTTGAAAGCGTTTTAATTACATACACAAAACCAGGCCAACGCCAGAATGGACAAGATAATAATTCGTCATCTGCAATCGCAGCAGAGGACGTCTCCAATTCCAAAAAAATTGGAGTGTATGTCAAGCAGCATATCTATGCTGCTCTTGCCGAAGACAGGATTCCTGATGACGATTTCGTGAAGTTGCTTACCGTTGATGGGACAAAGGAGTTGCTAGGAACGACTCTTTCAGCTTGTCCGCTTTTCGCTTATTCACCCATGATTGGGCCGGATGGCCGAGGCAATAACAGTTGGGGTGATCCTGCCGTGCGAAGAGGTAGGCGCATTTTCGTAAACTCGCAGTGGTATGAGCGACATTGGGACAAAGCGATGCGGCTTCTTTCGCGCTGGGAGAATAAGCCTTTGCAGCCAGTCACCACAAGAGCAACCGTCCCTTCGCATTCCTATGAGAGCCAACTTGCAGAATTGCTGGAGGCAGAGTTTGCAAATGGGATTAGACCCAGTTCGATAATTGACCGCAACAAAATCCGTAAGCTTTACAGACAGTATCATGGCATGGATCTGCCAGAGGACTTTGACTTCAATGCCGTTCTGCCAAGGGTCGGCGTTGTCCACGATGGAAAGGTGTTCCCCCGGCCATCATCAAAGGGTGGCGGGTGGCGGACGCTTGTCGAAAGACTTGTCGGGCAAGGTCAGACGGTATTTCAATTCTCGCGTTTGATGGAGCGCCATGCCTCAGAGCTTATGCAGATTGGCATAGTCTCTTCTGAGATGCTTCGTGAGACAATGGCGCATGAGGCGCAGGATGCATTCGAGATTTCCTGCGAACTCTTTGGCCCCAAAGGGCCAGAGCCGCTTGACAAGCGTTTCGCTTCTCTTATCGTGCCGCAGGAAGGTTCTATCATTGACATGGTTGCGGTTGCAAAGCGGATTCCTTATGTGGATATTGTGTTTATTCGTAATCTTTGTAAGGGGCTGGACAATCTTGTCAGAATCAGCCAAGATGCGTATGTTATAGTATCACGGGTCGAGTTTGACGATGCAGAAGTCGCTCGTGGAAGATCTCAATGCGAATCAGCAATCGAAGCCGAGGGCTTTTTCTCTCTTTCTCAATTGCGTCTCGACGACTCCGCAGCCATGAACGACCGAGGAATGGCAGATAGTGCGCTTCGCCGAGTTTTCTTTCAGCGTTTTCTATCGGAGCGATTCGACATCCACGGTCAGATTGTGTGCGCAAAGGGAGCAAGCATGGATGGACAGATTCCTCTTCATGCATTCTTGCGCGAGCATTCAGACGTGTCGCTTGAACAGCTTGAGACAATTGCCAAAGAATACAATATCGCACCTAGGCTGGCTTTAAAGACCGCGCATGAAGAAATGGTGCGTGTTGACCGTGAACGCTTTGTCGCGCCTTCACTGATCACTTTCGATGTCCCATCGATTGACGAATCCATATCGGGTGTGTGCGAAGGAGGTATAATGCCTTTTGGAGCATTCGCCAATCTGTCGGATTTTCCCGCTGTCCCTGGTTTTGCGTGGAATGAGTTTTTACTAGAGGCTTTCCTGCGTAGGTCCAGCATGGAATTTTGCCTTGTGTCACCGTCTGTTTCCACAAGGGATGTGTCAGGAGCCGTCGTTCCACGTTTCAACAGCGAATGGAGCGCGGAGGATGCTTTTGCAACCATAGCTATTCGCTGCGGTGTTGCGGCGGAGGCGGAAGAAGTTGGAGACTTTCTCGTTGCAACGCAATGTGTTCTGCGTCGCTCTACCAAAACCGTTGGTGCGGTAGTCTCCCGAATGAAAGAATTGGAGAAACGCTGATGTATGCTTATTCACATGACCCGGAAACTGGAGGCCTACTGCTTGCGGATTCGCTTTCGGAGTTCTCAAAGGAACCCCGCCCTGTATGGGCGTCGGAACTCGACCTTCTTGGGTTTGGAGATTTTTGGAAATATGACAGCAGTAGTGCAGCTCCATATCTCTGGGCCGAGTCAAACATTTATTGGTATCGCGGCAAAAAGGTGGCCAAGACAAACGGCGGTTCTCTCTATGAGAAGCCCGAAATTGAGATATTGAGGGATGAAAACGGAGAAGAGATACTCCCTAAGGGGACATCACTTATCCCCGTGGATGTCGAGGCGATGCTCACGAAAAACCATCTCCGTATAGAAGCGCTGGAAACACTCACCGTCAAGAAGATATACGACATCTACCGCAAATACGACAAGAAGCTTGACTGCTTCCACGTTGCGTTTTCGGGCGGCAAAGATTCGATTGCACTTCTGGAACTTGTCAGGCGCGCATTGCCGCGTACCGCGTTTATGGTCGTGTTCGGCGATACCGGGATGGAGTTCCCTGACACT
The DNA here is from genome assembly GCA_017463935.1 of Kiritimatiellia bacterium. Lineage (GTDB taxonomy): Bacteria > Verrucomicrobiota > Kiritimatiellia > RFP12 > UBA1067 > UBA1067. Next base: position 4,773 of record JAFUEM010000019.1, read on the forward strand.
TACAGGGCCGTCGATGCGGTGGAGGCGAGATGTAAGGAGGATGGCATTGCGTTTTATCGCGCAAAGTCGCGCTTTGCACCAGAGGAATCGTGGCGTCTCTTTGGACCGCCGGCACGTGTTCTTAGATGGTGCTGCACCGTTCATAAGTCCGTCCCTCAGACGCTAAAAATCCGTGAGATACTCGGCAAACGAGACTATACAGGTATGGATTTTGTAGGCGTCCGTGGTCACGAAAGCGCCACAAGGGCCGAATACGAGTACGAGAACTATGGTAAAAAACAGAAAGGACAGTATTCGTACAATCCAATGTTGGAGTGGACGAGTGCAGAAGTTTGGCTCTACATATTCTTCAGGGGACTCGTCGTCAACGAAGCTTACACGAAAGGAAATGCTCGCGCAGGATGCCTCTTCTGCCCGCATTCGGCAGATAAATCCGATTGGTTCCGGCGAATGAACTACCCTGACGAAGTTGGTAGATTCGAGCGGCTCATACGTGAAGGCGTTGATGACCCATCTATGGATACATACATCTCATGTGGAGGATGGATCGAGCGACGTAATGGACGAGATGTCAAGGATAATGAACCGAAGATTTCTGAAACAAGTGCCGATGGTCGCACGACACTTCACATTGCCAAACCAACGACGGACTGGCGAGAATGGATCAAGACTTTGAACGACTCTGTCGATCTGGAAGCGGCAGATTCGGATGGCACGCTGACGGTGTCGTATCCTACCGCACTCTCTAAAACTGCCACTGGCAAAAGGCTCAGGCAATGTTTCATTAAAGCAGCATACTGCGTTGAGTGTGGTGCGTGTGAGACAAATTGCCGATCAGGAGCACTTTCTTTCAAGAATGGGCTGCACATTGAAAATTGCATTCATTGCGGTCAATGTCACAATATCGAAATGGGATGCTATCGTGCCGACTCTTTGAAACGACCAGAAAATGAAGGAATAAAAATGAAAAGCATCAACACCTTTGCTGACCATGCACCTAAACCCGAATGGATCACCGACTTCTTCGCAGTCGGCACGGAGTATTTGATGAACAATACTCTCGGCCCGATGCAGATTGCAAAATACAAACGGTTCCTTTCGGATGCGGGATTGATAGCCAAGAATAAGACAACCGCATTTTATGAAACCGTCAAGGCTATTGGAGTGAACGCCGAGGATACATGGGCTCTTGTCCTTGTAAACCTGGTAAACGAGAATCCGCAACTTGAATGGTATGTGCGGAATATGGATGTCGAGCGTGTGTATGAGTCGCAAGAGATTATTGGCGCACTAGCACCTTTTGGAGTGAAAGAGAAGGACGCAAGATCAATTCTAAAGTCGTTCAAGCGTCTGTGCGAAACACCCCTTGGAAAACGTCTCAAATTTGGAACGTTCGTCGACACTGGCCATGCGCTTCAGTCTATCACCCGAACAAAACCAGAAAAACCGTCGCCACTTGTAATGCTTTATGCCCTATACAAGTTTGCAGAAAAATGCGGCGGGTATTGGGAATTCCCCCTGTCGCGTCTTATGGACTTCACTATTGAGGCCGAGGGGGTTAGCCCAGCGCAGATATTCGCACTCGCACGCGATGAGATGGAGGCTCTTCTGAACGGGCTTGCTCGGACGAACCCTGATTTCGTCACGTTCACCACTACACACGATCTTGAGCTTGTCCGTCTCGCTGACGACAAGACGGCTACAGGTGTACTCTCACTTTTCAACTAGGAGGAAAGTCATGTCTAATTACAGCGACTATTTTCAACTGAAGTATTTTCATCCTGAGATTTCTCAATCAACGTTCACGGATGATCCAGACGGATGGAAACGCACGTATCCGCATAAGACCTTTGTTGCGCTTCTCAAAAGAGCTGAAAAAATGCTTGCCCGGTCGAGTGAAATGGACAAGCATTCGATCTGGATTCACGGCGCGTATGGTACGGGGAAAAGTCAAGTGGCGTGGGCGTTGCGCAGCCTGTTGACTTGCAAGGATACGGAGTTTGATGCTTATTTCAGCGACTACGCGCCTCTTGTGTCTGAGGGCGACCTGAAAAAGAAGCTTGCCGGGCATCGCAAGGCAAGAAAGATTGTAGTCGCGGCTAGGCATGGATCGGCTGAAATATCTGGCCCAGAGGATCTCATTGCGGCAGTTTTTTCAAGCCTTACACAAGCCTTGGATTCTGCAAAGATTCCCTACGATGCCGGTGTTACATTACGCGGCGGCATTGCTAAATGGCTCGAAGGAAGTACAGAACGCGCTTATTTCAATGCTCTTATCAAGGAATCCCCCTATTGCCACAAAGGATGCTTTGCCGGCAAGTCGGCGGACGATGTGCTTGCGATCCTCAAAGGGAACGGTGCGGCGGATGATCTGCTTAAGGAAATCCGTCGCCTTGCCAAGGACAAGGGATTAATGGCGTTACGATTCTCAAAGGAAGACCTTGCCTCTTGGATACGTGAGACGGTTGAAAAGAATAATCTCCATCTCATACTTGTTTGGGATGAGTTTTCCGCGTTCTTCAAAAACAATAAGACGAAACTTGATACATTGCAGTCCCTTGCGGAACTCTCCAGCTCAACAAGATTCAATCTTGTGATTGTGACCCATTTCACCACATCGTTTCTGCCGGAAAACGACAACTCCGCACAAATTATTGTCGACCGATTTAAGCCGACGATGGAGATAAGCCTTCCAGAGAACATCGCCTTCGAGTTGATTGGCGATGCGCTGAAAGTGAAGCCGGCTTTCAAACAGGAGTGGGATGCGCTTTCCGACGATCTGAACGAGCGCATGGAGGAGCCGCGTCGGAAGATTGCGAAAATGCTAAGGGATGTCGATGACGGTGTGTTTCGTGCCATGCTGCCGTTTCATCCGTATGCCGCATTGGCATTAAAGAACATTGCTGCGCTTTTCGACTCGAATCAGCGGAGTATGTTTACGTTCATTTCGGCGGAAGAGGATGCCCGCGCATTCAAGTGGTACATAAAGAACCATTCGCCGGAGAACGGTGACGTGTTGGGTGTCGATCTACTTTGGGACTACTTCTACGAGACCGGCAAGACACTGAGAGGGACCGGCGAAACGGGAAAGAGCAATCTGGATGCACAAGTGAGGGCGATTCTCGAAGTGTATCCAGACAAGTCCGGCAAACTTGTCGCCGCTGAGAAGCGTGTTCTTAAAACCATACTCATGTTTCAAGCTCTTGCGAAGAAACTCAACAATCCGCCTGAGTTCCTTGCCACGGAAGAGAACCTTCGCCTTGCCTTCGAGGGTGTGGAGGGGCTTGAAAGCGGCACGGGAGTGACACTTGCCAATAAGCTCGCAAATGCAGATAAGATTCTTTTTGTTGATGAGGTAAACGGCAAGCGCGTATATCAGGCACCTATGGCAACGGGCGGACGCGATTTGCAGGAAATCGAAAAACTCAAAGAGAACTGCCTACAAAACACCAAGACCAAGGAATTATTGAAAGAATGGCAGCGTGAAGATGTGTTGCGGCTGTCGCGTCCATTGGAGGAGAGATTCGACATACGCCTTGCTGGGCCGGATTCCTTCTCGCAGATTTTAGGACAACTCTTGGCTCAAGATGCCAAGAACTATAAGATGCGAGCCATGATTGTGGTTGGCCGAAACAGTCTAGATGCAGTTGCTGCAAAAGAGGCGATAAGCAAGGCACTTGCTGATCCGCGAAGTGGCAACGTAGTATTTATCGATGCGACTTCCGTGGAACTGGATGATGGCGATTTCGCAAAGTGGGCTGAATACAAGGCTAGAGCAAATTGGTATGCCCGCAAAGACGCGCAGCAGTCCAACAATGCACTATCTGAGGCGGAGAAGATACTTTCCGCATGGAGAGACAAGATTGCAACTGGTGCGTTTACCGTGCGGACAAAGCGAAATGCAACTGGTGTTGTTTGCCACGGGGCTTCCGAGGTGGGCGAGGAGCTGCGCCTGTCGGTACTTGAAAAGTACCCGCTCGCACTTGAATTTGAGCGTGGTTTGAAAGACACCCAGTTTAATCAGGCGACAAAAGCCGAGGTTTCTGCTGGAGTGTATGGTGGCCTTGGGCATCTCCCTAATGGGGAAAAAGGCGGCAAAATGGATGCCGCATCGGAAAATGCACTTATCGGTTCGGTGAAAGATAAGGCGGATTACTGGAAGGCTTTACCTGCGCTGAAGATTTCCAAAATCAAATCCAAGGTCGAACAGAAGCTCAAGCACGCTTTCAAGTCTGGGGGTGAAGGTCGGGTCGAGTTCGGAGAGATTGTAGAAGCGCTCTTCGATGTTGGATTTATGCCAACCGCGCTACATGGCTTCCTAGTTGGCTATCTCCTCAAGGAATATGTTGGTGGCGATTATCGCTTTGTCCGCGACGGGGAAAGTCCGCCTCTTTCTGTGGCGAACATGACAGAGGCGATTCTAGCATATTTCAAGAAGGTTCTCGGCACTGGCGGCGGAAGGTATCACGAGGCATACATTGGCGTTCTTACTGAGGAACAGCGGCGGTTCGCCGATCTTGCCAAGGCGGTGTTCAACCTTGGAGAAAACGCTTCGATTGATATTGTTGCACATGACTTGGCCGTGCGAATACGCGACTTCCAATATCCCTTGTGGTGCTTCGAGGCATTGCCGGAGGCCGTCGGGTCGGAACGCTATATCGAGCAGTTCACCCTGCTCACCAATCCGGCCAATCAGAAAGGTGCTACTCTTTCTGGCGTTGCAACGGAGATTGGTCGCATGGCGGCAGATGATCCCGGTGTTGAAGCCCGACTTTCAGCCCTGTTTACAAAGGAAAATGCCGCAAGGGCGATGAACGCTTGGCTTGATGAATTTGAAGATGGCCTTTTCCGAAAGACGGCGGAAGAGATTAACGCTTCGGACCCGCTTGCGGATGTCCGGCGTTGTTTCGGCACAGATGGAGCATGGCTCTGGCATCGTGAAACCGGAGAGAATGAAATTCGCTCACTTTTGAGGGACTATCGCATAGTTTCAGAATCGTCCAAGCGTGGATTTATAACGCCCGTGAATTCTTTTTGGGAATGCATGGAGGCGTGGCGGGACAAAACGCGTACGATACGCATTCCCTCTGCTACACTTGTGGCACTCAAGCCTCAGTCTAAGACATTCCTTGGCCTCCTCAAAGACATTGCCTCTGGAGGTCGACTGGAACAGAATGACAGGCGAGATGCATTCTTCCACGAAATCACCGATATGGGCGATGTCAATCGTGATATGATTGAGGGATGCCTTGCCTTGTTCAAGGCAACTTACAGCGAACAACTTTCTGGCCTTGACACTCAGGAGATGGACGATCTTTATCTTAAGGGGCTGGATAAATCGTCGTTCCTCGCCGACAAGCCGACTTACGAGCAGATGCTCGTTCAGAAGGTCACAGAAATTAAGAGCCACCAAGGTCGGACAAAGTTGCTCGCGCTGTGGAATGAAAAAACCGCAACGGCCACTCCATCTGCATGGTCGAAGCAATTTGCGACGCCGATTCTCGCAATGGTGCCTGCGGAGGGAACGCCTCTTCTGGAGGGCATTCGTAACGCCATAAACGCCTTGAACAACAAGGAATCATCTGTTGCGAATGTCGATGCTGCACTTGACTTCTTTACGGTACATCCAGAAGTGTTTGGTTGGTTTGATGGCGAAAAGGCAGACGAGGCGTTTAGGCGCGGTGTTCTCGGACGCTATTCCGTTGTGTTGACTGACCTTGCTTCTGTCCGGTCTCGACTGAGTAAGTTGAGTGGCGATCCAGACAGCTGGCTTGTCGATCCTCGTCTTGGAGAGACACTTCAGAAACTTGCCGAAAGCGAGTACAATTTGAATTGCGCTGAACGTGTGCGTAATGAGGTAATCAAAATGCCCCCAAATGAGGCAAAACAATATCTGGTGGATCTTGTTGTGAATTCACTCGATGTAGGACTTGCAATCCTTTCAAAGGAATGACCACTATGGATATTGTCAATGCCGCGCAAGAATATCTGAACGGGAATGTCATATCGAACCCGTTTTTTGTGGCGTTTGATGCGTCCTCAGACCTGTCATCGCTTGTTACATCTCTCTCTTCATGCAAAAAGGTGCGTGTTAGCGATTTTTGCCACGCACCTGATGCACTGCCAGATTTGGATGCTCTCGGCGACACGCTTACACACATGAATGGCAAGGCTATTCTTCTTGGCATTGGCGAATACGCTGCGCTTTCGGGTGACAGGGAAGTGAAAAAATGGATATTTGGACTTCCTTTGCATAACCTTCGCCTTGTTGTGCCAGTATGGGGTGGCCATGAGTTTATAGAAGAAGAGTCAAGAAACGACCCTCGAATACTGGGACGTCGAGGAGTGTCGTTTGTAAAAACAGGAAAACACTGGTCTCTACGTATTTTTCGGGACGGATTCATCAAGAATGTAAATGCAACGGGTTTTAAGGCTCTATTGCGGATGCTTGAGGACGGCTGTGACACGGCGATAACCGCCATAACGACAGTTGTACCGCTAAACACGACTTGGTGTCGCCGCATTGATTCCGCATATGAAGTGTACAAGGAACGGCATCCTCAAAGCTCTGTGCCGGAAACAATGTTCCCAGAAAAGCAATGGACAACATTCCTAAATGACGAGCGCATTCGCGACGATAGCTTGTCGAGTCCGGATTCGCTCTTGAGATTCCTTGAGGAAGGAACGGGTGACGACCAGTATCTTGCATTTGCCATATCGAAAACCAGGCAGCATTCAGAGTGGCACAGAAATCTTCTCTGCGCGATTCTTGATATTTCCGTTAACGATGGACGTTTCGCACGGCTCTATGAAGCGAGGAAGAAGATTGCTCCGCAATTTTACAAAGGCGATGTGATAGAGTATATCCGCGAATCACGGCGAATTGCCAATCCCTCGGATCGCATTTGCTACATGACTGACTGCACAGAATTGGAACGTGAAGAGATAACTCGGCTGATTGTGGATGCAGGAGAAGTTCCTGCATCTGTGGAAAATGTATATCCTGCGCTGTGGAATTACTGGCGAGGATTCGCCTTTTCGGGCGGTGAGTTCTTGGAAATACTTGCAAAGTACTTTCAGGATTATAAGCGGCAAAAATTATTGGGACGAATCGAGCCTAGTTACATGGAGGCTGTTCGGGACTTTGCCGAAGACCGGCCGCAGTTTACTTTGCCGACGCGAGAGTCTGTTCTTGAAGGCATAGCCGCAGATGGCGTTGCTCTTTGCTGGATAGATGCTCTTGGCTGTGAGTTCCTTGGTTTTATTCAGTCTTCAGCAGAACGCCTTGGTCTGAAATTGAAAGTCACGCCTGTCAGAGTGAAGTTGCCTTCCATAACTAGTGTCAATCGCTCTTTCTACGATGAGTGGCAGGGCGATAAGATGCCGCCTGTATCTAGACTCGACAAGATAAAGCACGGCGACTTTGAGAAATCTGATGAAGCGTCAACTGATGTAGCAACGGAACTGCCGCATGAGTTGATTGTTGTCGAGGAGTCGATAAATGCGATAGCAATGCGACTTCGCAAGAAGCCTGGCAGCAAAGTCGTCCTCACGAGCGACCACGGTGCGACTCGTCTTGCTGTGATTTCCAATTCCGAAACGGTGTGGGAGTTGCCGGAGAAAGGGAAGCATGGTGGGCGATGCTGTCGGAAGAGCGAGTTCGATGGCTCTCTCCCGGCTTGTGTTACGGAAAGTGACGACGAGGAATGGCACGTTCTTGCTGGATACGATCGTTTCAAGGGCGGCAGAAAAGGCGATGTAGAAGTCCACGGAGGCGCTACATTGGAAGAAATGGTAGTGCCTGTCATAGAATTTGAACTGCTCGACAAGAATGTCCGAGTGCGCCTTGTGGAAGATGAATTCAAGGTTACGTTCCGCGATGCGGAAATTACGCTTCAACTGTTCTGCGCATCAACATTAATGTCGCCTTCCGTCAGGTTCGGCGGAAGCAACTACTCGGCGACTGCCGACGGTGATAAAACGGGACGCTATCTTGTCCGAATCCCCAAGCCTGTTGCAGGCGACCATGTTGCGGTTGTTTATGATGGCGACACAAAAATTAATGATGTGCGTTTCTCAGTGAAAAGCGGAGGCGCCCAAATTAAGAAGGACGATTTCTTTTGATTGAAGGAGGTATCTTAAAATGACACAGGAAACTACAGACAAACTTCGTAAGTGCTTCGAGTCGATGGCTGTGTTCAAAGACTTGACGCAGACCAGTCTCTTCAAGACATTAGGACTGCCGTCTTTCATGCGTGACTGGCTGTTGCAGAGGTTCGAGAATGCGGACGGCGTGTTCGACGCTGGGGAAATGCTTTCTTTTGTCCATGAGTTCATTCCAAAGCACGATGACTGGACGCGTATCAAAGACAGAATCGTGGTCGGTTTTGAACGTGTCAAACTACTCGCAAAGATAGTTGTCAACATAGACGTTGTCACTGGAGAGGTAACTTTTTCGTTGCCTGATTTTGGTCTTCGGAATCGTGAGACGATGATTGACGCCGATGTCTGGGACAAGTGCAGAGGTAAGTTGGCGTCAGGACATGAGACATGGGGAATGCTTGAACTTGGATATCGTCCACCGGATGATACTGCGCGTCCCAAAGTGCCTGGCAAGATAAGGCTTCTTTCATTCCGGGACTTCTGCCCATACGACATTGATCTAAACTACTACAAAGACGTACGCAATGAATTCTCAATCCAAGAATGGATTGACATTATACTCGGTGCAGTTGACTATAAGGCAGAGGGCTATGATGCTGCGAAAGCGGAGAATGCAGACCTCCCTGATCCGCAAATAATGAAATTGACCATGCTTTCGCGGGTGTTGCCGTTTGCGGAGAAACGCCTCAATCTGATGGAATTGGCACCGATGGGGACCGGTAAATCATATTTGTTCGGACAGGTAAGTCGCTATGGTTGGCTTTCCACCAGCGACAAGATGACCCGTGCAAAACTTTTCTATGATGCAGGACGTCGTGAGCCAGGACTCGTCGGACAAAACGATTTTATCGTCTTGGATGAAATTCAAAAGACAATCTTCGAGGATGGCATGGGAAGCGTGATGCAGGGTTATCTGGAGCAGGGAACGTTCTCGGTTGGCAATTACTCCAGCTCTGCGGATTCCGGGTTTGTCTTGTGCGGCAACATCGCCCCTGAAATTATGAAACAGGACGGTTATGCCTATATGTTCGCCAATCTTCCGAAACTGTTTCAAGATGCTGCAATGATTGACCGCTTCCACGGCTTCATTAAGGGATGGAACATCCCGCGTATGAACAGTACTCTAAAAATCGACGGATGGGCATTGAATTCTGAATATTTCACGGCGATTCTGCATCAGCTACGCGACGACAGCTCCTACAGACACGTTGTCGACGAATTGATTGAAGTCCCATCTGGGTCAGATGAACGAGACACCGAAGCTATCAAGCGCATTTCAACGGCATTTGTTAAACTGCTATTCCCGAATGTTCGCACTCCAGCAGACATCTCGGAGAAGGATTTTGTGCGATATTGCTTTAGACCTGCAATAAAAATGCGCTACACTATCCGATACCAGATGGGACTTATGAACGAGCAGTACCGTGGGAAGGATCTGCCTGCACTCAAGATTCGGAAGGAGGCATAAGAAGTGCCACGGCGAGTAGAGCGTTGTTTCGGATGCGGATGTGAGGTTGACCATGATGCGGCCGGCCTCAACAAGAAACTACTTGGGGAGAATGTCTCCAAGTTCTTCTGCCTTCCGTGTCTCGCAGACAACCTCGAAGTCACGGTTGAAGACCTCCTTGCGAAGATAGAAGAGTTCAAATCTCAAGGATGTAAACTGTTCACATGACGAATCGTATCTATGCTGACCATGCCGCGACAACACCTCTGATGCCAGAGGCGCTGAAGGCAATGCTACCGTTTCTGAAAGAGAATTTCGGCAATCCGTCAAGCATCCATTCGTGGGCGAGGAAGCCGCGCGAGGCCGTGCGCGAGGCGCGGGCGACGATTGCCAAGTGCATCAATGCCGAGCCGGAAGAGATATTTTTCACAAGCGGTGGAACGGAGTCTGATAACTGGGTCATAAAAGGCTCTGCCGGTGGTTTGATGGTTTCGGCTTACGAGCATCATGCGATCTTGAATGCTGCCAAAAGTGAGGCGGCGCGTGGCCGCGATATCGTGTATGTTCGCCCCAAAGTCGGTAGTGGCGGTGGCTATGTCATGCCCGAAAAACTCTCGAAGTCTTGGAAGGATGGCATCGGGCTTGTTTCTGTAATGACCGCCAACAACGAGATTGGAACCATCAACCCGATTCATCTCCTTTCTGAGTTTGCGCACAAGCGTGGTGCGCTGTTTCATACTGATGCGGTTCAGGCCGTCGGACATATTCCAATTGATGTTCGTGAGATGGGGGTTGATTTCCTGTCGGCGAGTGCCCACAAGTTCAACGGTCCCAAAGGTATAGGATTCCTGTATATCCGCAAGGGGCAGAAACTTAGATCGCTTCTCGACGGAGGGCAACAGGAGAATGGCTTTCGTGCAGGGACGGAGAATGTTGCCGCGATTGTCGGAATGGCGACCGCCCTTAAGAATAACTGCACCCGAATGGATGAGATATCAGCGCATCTAGAGGAACTGACCCTACATCTACGAATGGGCATTGAACGTTTTTACGGCAATCCTGTTTTTCTGGGCGCTGGCATCGGTAGCCAATTGCCTGGTTTTACAAGTGTCTCGTTCCCCGGCCATCCGGCAGAAGGTCTTATGCATATGCTTGACCTTAAGGGGATTGCCGTCTCAACAGGAGCGGCTTGCGATTCAAGGAACACGCGTGTTTCCCATGTCCTTAAGGCAATCAATGCGACAAACGATATTGCGCATTCGACAATCCGCATAACATTAGGTGCCGAAAACACCATTGCCGAAGTAAACACGATAGTTTCTACACTCAAGCAGTTGCTTGGAGGGCTGGGGACGATAACTCGATGAGCAAAGGGTCACATACGACCGTTTGTAGAAAGGAATTACATATGCCTATTGATTCTTCGACAGTCTCATCCACAAACGAGTACAAAAAGCTACCTCGCCATGTCATGGACTTTCTGAAATCCATTGACACGGATGAGACAATCCTTGTCGTAACGGATTTCGGCAAGGGGAACTTTGGCCACGGAGCTTTGTTCTCAGAATTGAGCGAGTTTCTTCTGATGGAAACCCATCACATGAAGATTCGGGTTGGTGGCAATTCGTATCGCTTTGCGAGTAGACTCATTTTCAATCTCCTTGATAGGAAGATGACTAATTGTCGACGTTTCGAGTTCTTTCGGACAGGGGTAGAGGAAGATGCTGATTTAGACGACAATTGGATACAAAAAATTTGTGAGGTTGCAACGGTTCGTTTCATGCGCGATTACAAATTTGACATAGCGTCTGATTTCATTCGGTATGTCGACAAGTATGACATTAGAGGCTCTGGTGCCGGGATGAACTACGAGGCAAAGACCGTGACGGTTTATGACTACGGCAAGTCGATGATGGGTGCTGAAAGCGTAGTGGTCGTTCCGTCAATGATGTCCGATGATGAACCGAATGGCCCCCTCAAAGACGGAACGAATGTGCAGCGCATCAACCCTGAACTTGGTTTGCGAGGTTCGATGGCCGTCCTTTGGGTAAGAAATGAACAATCTGGGTTTCTCCATGATGGAGAATTTTGCAGATTCAATGATTCAGATAAAGGCGCATGGGCAATTGCCGATGTTATGATGGTAAAAGGCTACGAGGACGTTCTGCCTGCGACACACGCACTATACGGTGATGCTACATCAAATCTTGCCCCCAATCAAAGGCGATTGTTCAAGGATGCTGGACTTGTTTGTCATCATCTTATCAGATCGTATGAGGAAGTCGACGAAGAGCGGCGGGAGTACTTGAAGCTCCGTGAGAGCATTCGGGAGAAGACCGAGAACGGCGAATCAATGGATGATGAATTGCTGATCACGGAATAATTTTCATGAAAGTCACCGTCATATCATTCTCGTTCAAAAGAGGAATCCCGGACGATCCAACCGGGAATGGCGGCGGCTTTGTGTTCGATTGCCGGGCGATGCCTAATCCTTTCTGGGATGAAAACCTGCGAGGCTACACGGGACGCGACAAGCCCGTCTGTGACTTCTTCGCCCGATTCCCGGAGACGGTCGAGCCGTTCCTTGAAGCGACCGAGACGCTTGTCCGCCAATCAATAGAGCAATACAAGCGCGATGGCCGCGACCATCTTCAAGTTGCCTTCGGCTGCACGGGTGGGCAGCACCGATCCGTGTACTTCGCCGAGCGCATGGCGGAGCGATTGTCTGGCATTGATGGCGTTGAAATTGGAATCACCCACACGGCGAAACAATACTGGACGACCAGCCACGATAGTGAGAATCGTGATATAATCTTCCAAGAGGAGTTGAGATGAAGAGCGACGAGATCAAGAAGCTTGTGGCAAAGAGCGAGAATGCCGCCGTCGAGTTCAAGCGGGCGAAAGGCGGCGTTCCCGCCGACTTCTGGCCATCGTACAGCGCGTTCGCCAACACGGACGGCGGAACCATCATACTTGGCGTCCGTGAAAAAGACGGCAAGCGCGAGGTCGAGGGATTGCCGGATGTAGAGAAAACGGTGGCCGACATCTGGAACGCGGTCAACAACGCCGAGAAGATTAGTGCGAATGTCCTGTTCAACGAGTCTGTTTATCCCGTCGAGGTTGACGGTAAACAGCTCGTTGTTGTCGAAGTCCCGCGCGCGGAGCGCACTGTCCGCCCGGTCTTTGTCGGCGCGGACGTGTTCAAGGGAACGTACCGCAGAAACGGCGAGGGCGACTACCATTGCTCGCGTGAGACGGTCGAGGGCATGATCCGCGACAAGTGCGCCGAGACGGCGGACAACTGCGTCCTTGACGAACTGACGATTGCCGACCTTGACGCCGATTCCATCCGCCGGTATCGGATGTACTTCAGCCAGTTGCGCCCCGGTCACGTCTGGAGCGGGTTGGCCGATGACGGCTTCTTGATGAAGATCGGCGCGGCGGCTCGCGGGCGCGACGGCAAGGTGCATCCTACGCTCGCAGGGCTTGTCTGCTTCGGTGACTTCAATGAGATTACAAACGTCCTGCCGTACTTCTTCCTTGACTACCGTGAACATCTCTCGCCGGACGTCCGTTGGACGGATCGCGTGTGTTCGGGCGACGCCAACTGGAGCGGCAACATCTTCGACTTCTTCTTCCGCATCAACCAGTCGATCACGGCGGGGGTGAAGGTTCCGTTCAAGATTGCGTCGGACAATGTGACGCGAGATGACGACACGTCCGTCCACAAGGCCCTGCGCGAGGTGCTGGCGAACGCGCTCATCCATGCCGACTACCACGGGCGGCGTGGTATCGTGATCGACAAGTACCCCAAGCGACTTGAGGTGTCGAATCCGGGAACGCTGCGCATGAGCAAGTCCGTCGCCATCGCCGGCGGTACGAGCGACGCCCGAAACGGAAAGATATTCAACATCTTCTCGCTCGTCCGCATTGGCGAACGCTCCGGCATGGGGCTTTCGAGTCTCTATGGCGTCTGGGAGAAGGAGAAGTTTGCCGAGCCGTCCATCATCGAGAGCTACGAACCCGACCGCACCAAGGTGATGGTCGAATTTGAGGCTGACGATTCGGAACTGGGGGAGAAAACCTCAGAAGTGGGGGTGAAAACTGCGGAACTGGGGGTGAAAAAGGCAGAAGTGAAGGAGAAAAAAGCTGAACTGAAGGAGAAAAACCCCGAAGTGAAGGAGAAAACGACGCTAAGTGAAGGAGAAAAGCCGAGAAGTGAAGGTGTAAACGGCGACTTTGAGGTTCTTATGGGGGCATATCGAAACGATTTTCGAGATAATGCCCGTAGAGTCTTTTCTGCGATTGCTGATGAGCCAGAAATTGACACTAAAAGACTTATGCAACAACTCGGCATTTCCGAGATAAGCGTCTGGCGCGCCATACGTGCGATGAAAGCTGTTGGTCTCCTTGCCCGCGAAGGCGGGGATAAGGGCGGCAAGTGGATCGTAAAGATGTGATGCGCAGTTGATGCTTCGCTTGCGTGAATGCATCTTGATGTCTTGAACAGCGGACATTCTACACCATCCGCGCTCCAGCTTCCACCGTGAACATGGGTCGTAGCGACCCGATGCGCAGAAACAAAAAACGCGCGCCACCCTGATGTCATTGGGCGAAGCGCACTTTTCAAGTGGTGGAGATAAGGGGAGTCGAACCCCTGACCTTCTCAATGCCATTGAGACGCTCTACCAACTGAGCTATATCCCCATAGGTTGAAAACGGCGCGTATTATATCATAAATCGCCTTGCCGCGGCAAGGGGGGATTTGATAAAATATCTACCTATGACACAAGACCCGAGTCCGCACGACTTTCTCCTCAAGTGGCGGGGCGACCGGTTGACCGTGACGCTGACGCTGGACGCGCCGCGCAAGGGCCGCGCCGCCTTCCGCACCAACATCGGCCACGCCCGGGTGCGCCGCCGCGAGATCATCGCCGAGACGGAGCGCGGCGAAACGCCGATGGCGCGCGCCTGGACGGACATCCCGCTCCCCGAAGTCGCCCCCGGCGTCTTCCGCGCCGACATCCCGCTCGACGAGGTCGGCGTCTTCTCGGGCAAGGCGTGCTTCTTCCCCGACGGCTCGAACGTCCCCGAATGGCCGGAGGGGCGCAACACCCACATCAAGGTCGAAAGCGCCGAGACGCGGAAGAACAATTCCATCTACACCGTCTTCCCGCGCCAGTTCGGCTCGTTCCGCGAGATCGTCCGCCGCCTGCCGCTCATCATGGACCGGATGGGCTTCCGCCTCATCCAGACGCTGCCGCCGTTCCCGGTGCCGACGACGTACGCGGTCATGGGCGAGTACGGCTGCCCGTTCGCCGCGCTCGATTTCTATTCGGTCGATCCGGCGATGGCGGAGTTCGACGAGTACGCGACGCCGCTCGACCAGTTCCGCGAGCTCATCGACGCGGTGCACGCGCGGCGCGGCCTCTTCCTCGTGGACCTTCCCGCCAACCACACCGGCTGGGCCTCGACTCTGCAGACGCACCATCCCGACTGGTTCCACCGCGAGGCCGACGGGCGTTTCGTCAGCCCCGGCGCGTGGGGCGTGAAGTGGGCCGACCTCGTCGAGCTCGAATATTCGCATCCCGAGCTGCGCGCGTACATGGCGGATGTCTTCCTCTTCTGGTGCCGCAACGGCGTCGACGGCTTCCGCTGCGACGCGGGCTACATGATCCCCGCCGAGACGTGGGAATACATCGTCGCGCGCGTCCGCGAAGAATATCCCGACACCATCTTCATGCTCGAAGGGCTCGGCGGCGACCTGCGCGTCACCGACCGGCTCCTCGCCGAATCGAACCTCGACTGGGCCTATTCCGAAGTCTTCCAGACATACGACCGCGGCGCGTTCGAGTGGTATCTCCCCGGCGCGATCCAGCGCAGCGAGAAGTACGGCACGCTCGTCCATTTCGCCGAGACGCACGACAACGACCGCCTCGCGAAGGGCGGCGAGACGTACGCGAAGCTGCGCGTGCAGCTCTCCGCGCTCCTGAGCTGGCAGGGCGCGTGGGGCATGGCCAACGGCGTGGAGTGGTTCTGCACGGAGAAGATCGACGTCCACGGCAAGAACGACCTCAACTGGGGCGCGAAATCGAACATGGTCGATCTCATCGCCAAGCTCAATTTCATCCTCGCGACGCATCCGAGCTTCGCGGGCGCGAGCCACCTGGAGGTTGTCACGCGCGGCGACGGCAACACGCTCGCCGTCGTGCGCGAGAAGAAGGATCAGCCGCCCGTCCTCGTCCTCGCGAACCTCGACTGCGCGAAGGAGGCGCACGTCGAATGGGACCTGCGGCGCTTCCCGGCGGGCGAGGCGTTCGATCTCGTCACGCAGCGCAAGGTCGCGATCACGGGCCCCGTCCGTCTCGCGCCCGGCGAAGTCCTCTGCCTCGCGTGCCGTCCGGCGTCCGGCGCGACGGCGGCGGCGCGCACCG
>JAFUEM010000065.1 GCA_017463935.1 Kiritimatiellia bacterium
CAGCGCCTTCTCCTTCATGAAGCCGCCGATGGTGAACTCCATGATCGTCGCCTCCGCGCCGCCCGCGATCACCACGTCGGCACGGCCCGCGCGGATGAGGTCCAGCGCGACGCCGAGCGCGTCGGTCGAGCTCGCGCACGCCGTCGTCACGACCTGGCACGGCCCCTTCGCGCCGAGCGCGATGGCGATGTTGCCCGCGCCCTCGTTGGCGATGAGCTCCGGGATCGCCAGCGGCGAGAGGCGCTCCGGGCCGCGCTCGAAGAGCGTCTTGAACGATTCGCCCGTCACCTCCAGCCCGCCGATGCCGACGCCGAGGATGGTGCCGACGCGGTCCATGTCCGGCCGGTTCGCCTCGGTGAAGCCCGCGTCCTTCCACGCCTCGTTCGCCGAGGCGACGGCGTACTGCGAGAAGCGCGCCATATGGCGCATCGCCTTCTTGTCGATGAGCCCCGACGCGAGCGCGTACTCGTCAAATCCCTTGACCTCGGCGGCGACCTGCGCCGTGCAGCGCGACGGATCGAACGACGTGATCCGTCCCACGCCCGGCTTGCCCGCCTTGACGGCCTCCCATGTCGCGGCCTTGCCGTTGCCGACGGCCGTGACCATCCCGATTCCCGTAATCATTACTTTCTTCATTGTCTTTTCTCCTTGAAATCACAGTTCCGGCCACACGCAGTACGTGCCGCCGAACGTCAGCCCCGCGCCGAAGCCGACCATCACGATCTTCATGCCGTCGACGAGCTGACCCGCGCGCACCGCCTGGTCGAGCGAGATCGGAATCGACGCCGCCGACGTGTTGGCCGTCGTGTCGAGGTTGAGCCAGAACTTTTCGAGCGGCAGCTTCATGCGCCGCGCCGTCGCCTCGATGATGCGCGCGTTCGCCTGGTGCGCGAAGACGCGGTCGAGCTCCTCCGGCTTCGTGCCCAGGAGCTCGCACAGGTCGCGCGAGACCTTCGAGAGCGTGCGCACCGCGAACGCGAAGACGTCGTGGCCCTGAAGCGTCAGCTCGGGCAGGAGCGGCGTCCCCTTCATCGGCACGCCCGTGTCGGGGTTGATCGGCAGCGCGTCCTTCGTGCCGCCCGTGCGCGAGATGAAGCCGGCCCCCTTGCCGTCCGCGCACAGGAGCGTGTGCGCCTTCGTCTTGAGCGAGGCGACACCCGGCGGCTCGTCGTTCGCGAGCACCACCGCGCCCGCGCCGTCGCCGAAGAGGATGCAGCTGGCGCGGTCGGACCAGTCGAGGATGCGCGTCAGCGACTCCGCGCCGATGACGAGCGCCTTCTTGTCGGGGTAGAAATTGACGAAGCCGCGCGCCTGCTCCAGCGCGTAGATGAAGCCCGCGCACGCCGCCTGCAGGTCGAACGCGCCCGCGTTCGTGCAGCCGAGGATCCCCTGCACGACGCACGCCGTGGACGGGAACGGATTGTAGTCGGGCGTCGAGGTCGCGAGCACGATGAGGCCGATCTCCTCGGGCTTCACGCCGGCCGCGTCCATCGCGCGCTGGGCCGCCTTCGCCGCCATCGTCGAGGTCGATTCGCCCGCCTCCGCCACGTGGCGCGAATGGATGCCGGTATGCGAGAAGATCCACTCGTCGGTCGTGTCGAGCGACTTGGCGATGTCGTCGTTGGTGACGACCTTCGGCGGCAGATAGCTCCCCGTTCCGATGATTCTAATTCCCATGGTGATCCTCCCGTGCGTTGAAAGAAGGTATTATAGCAAAAATCCGCGTCAAAGGGCCGAAAGAATCTTCACCGCCCATTCGCGCGCCCGGGCGAACTGCGTGAAGGAGTAGCTTTCGTTCGGGCTGTGGATGCGGTCCTCCGCCTGTCCCCAGCCGACGATGAGCGGCGCCGCGCCCGACGCCTCGCGCAGGACCGAGACGACCGGGATCGACGCGCCGTCCCACTGGAACACCGCGCCGCGCGGATCCATCTCGCCGAGGACCTCCGCCGCGAGGCGGAAGATGGGCGAGGCGAGCGGCAGGCGGAAGCCGCCCGCGCCCTCGTTCACATCCTCGATCGACAGCTTCATGCCGCGCGGGCACTTGTCCTCCAGATGGCGCTTGACCGCCGCGAGCGCGGCGCGCGGCGTCTGGCCGGGCACGAGGCGCATCGACAGCTTCGCGAACGCCTCGGCGGGGATGACCGTCTTCGCCCCCGCGCCGCCGTAGCCCGCATGGATGCCGTTGACCTCGATCGTCGGCTCGAACGAATTGCGCTGCGTGATCGTCTTGCCCTGCTGCCCGCCGACGGGTTCGCAGCCGATGTCGCTGCGGTACGCCTCTTCGCTCTGCGCGGCCGCCTCCGCCGCGCGCCGCTCGGCCTCGCTCGGCGGCTCGATGCCGTCGCGGAAGCCCGCGAC
>JAFUEM010000205.1 GCA_017463935.1 Kiritimatiellia bacterium
CACGTCTCGACGCCGCAGCACATCGCGCTCAAGATTCCCGCGGGCGTCGACGACGGTTCGCGCCTGCGGCTCGCGGGCAAGGGCGGCGGCGGCATCCGCGGCGGCGAGAACGGCGACCTGTACGTCCAGCTCGGCGTGCGCGAAAGCGACATCTTCGCGCGCGAGGGCCAGGAGCTCTTCGTCGATGTTCCCGTCTCGCCCATCCTCGCGGCGCTCGGCGGCGAGGTGGAGATCCCGACGCCCGACGGCGCGGCGCAGCTGAAGATCCCGGCGGGCACGCCGAACGGCAAGCTGTTCCGCCTGCGCGGCAAGGGCGTGCCGTCGCTGCGCGGCGGCTATCCGGGAGACCTGACGGCGCGCATCGTCTTCGAGGTGCCGTCGAATCTCGACCGCCGTCAGCGCGAGGCGCTGGCGAATTTCCAGAAGCTCGTTTCCGGCGGCACGTTCCCCGAGGCGCAGAGCTTCCAGAACAAGACGAAGATTTTCTACGCGCACCGCGACAAGCTGCGCAAGAAATAGGCGGCGCGCGGCGCGCGCCCGAAGCGCCTGTGGTGAAATGGCAGACACGCTGGATTTAGGTTCCAGTGCCGCAAGGTGTGTGGGTTCGAGTCCCACCAGGCGCACCCGTGCGCGGTGAAGAGAGCCCCCGGACGAATCTGAATGACGGACGGGGGCGAGATGTGATATAATATGCCGTCATGAAGTTTGAAGACAACCTCAACAAGCTCGAAGGGCTCGTGGACAAGATGGAGTCCGGCGAGATGAAGCTCGATGAGATGATCGCGGCGTTCGAGGAAGGGCGCAAGCTGGTCGAAAAGTGCCGCGCGGACCTGGAGGCGATCCGGCTCAAGATCGAGAAGGTGACGCAGTCGGGCGCGGTCGAGGCCGTGCCCGTCGTCAAGAACGCCGCCGGCGAAAACGACATCGGGATCTGAGCGCATGAGCAAGCAAATCTACGTCCAGGCGCAGGCCGACCACATTGCGTCGTTCGCGAAGTCCGCGCCGATCTCCGCCATCGAGGAGCTCGTCTGGAACGCGCTCGACGCCGACGCGCGCGAGGTCAAGGTCGATCTCGTCACCAACGCGCTCGGCGCGGTCGAGGCCGTGCGCGTCGCCGACGACGGCACGGGCATCGACGTCCTGCGGGCGGATGCGACCTTCGGCTTTCTGGGCGGCAGCTGGAAGCGGCTCGGCAGCGCGACCGCGCGCGAGCACCGCCGTCTGCACGGGCGCAACGGGCGCGGCCGCTTCAAGGCGTTTGCGCTCGGCGACCACGTGGAGTGGCGCACGACGGTGCGCATCGGCGGGGAGCTCCTGTCCTACGTCATCGCGGGCGACATCGAGAACCCCGGCGTCTTCAACCTCGATTCAGCCGCGCCCGGCCCGGCGACGGGCACGGAAGTCTACATCGCCAACGCGAAGGTGAACTGCGATTCGCTGCTCGACGCGGCGGGGACGGTGCAGGCGCTCGCCTCGAAATTCGCGCTCTACCTGAAGAGCTACCCGAGCGTGCGCATCTTCTTCAACGGGCTGCCGGTGACGCCGCTCATCGTCCAGCGGCGCGCGACCGACTACCGGCTCACGCTCGAGAACGGCGCGACGGCACGGCTTGAGGTCATCGAGTGGAAGAGCAAGTTCGTGGGCGCGGGCAAGCTCGTCTTCGCCGGCACCGACGGCTTCCAGCTCCACGAGCGCGCGCCGGGCGTGCGCTCCGGCGGCGAGCCGTACACGGCGTACCTCGTCTCGCCGCGCTTCCCGGACCTCGCGGCCGAGAACGCGCTCGTGATGGACGAGCTCAACCCGGAGGTGCGCAGCTACATCGACGCGGCGAAGAAGGCCCTGAAGGCGCACTTCGCGACGGAGGCGGACGACGCGCTCAAGGCGTTCAAGAAGGAATGGCGCGCGCGCATCGACAGCTTCAGCGAAAAGGAGAAGCGCACGCTCATTTCGCTCCTCAAGAAGAGCCTCGCGGCCGTCGACGGCTGACCGACCGGCCGCTTTCACGTCCCATTCAGAAATTATCAAATGCCCCCTTGCGCGGCGGGCGCGGATATGATATCATACGCGCCGTTTCTGACACAAAAGGAAAAAATGTCAAAATGAAGAAGGTTCTCCTCCTGGCGGCCGCGGCCGCGGCAACGACGTGTTCATACGGCGCCGGCTTCGGCATTTACGAGGCTTCCGCGCGCGGCAACGCGATGGGCGGCGCGGTGATCGGCGATACGCACGATGCGACCGCCGCCTACCACAACCCGGCCAACCTGGCCTTCGCGACCAACATCATGGTTTCGGCGGGCGGCACGTTCATCCTGCCTTACTGCGACGTGGAGGTGGATCACCGCTCGCAGAACCGGATGAACCCCGGCTGGTTCTTCGTGCCGACGTTCTACGCGACGATTCCGCTGCCGTTCGACTTCACCTTCGGCTGGGGCAACTATACGGAGTTCGGCCTCGGCACCAAGTACGGGAAGAACTGGGATCTCGCGGGCGACACCCAGGAGACGACGATGGAGCAGATGACCTTCAACCCGAATCTCGCCTATAAGGTCACGGATTGGTGGTCGGTGGCGGCGGGCATCCGCGGCAGCTACATCCACTTCAACAACCACAAGCAGCCGTTCTATGGCGACATGTTTGCGCCGGTGCCCGGTTATCCGCCGATCGCGACGGCCGATCTCCATTCGCGCCTGAACGGCGACGACTGGGGCATGGGCTGGAACGCGGCGATGACGCTCAAGCCGACGGAGGACCTCACCATCGGTCTCGTCTACCGCTCGATGATCCGCCACAAGATCGGCGGCACGTTCGATCTGGGCGGCAACGTCTACGGGCCCGGTGGCATGCTGCTGAGCTCCCTGCGCGAGCATCAGCGCGCGTCGGCGAAGCTGCGGCTGCCGGAATCGCTGACGCTGGGCGTGAACTACAACGTCACCAAGCGCTATCGCGTGGGCTCGTCGGTCACCTACACGCGCTGGTCGAGCCTCGACAAGATCGCTTTCAAGATCGGCGGCGGACACAGCTACACGCAGCAGTTTGACTGGCGCGATACGGTGCGCGTGGGTTTCGGCATGGAGTACGATTTCCTTGATTGGCTGACGGGTCGCCTCGGCTACACGTTCGACGAAGACCCGACGAAGAAGCACCATGAGTCGACGATGCTCCCGGCGGGCGACCGCCACATCATCGGCACGGGCCTCGGCTTCAAGATCACCGACAACCTGACGCTCGACCTCGGCTACAACTTCATCCGCATGAACAACGAGCACTACGACGTGACGTATTCGTCCGGCCAGTACGGCGAGACGAACACCAAGCGCATGTCGTGCCGCAACGGGTTCTCGCACCTGATTTCGGCGACGCTGTCGTATGCGTTCTGAGGATGGCGCGTGCGGTTGACCATGAAGGGCGCAAGCGCCGCATCGTCAAGGAGAGCCTGAAGCTCTTTGCGGCGGTCGGCTACGCTCAGGTCAACTTCGGCATGATCGCCAGAAACTGCGGCGTCTCGCGCACGCTGCTCTACACCTACTTCAAGAACAAGCGCGCCATCTTCAACAAGGCGATCGAGGAAGTGACCTCGCGCGTCGCGGCGACGTACGAGACGGCGATGGCGACGGGCGCGAGCGCGGACGCGAAGCTGCGCCGGGTGTGCGCGGCGGTCTTCGACCAGCTGTACGGCAACCGCGACTTCATCTGCGTCATCGCCGACGTGCTCGCCGGCTACCGGCGCAAGGGCGCGACGCCGTTCGAGAAGATCGCGCAGCACACGGGCGGTCTCCTGCGCGTCTTTACGCGGATTCTCGAGGAAGGGATCGCGCGCGGCGAGTTCCGGCCGGTCGACGTGCCGCGCGCCGCATCGGTCCTTTACTCCCAGTTCGAGGCGGCGGCGCTTCGGATCGCCGTCACGAACACGGCGGATCCGGCGGAGTCCGTCGCCGAAATGGATGCGATCCTCCGCACGCTCCGCGCCGACCCGGCGGCCGTTTCAAGGCAATAAAAGTGGTCGGAGCGGCGGGATTTGAACCCACGACAACTTGCTCCCGAAGCAAGTGCGCTACCAGGCTGCGCTACGCTCCGACCTTGGATGGTCGCGCCCCCGGGGAAAATCCCCAAGAAGCGAAAACGGCGCATAGTATACTCTTTTTGGGACTAGAAGTCAACGGGGAGAATTGATATAATTTACAGTCACTGTGAACAGGATACTTTTCGAGCCTGACGAGATCGACGACGCGGGCGTGGCGCGGGTGCGCGACGCGCGGGCGGCGCATATCGTCAACGTCCTGCACGGCACGGTCGGGCAGACGCTCAAGACGGGCGAGGTGAACGGGCTTCTGGGCACGGGCGAGATCACGGCGATCGCCGCGGACGGCACAGTCGCCGTCCAGGTGCGCCACACCGACGCGCCGCTCGCGCCGTGGGTCGATCTCATCCTCGCGCCGCCGCGCCCGCGCGTGATGAAGCGCCTGCTGCCGCAGCTGGCGACGCTGGGCGTCGGCCGCCTCATCCTCGTCGGCGCGCAGAAGGTGGAGAAGGATTTCTGGGGCGCGACGCTGCTGAAGGAAGCGATCTACCGCCCGCTCCTCATCGACGGCCTCATGCAGGGCGCGGTGGCGAGCCGCGTGCCGGAGATTCTCGTGCGGCGCAACTTCCGGACGTTCGTGCAG
>JAFUEM010000020.1 GCA_017463935.1 Kiritimatiellia bacterium
GGTGCTCGCCGACGTGCACCGCCACGCGGCGGGCGCGGAGCAGGCCGACGACTGCACGCAGCTCATCATCCGCTACGACGGCGACGGCGGCCGGACGGCGGGAACGAACAACGGACAGGAAAAAGGAGACGACCATGGAAATTAAGACTCACACGGACGGAACGACGCTGACCATCACCGTCAGCGGACGCGTGGATACGGTGACGGCCCCCGAACTGGAGGCGGGCCTCAAGTTCGGCGACGCGACGCGCGTCGTGCTCGACCTCGCGGACGTGCCCTACATGAGCTCGGCGGGGCTGCGGCTGCTGCTGAGCGCCCACAAGACGATGCTCGCGAAGGGCGGCGAGCTCCAGATCGCCCGCGTGCCGCCCGCCGTGCGCGAGGTGCTCGACCTCACCGGGTTCTCCGGCATTCTCAATCTGGTTTAACGAGCGACAAAAAAGAAGGGACAGACATGAGCGACATCAAGGAATCGATCCGGAAGTTCGAGACGGCCATCCTGGAGGACGGCAAGGTTGATCGCGCCGAGGCGCAGATCCTGCTCGCGTTCGCGCGTCCGCGCGCGGCGGAGAGCCCCGAGATGGCGGAGTTCGTGCAGCTCCTCGACGACGTGCTCGAGGACGGCGTCGTCACGGCGGAGGAGTCGCTGCGCATCGGCGCGTACCTGAAGTGGATGACGCGCGAGGCGGAGTCCGACGAGCCGGAGACGACGTTCCTCGGCCGCCTCTTCAGGCTGAAGCGCAACCGCACGACGGTCCGCACCGAGATCGTCGCGGGCGTGACGACGTTCATGACGATGGCGTACATCCTGGCCGTGAACCCGTCGATCCTCTCGACGGCCGGCATCCCGAAGGGCGGCGTCTTCGTGGCGACGGCGGTCGCGGCGGTCGTCGGCACGCTTCTCATGGCGTTCATGTCGAACTACCCGTTCGTGCTCGCGCCGGGCATGGGGCTCAACGCCTTCCTGACGTTCGGCGTCGTGCTCGGCATGGGCTACAGCTGGCAGTTCGCGCTGCTCGCGGTCTTCGTGGAGGGACTCGTCTTCCTGGCGCTTTCGCTCACGCCGGTGCGCGAGGGGATCTTCAACGCGATCCCGATCTCGCTCAAGAAGGCGGTCGCGGCGGGCATCGGCCTCTTCATCTGCCTCATCGCGATGAAGACGGCGGGCGTCGTCGTCGACAACCCCGCGACGCTCGTGTCGATGGTCCGGTTCAACGAGGTGCCGTTCCACACGAACGGCATCTGCGCGGTGCTGGCGCTCCTGGGCACGCTCTTCACGGCGTACCTGCTCGTCAAGCGCCTGAAGGGCGCGATCCTCTTCGGCATCCTCTTCACGTGGGGCCTCGGCATGGCGGCGCAGGCGACGGGCCTCTACGCGCCCGATCCGGCGGCGGGCTTCTACTCGCTCTATCCCGACTTCTCGGTGAAGGGCCTCGCGCAGAACTTCTCCGAATTCGGCTCGACCGTCGGCGCGCTCTTCCATGCCGACGGCTGGACGCACACCGTGAAGGGCGAGGTCGTGGGCTCCGGCTGGTCGCTCGTCACGTCGCTCGACTTCTTCGTCGTGATGTTCGCGTTCTTCTTCGTCGATCTCTTCGACACGCTCGGCACGCTGATCGGCGTGTCGATGAAGGGCGGCTTCCTCGACAAGGAGGGCAAGCTCCCGCGCATCTCGGGCGCGCTCTGCGCCGACTCGATCGCGACGAGCGTGGGCGCCGTCTTCGGCACGTCCACCACGACGACGTTCGTCGAATCGGCCTCGGGCGTGATGGCGGGCGGCAAGACGGGCCTGACGGGCGTCACCTCCGCGGCGCTCTTCGCGGCGGCCATCGTCTTCGCACCGGTCTTCCTCGCGATCCCCGGCTTCGCGACGGCGCCGGCCCTGATCGTCGTCGGCTACATGATGCTCTCCTCGTGCGCGGACATCGACTGGCGCGACGCGGGCGAGGCGGTGCCGGCGTTCCTCGCGGTGGCGGCGATGCCGTTCACCTACTCGATCTCGGACGGCATCATGTTCGGCGTCATCGCCTACACGGTCGTCAACGCGCTCGCGGGCCACTTCAAGCGCATCCACTGGATCATGTACGTCCTCACGGCCCTCTTCGTCGCCAAGTACGCGCTGATGTAACGCCATGAAGAATCTCGACAACTACGTCAAGGGCATTCCCGACTTCCCGAAGCCGGGCGTCCTCTTCCGTGACGTCACGGGGATCCTCGAATCTCCCGACGGCTTCCAGCTTGCGCTGGACAGGGCGGTCGGCATCCTCGCCGCCGTCGAATTCGACCTCGTGGCGGCGCCCGAGTCGCGCGGCTTCATCTTCGGCGCGGCGCTCGCCGACCGCTTCCGCACGGCGTTCGTGCCGATCCGCAAGCCGGGCAAGCTGCCGCGCGAGACGATCTCGGAAACGTACGACCTCGAATACGGCCGGGCGACGCTGCACATGCACACGGACGCCGTGAAGCCCGGCCAGCGCGTCGTGATCGTCGACGACCTCCTGGCGACGGGCGGCACGGCGCTCGCGGCGGCGCGGCTCGTCGAGCGGCTCGGCGGCTCGGTCGCGAAGATGGTCTTCCCGATCGAGCTCGAGGGCTTCCGGGCGCGCGACGGGCTCCTGAAGGGCTACGACGTCGCCTCGCTCGTCAAGTACCCGGGAAAATAATTCGCCAACGGACAAAAGAAGGAACACCATGGCTACACAACAGAATGCAGACAACTGGACGCTGTCGCAGCTGATGACGGCGGCGGCGAAGTTCACGTTCGCGGACGGCAGGGCCGACCTCGACGAGACGAAGGCCCTGATCGGCCTCGTCCATCCGTTCGCCGCGAAGGACACCGACCTCGCGCTCTTCGAGAAGCTGCTGACCGGCATCGCGGAGGACGGCGTCGTCACCGCGGACGAGTCGGCCGCGCTGGCGCAGGCCATCGCCCGGCTGCGCGCCAAGTACCAGGCGGGCGACGCCGTCTACGACGCGCGCACGCTCGGACTGCCGAAGATGGCCGTCCTCGGCGTCCAGCACATGTTCGCGATGTTCGGCGCGACGATCCTCGTGCCGATCCTCACGGGCCTCTCGCCGAGCGCGACGCTCCTGTGGGCGGGCCTGGGGACGCTCCTCTTCCATCTCGTCACGAAGCGGATGGTGCCGGCGTTCCTCGGTTCGTCCTTCGCCTATCTCGCCGGCTACTTCGCGCTCGCCGGGATGGCCGGCGCGGCGGGCTTCGAGGACTGCGACAAGGCGAAGATGCTCCAGTACGCCTGCCTGGGCGTCGCCTCCTCCTCGCTCCTCTACTTCATCGTCGCCGGCTGCGTGAAGGCCTGCGGCGTCAAGACGGTGATGAAGTTCTTCCCGCCCGTCGTGACGGGGCCGATCATCATCGGCATCGGGCTCGTCCTCGCGCCCGTGGCGGTGAACAGCTGCACGACCGACTGGCCCGTCGCGCTCGTCGCCATCGTGACGGTGATCGCGTTCTCGATCTTCGCGCGTGGCATGTTCCGGATCATTCCGATCCTGATGGGCGTCGTCTTCTCCTATCTCGTTGCCGTCGTCTTCGGCCGGCTCGGCCTGAGCGCGTCGATCGACTACTCGGCCGTCGCGAACGCGGCGTGGATCGGCCTGCCGGTCCGGATGGAGAACACGGTCTTCCCGCTCCTTGCGCACCCCGACTGGGGCCGCATCGCGAGCGCGGTGCTGATCGTCTTCCCGCTCGCCTTCGCGACGATCATGGAGCACGTCGGCGACGTCTCGGCGATCAGCTCGACGGTGAAGCGCAACTTCTTCGCGCAGCCGGGCCTGCACCGCACGATGCTCGGCGACGGCCTCGCCACCTGCCTCGCCTCGCTCTGCGGCGCGCCGGCCAACACGACGTACGGCGAGAACACGGGCGTGCTGTCGCTCTCGCGCGTCTACGACCCGCGCGTCATCCGCATCGCCGCGTGCCTCGCGATCCTCGTCTCGTTCTGCCCGAAGTTCTCGGCGTTCATCGGCACAATCCCGGCGGCGACGATCGGCGGCGTGAGCTTTATCCTCTACGGGATGATCTCGGCGGTGGGCGTGCGGAACCTCGTCGAAAGCCAGGTCGATCTCGGCAAGTCGCGCAACATGCTGATCGCGGCGCTCATCCTCGTGCTGACGCTCGGCATCACGTTCTCGAAGGGCGGCGCCATCGCGTTCGCGGTCGGTTCGGTGAAGATCTCGCTCTCCGGCCTCGCGGTGGGCGCGCTCATGGGCATCGTCCTCAACGCCGTGCTGCCGGGCAAGGATTTCGCCTTCTCGGAGACGGCCCCGACGATCAAGGACGCCGACCGCTTCGGCGGCAGGAAGCCGGAGTGAGCCCATGGTTGAACTGAACGAGAGCCAGCGCAAGACGGTCGCGACGGGGCTGACGATCCTGTCGGTCACGGTCGTCGGCGCGTTCGTCGCGTTCGTGGGGTGGCTCGCGCTGAAGGCGCTCGCGTACGTCTCCAGCGCGATCATCCCCGTCATCTCGGGCCTCTTCCTCGCGCTCTTCTTCAAGCCGTACTATGGCTGGTGGAAGCGGCTCGTCAAGAACCCGTCGGGCGCGGCGGCGCTGATGATGCTGTCGGTGCTGATTCCGGTCGGCTTCTTCCTCTGGCACTTCGGCGCGTTCGCCGCCGACCAGATCTCGAACCTCATCACACAGGCGCCGGAGCTGGCCGCGAAGGGGATGGACTGGCTGCATGCCAACTTCCCCAAGGCGCGCGAGCTCGCGGACAAGCTCGGCGTTCCGTACCAGGACTGGATTGAGCTCTACAAGGTCAAGGCGGCGCATCTCGGCGTCAGTGTGCTCGGGTATCTGACGGGCATCGTCGGCGCGCTCGTCGCGCTCCTCTTCTTCTTCTACTTCCTGACGCGGCCCGACATGCGCGGGAACGACTACGTCGCCGAGATGCCGTTCCTCAAGGACGACACCAAGGCGTTCGTCGCCGAGCAGATCGACGCATTCCTCGACATCGTCGTCAGCTTCTTCCAGCGGCAGGTCGTCATCTGCCTTCTTGAAGGCGGCCTGTACGGGCTCGGGTTCGCGGTCGTGGGGCTGCCGTACGGCTTCATCATCGGCTTCATCCTCGGCGTTCTCAACCTCGTGCCGTTCTTCGGCTCGGTCGTCTGTCTGCCGATCGCGCTGTCGCTCGCCTATTTCGGCGCGGACGGCTCGACGTGGCGCGTCGCGGGCGTCGTGCTCGTCTGGGGCGCGGGGCAGCTGCTGGACGGGTACGTGATCACGCCGAAGATCCAGGGCGACAAGACGGGGCTCGGCTACGCGGGCGTCATCTTCTCGTTCTTCTTCTGGGGCGCGGTGTTCCAGTCGCTCCTGGGGCTTCTCCTGGCGATTCCGCTCTCGGCGTTCTGCGTCGTTCTCTGGCGCGCGCTCAAGTCGAAGTACATCAAGCCCGTCGTCTGATCCGGCAGGGGCGATGCGCGAAGCTGCGCTGACGCGGTTGGCGCGCGAACGCAGAGGGGAGGTTGAGAGTTGATGACGGTTGAAAGGATCATGGCGGCGGCGACTTCGGGAACGTTCATCAGCGTCCTGCTCGGCGTTGTGATGTTCGGCATGGGGCTCGCGACCCGGCTCGCGGACTTCAAGGTCATGTTCAGCCGGCCGCGGGACATCGCCGTCGGATGCGCGGCGCAGTTCACCGTGATGCCGGCGCTCGCCTGGACGCTCGCGCGGCTCTTCGGCCTGGACGAGGCGCTGACGGTCGGCGTGGTGCTCGTCGGGTGCTGCCCCGGCGGCACGGCCTCGAACGTCATCACCTATCTCGCCAAGGGCGACCTCGCGCTGTCCGTGGGCATGACGGGTGTCTCGACGCTCCTTGCGCCGCTTCTGACGCCGGCCTTGACGCTGCTGCTCGCCGGCCGGACGGTCGACGTGAATGCGTACGGCATGTTCGTCAACATTCTCTGGGTCGTAATCCTGCCGATTCTTCTGGGGCTGGCCGCCAAGCGCTTCTTCCCGGCCGCGACGGAACGCGCGGTACGGTTCATGCCGACCGTGTCGTCCGTCGCCATCGCGGTCATCATCGCGCTTGTCGTCGCGGCGAACGCGAAGCGGCTGTGGGCGGGCGGGGTCACAATATTCGTCGTCGTCATCCTGCACAACGTCGGCGGCCTCGCGCTCGGCTATCTGATCGCCGCCGCGCTGCGCCTGGCCGAGCCGAAGCGCCGGGCGCTCTGCATCGAGGTCGGTATGCAGAACTCCGGCCTGGCCGCCAGCCTCGCCGCCGTGCACTTCGCGGCCTATCCGATGGCCGTCGTCCCCGGCGCGATCTTCAGCGTGTGGCACAACGTGAGCGGCGCGTTCGTCGCGCGTCTCTTCAGGAAAACGAATCCTGTAAAGGCTGTCCAAACAACAGAGGGGAACTGAAACGATGCGGACCGGTGCAACGAAAATCCTGTTCCTGTGCCACGGGAACATCTGCCGTTCGCCGATGGCTGAGTTCGTGATGAAGGCGCTCGTCCGAAGGGCGGGGCGGGACGACATCGTGGTCGAGTCCGCCGCGCTGCACACAGACGAGATCGGCAACGACATCCACTACGGCACCCGCCGGAAGCTTCAGGCCGAGGGCATCCCGTTCACGCCACGTCGCGCCTGGCTGCTGAATGCCGCGAAGGCGCGGGAATACGACCTCCTCATCGGGATGGACGATTACAACATCGCCGATCTGCGGCGGCTCGTGTTCCCAGAGGATGCGGGGAAGATTCGGAAGCTCCTGTCGTTCGCCGGCTCCGAACGCGATATCGCCGACCCGTGGTACACGGGCAACTTCGACGCGACCTACGCCGACATCCTTGAAGGCTGCACGGCGCTTCTGAAGAGCCTGTAATCGCGTCTTGCGGCGGCTAACTAAAGGAGGGAATGAACAATGCAGAAACTGGGAACTGGCAGCATTGGAATTGGCAACACTTCCACATTGGCAACATTCAACAAAATGATTGCCATTGTCGCACTCCTTGCGTCGGGCGGGTGTATCACACGTACGGGAGAATACTATCAAGACACAAGGGCGCGTTATGTCTCGCCTATTAGCACTACGTGCTTTCGTGTGGGACAGATTCCAGTTGTCGGCTGGTTCGTGTTTCTGCCTGTTGGATTTGTCGGGTGTGGTCTCGAAATTGCGGTCGTAAACCCCGTGCGAGACACGCTCATGCTGCCGATAGACGTGTTTCAGCCGTATCATGGATACTATGTCCGTGTCATTGACGAATCCGGTTTCCCTGTGGCCGGGGCGGATGTCGAGATTGACGGAATAGGTCCTTCCGAAATGTTCTGGAGCGATTCAGGCGACAAAGGCATGACAGGTAAGGACGGCATGGTGTATTTCCCCCATTTGAACTATCTGCCGTCCAAGATCGAGGTCAACGCCGCTGGTTATCACAAACGACGCGGAGATATGTTTTACGTCCCTGGCGAGGACAGGGATACGCGTCCAGATCGCGCCAAGGGGCCGAGCTGGAGTACGGATGTCGAGGGGCGGCGTGTCTATACCGTTCGAATATTCAGACGCAACCGTCCGACTGCCCTGTGCCGCATTAGAGTGGATGCGTGCCTTTGGGGCGATTATGGCACGAAAGCATGGACCAATGGATATGATGTGGTAAACCGTGATTGGACTCCGCCACGGGGGCGAGGAAAGAATGCTGACCTTGTGTTCCGTAACGAATTTTTGCCACGTAAAGACGGCGGATCGGAAAAAGGACGGCTTTCGGTGGCCGTCACGAACGAGAAGAGCGGTCTGGTAAAGTTACCCATGCTTGGCGAAAGCGATTCAGTCTGTTTCTGCACGAGATATGAAGTGCCGGAAACATCTGATTTCGAGAAGTCTATAACCATTACAGACTTGAAGATGCCCTCGCATAAATCACCGGAACCTGCAGATTATATCGCATACAAGGTATTTCGTTCCGATGGCGGGGGCAAGGAGTATTACGGTGCCTTGACGCTGGAGAGTTGGTTTGGCACATTCTATCACATTGCCAATCCTAACCCAGGAGACCGCAGTCTTGAGCCATGCGTGGAGGGAATCGATTGGAAACATAAGGTTTCAAAGTGATTCGACGGCGGTGTGGACGATGTGCTTGGGGCCTCACCCAAATTCTCGAGGATCCTAGAAATCTTGTGAAATCTTTTTGCTTCTTTTTCGTTTACTATTGGTGAAGGGGCGGGTGTCCCTTTGCGCCGCGCGGCGTGGTTGACGCGCGGCGGAATCAAATGGTATACTGCATGGCAACTTCCTGCAGAGACCGGAAATGTGAAAGGAGCGGGTCAAATGACAGTTCAACAGGCGGGCGTTGCCGCCGTGCTCATGATGATCGCCTTGCCGGGCGTTTCGGCGTTGGATGACGTAACGGATTTCAGCGTGACGACAAATGCCCCCGCCGATGTGGAAAACGTATTTTGCGGCTTTGTGGCGGCCACGAACGCGGTCAAGCATTGGTGCGAGCCTCTGGAATGGCCTAAACTGACTCTAGAGCAGAAAGCGGCGCTGGCAGCAGAAAACGCCGAGGCGCTGGCGCTTTTCGCTGAAGCGTGCCGCCGTCCGCAGTGGTATCAGTCGGATGCGCGGCAAGAGGGGGCGTTTCAGATGTTCCCGATTGCCGAATTTATGCAAATGATCAAACTGCAGGAGGCTCGGGCGAATGCGCTGATCGAACGCGGCGAAATCGGCGCGGCGGTTGACTGCTTCGACGAACTGCTTGCGATTGCCCGCACGATCCAGACGGACGCCGAAACCATCGTCTGCTGGCTGGTCGCGGATTCGGCGCGCGGCATGGCCTGCGACCTCGCCGCGCGGATCGTTGAATCCGGCAGGGCGACCGCGGCAGGCCTGCGCAGACTCCTCGACGGCCTCTCCGGTTTTGACGAGGCGGCGCGGCGCAGAGGCTTGCGCCAGATGGTGAACAACGAGTATCGATACAACTTCGAAAACGGGCTGCGTATCTTTGAAGCTGAACAGCACAAAAGTCGGACGGGCGTGCTGGCGCAGCTTTACTTCAACTTGATCTACAAACCGGTCCGCACGAGGAAAATCTACAGAGACTGGCTTGTCAAGGAGAAGGCTGTGCTTTCGGATGACTATGACAAGGCGGCAGGAGAGATGCTGACGGCCGAATTTGACAAGGCGACGGCGGTTCCTGAAAGTCGTCTTCGGCGGCTGGTCTCGTCCAACGGCCTGGGCCGGACACTGCTCGGCGCATTGGCCGTCTCCTATGAACGTATTGCCGTTTCTGTCGCGCATGGCGATTATCAGCGGCGCGCCACGGCGGTGGTTGTCGCGGCCACTCTCTGCAAAAGAAAGAACGGCGACTTCCCCGATTCGCTGGAGGCGCTTGTCCCGGAGTTCCTGCCATCCGTGCCGAAAGATCCGTTCGGGCACGGTGCGGTGCTGCAATACGACAAGGCGCGCGGCATCGTCTGGACGGTCGGGCCGGAGGGCGATTTCAACGGCGAAAAGCTGCCCGGTACAGACACCTACGGCCGCAATTTCAAATATGTCATGAATCTTGACGGCACATCGACCTACCAACCGAAAGGGCGCACCCCCTGAAACCCTTTGCACGAATCAACTTGTCCTTCGCCGCTCTGCGTAGGGGGGCCCTCGTCTCATCCCTCGCGTTCGCGGCGGGAACAATGAAAGGAACAAAATAATGGAGCTGACATATACTTGCGAGAAGAGCGAAACAGAAACGGTGGAGCTGGCGATGCGCCCGTTCAGGCGATACTTCCGCACGATGTTCGCCATCTCCGCCGTGATGTTTGTCGTGGCGTGGGCGCAAGCCGTGGCGGAACTGATGGTTGAGGGGTTGGTTGCCCAAGGCGGCGTGAGCCTTGGCGACTTCTTGTTGTTTATGTCGCTGGCGATTGCGGTGACGGTATGGCTTCGCCGCCGTCGCTTTCGTCGCGGCGTCGTGGAGGCCTACCGCAAACGCAAGACGAATCTTGCCGAATACCATCTCTCCGACGAGGGTCTTTACTGCGCCCACGGCGAGAGCAAGGCGACGATGCCGTGGAGCGAATTCGCGAAGTACTGCATCGACGCCGACGCGCTCTACCTGCAATGCCACAGCGGCAATGTGGCCTGCGTCCCCGACTGGAGCGGGCGCGGCGTGGATGGCACGGAGCTTGCTGCCGTGCTGGAAAAGGCGGGACTCAAGCGAATGGGCGCGTCCAAGGCGCGACGCTTCGCGTACGGCGCAGCATGGGTGATTCTTGCTTTCATCGTCTTTGGCGCAGTCTTCAATATCCACCGCTCATGGATGACGCTTCGATGGCACATTCTCGGTATCGAACTCAAGCGTCAGCTGCATGAACTCGTATGTGGCGACGGGAGCAAGGGCGACAATCCATATTCGTATTCTCGCTATTGGAAGGAGCGCGCGAATTCCGTTCAGCGGCTTGCTGTTTTGCATTGCAGATTCGCGTTTCAGACGCGCCATTACATATTCGACGTAGATGATGAATGTGACAAGGTGGGACTCGCGGCAACCGAAGGCGATTCCGTGTGGTGCATCTATCTGCCGAGCGGTTGCATGTACCAGCGTGACCTTGGCCAATTAGAGGCAATAAAGGATTGTGGTGCCTTCGGCAAGTTCTACCCCGAGTCCGAGCGCGACAAGTGGCTGGAGCAGGTGCGTCCGCTTGCAAAGGAACTGCACGAAGACATGGACGACAACGAATGACGAAAGGAACGAACTCATGAATACGCGGATGATGTTTGCGCGGGAGGGAGTGGGAGTTTCTAGACAGGATTTACAGGATTAACAGGATTAAGAAAGTAGGCATCTATATGAAAAAGAAAACAATATTTGTCGCGCTTGCGGCGGTGGTTGCTGTAGTTATCATTGCCACGGCGGCTGTCTATGCGGTTTTCTGGTATTGGCCAGGCCGTGAAAAACAGCGCAAGGCCGAAGAATGTTTGGCTTCGCATGCGGTGAAGTGGGATCGAACTGTCAATTTGCCGATTGCTCCGCATGGCGATAAATTGACGGATGTGGCAATTCCCAAAAAGTGCCTGTTCGCGGAGATCTCGATTCGAGACGAGAAAGGCGCATTGCTGCCAGTTCCGAAGGCGTCATTGGAAGGAGAAAGCCTCTCCGTGGAAAAAGACGAGATTCGGGAAGGGAATATGATAGGTGCCCTGAAACGGCTGACAGGGAAGACTCTCCCCGGAAGAGATGAGCGCTCCACCTTTATTAGAGCAGACATGGAGTGCAGTCATCGTTGCGTGGCAAGCCTCATCAACAGGTTTACCGAGCGTGGGATATGGGATATCTCAATTGTCGCTCGTGCGAGCGGCGATTCTGGCGATTCGCAGCTGGTGACTTTCAAGATATTGCGGACTTGCCCTTGTGTAGGGTGTGTCCCGGAAGAGGACATACATATCTTTGACGAAGGGGAGCCGTTAGATGAAGAGGACTTGTCAATTCGTTATACTGCACCACTCTCGCTTGGGCAGCGGCTGACCTTCTTGGTTGGACCGTCTGCCGACGGCACTCTTGATGGCGTGATAGTTTATTGCGACAAGCGGGTCTCTCTCGCCGAGCTTGACGATATCTTGGCGAACTTGGCTGGAAACCCCGAGACCAAGGGAAAGACCGTCGCCATAAAGTGTGCGGAGGATTCGCCACATAAGGCGCTGGTGAATGTTCTCGACATTCTTTACAAGCACAATTTCAAACGCGTGTATCTTTGGACGCTATGAAGAAACGAATTCTATTTGCAATGGTTGCGGTGGTCGTGGGAGTTCCGCTCCTTGTTACCGCATGGTTCGGACTCGGCGGGATCGAGACGGCGTCATTGCCGGACGACGCGGACAGGTCGAAAGGAGCGGGAGCATGAAGAAGAAAATGCTATTTGCTGTGCTTGCGGGGGTGATGATTGCCATAGGATGGTTGGTCGTTGCCAAGATGAACAAGAATCCAACCAGTGAAAAGGAGAAGAAAATGAACGAGGAAAGACCTCAACTGTCAAAAGAGTGTTCCAGATTGCTTGACGTCTCGATAGAAAGCAATGTTCCTATCGTCCTTGACATGGGCGAGGACTTCTGTCCGACGCTTTATGTGACCGAAGGCGAACGCGGCACGTTCTACAATCTGGCTGGTTTTGCGTCTATTGAGGAGCTTCGCGCCAAATCAAAGGAGGTGTTGGCTAACATGGCCTCCGTCAAGGCCTATCTCCTGGCATACGCGCCGGCCTGTGAGATGGGGGGCGCCCGCAAGGTTCTGCTAGTCATGGAAACTGCTGACAGGAGCGATGCCAATGCGACAGTGGTGGCGGTTGTCTGCGATGTCGATAAGAAACAGTCTGAGGATGGGCTGAAGCTGCTGCCCCAGACCGATTCGCTCTTCAAGTAGTGCAAGTTATGGTGATGTGCAGACGATGGATGTTGAAGCGCAAGAAAGGAGCTAACGAAATGAATACGCGGATGATGTTTGCGCGGGCCGTCGCGGGAGCGGCGATGCTCGGCTTGGCAGGTTGTGCGAGCAGACCCAACATTGAGGAGTTTGCGTTTGTGCCGTGCGACGGCGCGACGACTGCCGAGATTGCGAGGCTTGCAAAGGTTAGTGGCGGCACGGATGACAGGGTGTGGAACATCAACAAAGATCGAGATCGCGCGGCGGAGAATGCGGCGGTTTGGTACGAGTCCACGCCGATTCGCTTTGGCACGAACATGGTTTGCGTGGCGGTCGCGGAGTTGGGGCGCAAAGGCTCGCCTATCCAGATTGCGGACGCCGTATTCCGCTCGCAAATCCTCTGCCGCCACGATGCGGGGCATAGCATCATCCTGCAATGCGCGGCGGCATTCGGGCGCGGTGAGAACGAGCGGCTGTTGGTGGTGAAGCCGAATGCGACCTATCGCAACGAATCGGTTATACACATCTTCGACCAGTCGTTTACCTGCGTATGGGAGATGGAGCATGTGCCAGGGAGGCGTTGGCGGGCAGTTGTTTCGCCGCGCTTCCCCGATTCGGTGTTCCTCTGTCAAAAGGATCTCGACACCGGCGAGTATGAATGCTACAAGATAACCAAGGCGGCGGACAAGATTACGGATGGCGAGGAATCGAAATGAATACGCGGATGATGTTTGCGCGGGCCGTCGCGGGCGTGTCGAATGGGTTGGGAAACGATATAGGGCGGTTGGTTGGTGCTTGAGTCAATAGGCAGGATAGATTGAGACATTGTGCAGGGCGATTGGAGTTAATCCCCCGTTTTTCGCTACTTTATCGCGTGAGTGTCCGCCGAATATGATTATTTGACGGAGGTTATAAGTGCCGATTTTCGGCACTTGGCTATTGCGGTGCGCCCCAAAATATGCTATAATATGCCTTGTAACCATGGGAAAGGCGCAAAATGTACATTAAAAGAAAGATAGATTCTGCCCTTGAGGACTGGAAAAACGATTCTAGCCACAAGCCTTTGCTGCTCAGAGGTGCCAGGCAGACTGGCAAAACGACAGCAGTGCGGCATCTTGCGGAAGGCTTTGATTATTATATCGAGATCAATTTCGAGAAGAACCGCAAGATACGCGAGGCTTTTGCTGACGATCTGGACGTAAAGACCATCGTATCGCTCATTGAATACCAGTTTGACAAGCCTGTCGTCCCTGGGCGCACGCTTATTTTTCTTGACGAGATACAGGAGTGCCCCCGCGCCATTTCCGCTTTGCGGTTTTTCTACGAGGATATGCAAAGTCTCCATGTGATTGCGGCGGGGTCGCTCTTGGAGTTCGTGTTCGACGATTTGAGCGACTTCGGGGTGGGGCGGATACGCAACATGTTCGTGTATCCGCTCTCATACGCGGAATTCGCCGGGGCACTTGGGGCGGATATGGCTCTGGAGCGGGCGAGAGGCGCGGCATTCGACAAGCCTCTACCCGGGATTGCGCATGGCAAGCTGCTAGAGATTCTCAAGTCGTTTCTCATCGTCGGCGGCATGCCGGCCGCTGTCGAGCGCTATGTCGAAACCGGGAGCTTCCTCGCGGCGCAACGGGAGCAGGACGATATTCTCGTCTCGCTCAAGGAAGACTTCGGCAAATACAAGACGAGGCTGAGTCCGGATGTGATACGGCACGTGCTCACATCGGTCGTGCGCCAGACTTGCGAAAAGTTCGTCTATTCGGACGCGCTTTTGGGTCTCAGTTACGTCCAGTCGAAAAACGCCACCGATTTGTTGGAACGCGCCAAGTTGACAATACGCACTGATTGCTGCAACGCCAATGGCGTTCCGTTGGGCGGGGACCTCAATCCCAAAAGCCAGAAGTTCATGTTGCTCGATACGGGGCTTTATCTGCGCGAAAGCGGCTTGAACGTGCCGGAATGGGTGAACGAGCCGCCAGAGAAGTTCGTCAATCGCGGCAAGCTGGCGGAGATGTTCACGGGGCTGGAACTCAAAAAGGCGGGCTCGGCGTTCGCCGAAAACCGCCTCTTTTATTGGCATCGGGAGGCGAAAGATTCCAATGCCGAGGTAGATTATGTCGTCCAGTTCGGCGACAAGGTGCTGCCGATCGAGGTTAAATCCGGCGTGAAGGGTTCAATGAAGAGTCTCAGGATTCTTATGGAGGAAAAGAACCTGAAGCTTGCCATCCGAACCTCCGAAGAGAACTTTGGTCTAATTGATGATGCCGTTCGCATCCTGCCGCTTTACTTCATTGGCGAATATGAAGACTTCTTGCGAAAGGGATCCGTATGAATATACGGAGGATGTTTGCGCGGGCTGGGGGAGAATGTTGCCAGCCTCCTTCGCCGAGGCTTCCGCCTTCGGCAAGGCTACGGCGGACAAGTTGTAGGTCAAGATGTGGAACCGCCGCCGCGCTCTGCGCTAAGGCTGTCAAGAATGTTGCCATTACCAATACCAATTTCCAATGAAAGGAGCGAGAGTTGGTGAGGAAAAGAGCCATGTTCAGGATGATGTTCATTGGCAAAAAAGCCAAATGAGTTGAGTTGTTCGTGCTGACTTTCGCCAAAAATTATGATATAATACTGCTGTGAACATGAGAAAGGGTGTTTGAAATGAAGCGATATTCGATTGAAAATCTGAAGAATTGGCGCGAAAAGCCGAATCGCAAGCCGCTTGTCTTGAGTGGGGCGCGGCAAGTTGGCAAGACGTGGCTCTTGAAGGAGTTTGGGCGGACGTGTTTTGCCAAGACTGCATATGTCAACTTTGACAAGAGCGATAGCGCAAAGGCGCTTTTCGAGGGCGACTTCGATTTGCGCGGCATTCTTTCTGGCCTACAGGCACTGTGTGATACGGAGATTACATCCGGGGACACGCTGATCATCCTTGACGAGATCCAGCTATGTCCCGCCGCGCTCAAGTCGCTTAAATATTGGCAGGAGGACGCGAGCGAGTATTGCATCGCCTCGGCGGGTTCGCTGATCGGGCTATCCATGATTGAAGGAACTGGCTACCCTGTCGGCAAGACTAATTCCATGACGCTTTATCCCATGTGCTTCCGCGAGTTCCTTGCCGCGACCGGCGAAGAGAAGCTTGCGGACTTGCTGGGAACCGGCGACATGTGCGTCGTGGGCGCGTTTCACTCAATGCTTGAGCGTCGGCTCAAGGAATATCTTTTTACAGGCGGAATGCCTGCGGCGGTGGCGGCGTTTGCGAAAAACCGTTCGTTCGCGGCGGCGCGCGAGGAGCAGATGGAAATCCTTTCCGATTACGACCGCGACTTTGCAAAACACGCGCCCAAGGTGCAGGTGCCGCGCATTCGCGCCGTCTGGAGGTCGCTCCCCTCGCAACTCGGCAAGGCGGATAAGCGGTTTGTCGCCTCTGAGGTGGAAAACGCGGGCGGCGCCAAGATGCGTTCACGCGACCTGAAAGATCCGTTCGAGTGGCTTGAGGCGGCGGGGCTCGCCTACAGGGTATGGAACGCGGCCAAGCCAAACTTGCCGCTTGACGCATACGCCGGGCACATCTTCAAGCTCTTTGGCGTAGATGTCGGGCTTCTAGGCGCACAGTCGCGACTTGATGCAAGGACGGTTGTCGAGGAAAGCAGGATATTCACCGAGTTCAAAGGGGCGCTGACCGAACAGTTCGTACAGCAGGAGCTTCGCGCGGCGGCCGGCATCCGCCCGTTCTACTGGTCGGCGGCGGATTCGCAGGCCGAGGTTGACTTTCTGGCGGAAATCGGCGGCACAATCGTGCCGATCGAGGCGAAGGCGGAACTCAACCTTCGCGCGAAGTCATTGAAGGTCTTCAGGGAAAAGTTTGCGCCGCCTTGCGCCGTGCGCACGTCAATGGCCCCGTGGTTGGTCCAGGATGGGCTTGTCAATCTTCCGCTCTATGCCATAGGGCGCATCGCAAATGAAGTGTCGTCTGCTGGTGCCTAAGATGGAGGCCACGAAATGAATACGCGGAGGATGTTTGCGCGGGTCGTCGCGGACAAGTCGAAAGGAGCGGGAGCATGAGTAATGATTTTGAGCCTTTGCTTGAGTTGCAGCGCAAGACGAATGCGGGAGAAGTCGTGCCGCTTGTCGATGTCGCAATCAAGCATTTCTGGGTGTGGCCCGGCAAGGCATATCGGGCGTATGTGCGTCGCAACAAGATTGCCATCGAGCAACTTGAACTGCGTAAAAGGATGAACATGCCTAAAGACGGGCGAGTGTCCTCAGTTGCCTCAATCTGCACGCAACAATACGCAGATTATGGTTTGCCGGAGCGCGGCGAATTGTTTCTGCATATTGCGGCTGACGATGCCTGGCCATC
Source organism: Kiritimatiellia bacterium (assembly GCA_017463935.1). Classification (GTDB taxonomy): domain Bacteria; phylum Verrucomicrobiota; class Kiritimatiellia; order RFP12; family UBA1067; genus UBA1067. The sequence continues at coordinate 16,727 of JAFUEM010000020.1, forward strand.
TGTCGTGTCTCTCTTGGAAAAGGATGCGGTGGACGACTTTGGCGGAGTCGAATTCTGGATGGCGGCTGAGCAGAGATATGGTAAGCTGACACCTGAAGAAGTAGATTCAATTGGCACATTCAAAACCGTTGGCGAAGTGGCGATGTTCCTTGATAAAGTCGCAAGCGAGGGGCGCGAGAAAGCACTGCCGCGCAAAAGGAATATATGGCGGGAACGTTGGTTGCGACTTTTCTATCTGCTCATCGTATTAGGTAGCCTTTGTGTGGCTGGGATGGAAATCATCAAACTTGTGCGCAGATTTGCCGCAAGAAACTGAAGCACAGAAAGGAACGAACTCATGAATACGCGGAGGATGTTTGCGCGGGTCGTCGCGGACAAGTCGAAAGGAGCGGGAGCATGAAGAAGAAAATCGTATTAGCAGTACTTGTGTCGGTGGTTGGCGTTGTCAGTGTGATTGCCATCAGGATAAGACAAGTCGAAGCGCAGAGGAAGGCGGAAATGGAGGAAATTGCGAGGGAGATGCGTGAGGCGGTAAAGGATTCACAGTATTTGGGGATGACGGAAGAAGAAGTGATTGCGAAGTTCGGGGCACCGCATAAGCCTGACGGCACATACAACGAAGTGGGCATCTACTGGCATATTTGGCCGGAGGTGGAGAGGGAGTTAGGCGCTGAGCCGTCCAATACTCCTGACGCGTCGGTGCGGGAGCTGTACTGGAACTGCAAAACGAATGTGGTTGTGGTGTGGCTCGTAAAGTCCAACGGGGTTTGGCGGGTTGCAAAGGATATTACGGTGGAAGATGGCGTAGTGTTTTGATATGTGTGCAGAAAGGAACGAACGCATGGATAAGCGTATGATATTTGCGCGGGTCAAGGACGAATGTTGCCAACGTGAAAGTGTTGCCAAGACCAATACCAATACCCAATGAAAGGAAAACGGCGATGAAGAAAATGATGATGGCGGCGCTTTTCGCGGCGATGGTTGCGGCGGCAGGCATGATGACATTCACTGGGTGTGACATATGCGTAGCATGTTCATCCACAAGGGGTGGCGAACCGGATTTCCTTGACTGCACAGTTCCTAAATTAGCGATTTCCCCTTCAATGTCCTTTTTCGATGCGATGAGCTATCTTGAAGACTATGCGTTAAATCCTCCGACAATGGATGGAATTGACGGGAAGGGGCGCATAAAGGTTGAGTATTATTATGGTGTGAACTACATTGGTCCACTTGGTGCAGTCGTAGAAACAGATATTTCAGTTCGTACAGCCTTACGAGACATTGCCAGTAGAGCTGGCGCGATTTGCGGGTGGAATCCGGAACGGCGCATTGTTACATTCCTTGTCAAAGGTAAATGTCATCCCAAAACATGGGAAGAATTGATAGATAATATTGGGATGATTGTATATGACCCATGTTTACCATCCTTGCACGACAAAGAAACCGAAAGGAGCAACCCATGAAACCATTTGCACGAATCATCCTCGTCTCATCCCTCGCCCTCGCAGCGGGGTGTGTGAGCAGAATAGATCTTGAACACTGGACGCTTGAGCCGTGCGATGCCGCGACAACCGCCGAGATTGCGCGGTTTGTAGAAGAGGGCGCGAGCAGGGACTCTCGTGTTTGGAACGACAATGTTCCGTATGAGGAGCGGGAACGCCGCGAAACGGCAGGAGTTGGCAATCCAAATGCGAAGTAAGGAGTAAACAGAAATGAAGAACGAGATAGTGCTTTTCGAGGCGAAGGATGGAAGTCTTTCGATGCCTGTACAGATCAAGATGGATTCTGTCTGGCTGACGCGTATGCAAATGGCGGAACTATTCGGCGTCACGCCTCAGAACATCACACTGCACTTGGGGAATGTCTATAAGACCGGCGAACTAGAGCGTGAGGCAACTAGTAAGGATTTCTTACTAGTTCAACAGGAGGGCAACAGGACTATTACTCGGTCTGTCAACTGCTACAACCTTGATGCCATAATCTCGGTTGGTTATCGCGTCAACTCTACAAGGGCCACGCAGTTTAGGATTTGGGCCACGAAAGTGCTGAAGGAATATCTTGTGCGTGGCTATGCGCTAAACCGCGAGCGCCTGAAGCAACTCGGTCAGGCCGTGGAGGTGATGAAACGTGTATCGAACAGCCTTGACACGGAGCAGGTGCTGGATGTCGTCAAGACCTACTCTTCTGCGCTCGATCTCCTCGACGGCTACGATCACCAGACCATCGCCAAGCCCAAGGCGAAAGGACGCTCGGTAGAACTCTCCTACGAGGAATGCCGGCGTTTCATCGACGGCATGAAGTTTTCCGCCGATTCCGCGCTTTTCGGCAACGAGAAGGACGGCTCCTTCAAGTCCGCCCTTGGGGCGGTTTACCAGTCGTTCGGCGGCAAGGATCTCTATCCCTCCGCGCAGGAGAAGGCGGCGAACCTCCTCTACCTCGTCACCAAGAACCACGGATTCTCGGACGGCAACAAGCGCATCGCGGCGGGACTCTTCCTCTACTTTCTGAAGCGCAACCGTCTTCTGCTACGCAAAGACGGCTCCAAGCGCATAGCTGATCACACGCTTGTCGCGCTGACGGTCATGATCGCCGAATCCAAGCCTGCCGAAAAGGAAATGATGGTCAACCTAGTCATGACTTTCCTTGCATGAAGTGCTATAGGGAGCTTCAAGAATATGAGCAATTCAATATCGTACAGTCGCCCCAAGTGGGATTTGTGGATGGTCGCCGCGCTTGTGTGCGTGGCGGTCGTGCTGGGCATATACCCCGCCGACAGGACGGTGTGGTGCGTCGAGATGGTGTGGGCGGTCGGGCTGTGGGCTATTCTTCTCCTGACGCGCAGGAAGTTCCGATTCTCCACGCCCGCCTACCTCTGCTTCTTTGTCTGGACGGTTCTCCAGCTCGTCGGCGCGCACTACACGTTCGAGCATGTCCCGATGGAATGGCTGATGAGACCGCTTGGGCTCGTGCGCAATCCCTACGACCGCATCGCGCACTTTGCGGTCGGATGGTTCGCGTTTCCGCTCGCCGAGCTCTTCTTCCGCAAGGGCTGGGTGAAGTCCGCCGGTATTGCCGCGTTCTTTGCCGTCATGTCGACAGTCGCAATGGCCGGAATCTGGGAGCTCGTCGAGTGGTGGTACGCGGTTGTCGACGGAGGGGAGGCGGGTGCGGCGTTCCTCGGCTCGCAGGGCGACGTATGGGACGCGCAGAAGGACATCCTCTGCGACACCCTCGGCGCAATCTGCGCGTCCACACTTTTTCTCTGGCTTGTTAGGAGAGACTATTGGATTGTAAAAGGACCTGGTGGCATACCGATTTTGAATCCCGAGAACGACGCGCCGACGATGATATGGTTATCTGCGCGGGCAAAGGAGAACATAAGGAGCTTTGCCTGGATAATTATGCTAATTTTCGGCATGGGCATGATTGGCGGAGGAATTAAAGGTGCTGTGTCTGTTTTGTTCCGTGATGGCATCTTCAGCCGATGGTGGATCGGCGCGTTGATTGCCTTTGGCGGGCTGAAACGGATGCTGTATCTTGCAGTAAAGCTAAAGGCAACCTCTCCTACAAGAAAGCGAAGAAAGAAACGGAAGGGGAAAAGAGATGCGGAGGCTTGACATGCAGAAACGAGCGCCACGGCGGGCGTCTTCGGAGACTGTTTGTGTGATAGTCAACATTCTCAAGACACTGATGCTTGTATGGGTGTCGATGTCGCTTCCGTTCGCCTTAATCATGCGTGATGGAATGGGACCTGGTAGTGTTACGTCGTGCGGGATGGAGGCCTTCATGAGGATACTTATGTTTCCTTTGGTTTGGCCAGCGCTGATTGCCTACGTTGTGCTATTCGTCGTTTCGTTGTGGTTTAGGCGACGTAGTGTCAACCGATGCTCCTGCAAAACCACGAACAAGAGGCGTGTTGTAGCATGTGCGGTTGAGATATTACTTGTCTGCCTTCTCGTATTCCTGTTAGGCAGGTTGTTTTGGGGTCGCGTAAGTGATCCGCCATGTGGTCGTTCCGCGGTTCCGCTGATTGATGGACGCGGGTTGCCGATCCGTGATTTCAAGTGGGATGAGCTTTGGCTGGGGGATGTGGCCGGTATGGAAGATCGATATTTGACGCGCATTGGGAAGGTCTTCTCGCCTTCCGGCGGAGTCGCGCCGAAGGTAGATGTTGCCAAATACATGAAGGAGCTTCGCCTGCCGGCTGTCTCTTTCAAGCCGCCGGCCACGCTTGCGGACGCCTTGCTGTATCTGCAGTCTGCGTCTGCTCCGTTTGACGGCTCGGGCCGAGTGGTGCTTTTCGCCTTGATGCCCAAAAAGGAAGGGGAGGTTTACCCTACCGTTCCAGAGATGAGCGCAGAAGACATTTCGTTTGCAGACATCCTTCGCCTTGTCTGCGAGTCGACGGACGCCCGATATGTAATCCGCGACGACGGTGTAGTGGTAGTCTGGCCGCCGGATTTTTGTTGTGAATGCAACTATATGCCAGGTGAGGAGTGGAGGTTGCCTATAGGAACTTGGCCAAGGCGGTCGTCTTTCGTAGAGGGATGCCGAGGGAAGGTTTTTAGACAGGATTGAAAGGATTATTGGGAAAGGATGTAAGTTTTAATCTTGCAAATCTTGCAAATCCTGTCCAAGAAAACAATGCGCAGATTGACGGCAGAGGACTATGCGGTTGACGCGGTGACGATGGCAAAAGCGCTTGTCGGCGCATGGCTTTGCCGTCGGCTGGAGGATGGCACGGTCGTTCGGCGGCGCATCACCGAGACGGAGGCGTACTGCGGTGAGGAGGACACGGCCTGCCATGCGCATAAAGGGCGCACGGCGCGGACGGACGTGATGTACTCGCCTGGCGGATGCGCCTACATCTACCTTTGCTACGGGATGCACGAAATGCTGAACGTCGTGACGGGGCCGGAAGGGCGTCCCGAGGCGGTGCTCATCCGTGGCGTGGAAGGCGCGGAAGGTCCCGGACGATTGACGAAGCTTCTTAAGATCGATCGCTCGCTCAACCGCGAAGACCTCGTTCTCTCGAATCGCCTCTGGCTTGAAAGCGACGGCTCGCGCGTCAAGTTCACCGCCGCCCCGCGCATCGGCATCGCCTACGCCTCCAAGCGCGATCAAAACCGCAAGTGGCGCTTTACGCTTAAGCATGAAATTTCCTCGCGCGCGGATTGACGGATGACGCGCTGGTATGGTATCATATTCGTGCTCTCCGGGATTGAACTCCGTGGCGACGGAGGTACGAACGGGAGCCTTGAAAGCCGTTGGGTTGAAACCGATGGAGTCTCGCTGAGAGCGGGTCGAAAAGCCTGAAGGGTGGGCGGACGGTCCGGGAGGGGGCGTCGATGTCGGGAACCGCGGCGGCCGATTTGGAACGTGATGGAGGAGGCTTCCTCCGCGGGCTTGAGCGCGAGATGCGCAGCCTAAGCGTCGTCGGCATCTTGGCGAGGCATCGCCTATTCCGAAAATGCGCCGTTGGCGTATTGTACCCTGTGGCCGGCGTTCGGCCGCGCAATGCGCCGACACAACGCCGAAAGGAAAAGGAATAGGACAATGAAAAGGTCAAACGAACTCAATGCGATAGACATCGCCGCTGTGCAATCCCGCATGCTCACGATCCGCAATCAGCAGGTGCTGCTTGACCGCGACGTCGCCGCGCTGTACGGCGTGGAGACGAAAGCGCTCAACCAGGCGGTCAAGCGCAATGCGGAAAAATTCCCTGCCGGGTACATTCTGAAGATGACGGAAGAAGAATGTTCAAGGTCACAAATTGTTACCTTGAACGGCGGGCGAGGATCCAATTTGAAGTACCTTCCGTACGCCTTTACCGAGAAGGGCCTCTACATGCTTGCGACAGTATTGAAGAGCACACGTGCGACACAGGCTACACTGGCAATCATCGAAACCTACGCCAAGGTTCGCTCGATGGTCCGCGACATGGAGGCGCTCCAGACCGAGACGGCGGGATCGCCGGAGCAGGCGAACATGCTCACGCGTGCAGGTCACAAACTCGCGAGTCTCATCGGTGACAACCTTTCCACGGTGTCGCGCAAGACAACTATCGAGCTGAATCTTGCGCTGCTCAAGATCACTCACGAAGTCAAGCAGGGAAAGGAGTGATGGCTATGATGTGGCTTTCCGAGATCGCCCGGTTTGACCGCAGCTTCGAGCGCGGGTATGATACGGACAAGCTCATCTGGGTGCGGCAAGACAAATGAGAGGGATGTCGCGGACAAGGTATTTGCGGCTCATTTTCTCTTTAAATATCCAATCTGCGGCTCACAATGAGCCGCAGATTTGGTATAATAGAGTTGTTTTGAGCCGCAAGGAGGATTGGCATGCAGTTGATCGATGAGATTCTTGAGTATCTTCAATACCATCCGATGTCCAGCCGCGCGGCGTTCAAACGCATCTTCGTCAAACAGGCGGAATTCGCCGTTCACGAGTATTTCTGACGATAAGAGGCAGAGGGAATATGATACGATCCTTTATATACGCTATTTCAGGCATTGCCGCGACGGTGAAGAGCGAGCGGAACATGCGCATCCATCTCGCTGCTGCCGTTGCAGTAGTTGTGCTTGGCGCGTGGTTGGGACTCGACGGACGCGAATGGGCGGCGATTGTCATCTGCTGTGCGCTTGTCATGTCTCTTGAATGTCTGAATACCGCCGTTGAGGCGGTGGTCGATCTTGCTTCTCCGAACATCCATCCGCTCGCGAAGAAAGCCAAGGATTGTGCGGCAGGTGCCGTCCTTGTCGCGGCTATCGGCGCAGCAATCGTCGGTTGCATCATATTCGTGCCCAAGCTGTATGAATAAGCGAAGATCGCCGCAGTCGCCGATGTGATTCTCCGGCGCAGTCCCAAGTTCCTCGGTCCGCACGAAACGCTGCCGCCCTCGCGCCAGAGGGGAGATGGAAAGCTGGCATAACATGAGTCGTCCAAATGGAATAGCGCCGGACGTCCAAATGGCATAGTAGTATTCATCCAAATGACATAGCGGATTGTGCGTTTGTTCAAAAATATGATACAATATCGTGTGTAATGAAGAAATATCGCCAAGGAAACGTGAAAGGAGCAGGAACAATGAACTGTCCATCTTGCGGCAAAGAGCTCTTCGACAACGGCGAAGCGCGCTTTTCGTGTCCCTTCTGCGGCGCGGAGATCGCCGCTGTCAAGACTTCGCAGGCGGAAACAGTTGACGAACGGCTGGCACGGCTTGAGAAGGAAAACGAGCGACTGCGCATGATCTGCAAAATCGAGTCGCAGGGCGAGTCCGACCATTTCTGGAATACGGACAGCATCTTTTCAATGTCCTATCGTCAATCGGCTCGTGAAGCATTGGCGCGCGGCGATCTGGAAGCGGCCGGTCGCGCCTTGGGAAAGGCGGAGAAGGCATCGAATATCGGCTGCCTCTTGCAGATGATCGCTCTCGTGATTTTCATCATTGTGCTGTGCTGTGCGGCATGACGCAGGATCCGTACGAATGAATGTTGTCCGTGTGGCGACACTGTCAAAAGTAAACGCACGCCCCCTCCCTGTCTAGTTCGCTTATGATAGACTATCCCCTGTTCCTGCTCAACAGGTGTTGGGATAGCTGATTCGCAAAGAAAGGCGAAAAGAATGCCCGGGAAGGATGGCCGTCCGACCCGGGCCGTGGCGATTAGCCCGTA
>JAFUEM010000206.1 GCA_017463935.1 Kiritimatiellia bacterium
ATCGCGCCGAATCCGGCGGCGGCGACCTCCCGGAGGAACGTCCGCCGCGTGCATTTCATTTCGTCAGCCATCTTACCGGATCTTGATCTGCAACCCCTTGCGCGGATCCTTCCAGTCATACGCGCCGGTGGTATCCCAGCGGATATAGTCGATGTCGAACGCGCCGGCGTTGTTTTTCCCTGGGATGCCAAATCGCACGAACGACCACGACTCGCCATTGTACGCAGTGCAATCGACGAGATTTTCACCGATTTTCACGCCGTCGCGCCAGACAGTGAAGCCATGGCGTGTCGCACCATCGTAGGTGATGCGAAACACATGCTTGCCATCAATATTGTTGCTTGAGTCCAGCAGGATGTTGTCGCCCATCGAGGATGTAACTTGCCACCAAACGTTTTGTGTTCCAATCATGATAACTCCGGTCGCACGCGGAGAGGCGCACCAGACCAAGAGCGTCCGATCGACATCAATGTCGCACGTTTTGATTTTCGTCGAGAAATCGACGGTGAAGGCGGTGTCTGCGGTCACTTTCGTCTTCCAAGCGGAGTCAGTTGTTGTCCAAAAGGTTTGCTTCCCGTTGGGAACGACGGAAAGGATGCCGTTCGTCTTTGAAATCGTCGCACCAGAAGCGCCGCTGATCGTCCAGTCGTCAGTGTTGCCCGTCGTTGAAATGCGGTTATCACTTGACGACATTTCATACTGAACACGGAAGTCGGACGAGGACTTGCGACGAGACTTGTCGTCGGGCGTAAGCGGTGCGTATGCGCCCTTGGTCAATCGAAAGAATGCGACCTGTGCCGTGCCGTCGTAACCGCTGCCACCGCCGCCGAAGAGAAGACGGTTCAACGCCGTGTTGTAACCGAATCCATTACCAAGAGAGTTTTTGTTGACCAGGATACCATCCACATATACTTGATATGCATTATTTGTACCCACGAGACGGTAAGTATGCCAAGCACTGGTATCCATGTTGGTCAGCACATTGCTTCCCCATGTAATCTTGTCGCCATAGAACTGAAGCCACGAGTTGTGGTTCTGGACACCGTAGGAAGCGTTGAGAAGCAGCGTTCCGGCGGTGCCGGTGCAAGCAGTGACTTTGAGCCGCGTTTCGATCGTGTAACCGGAGGCTGCCGTCACTCCGAGGTTCTTCCAGACATCGCCGGCCGTGCCGTTGTTCGCAGAACTGGTGAGATTCTGGCCGCCAGAAATGGCCATATAGACAGTGCCGGTATTCGAGCCGGTACCCAGAGTGCACCACGTTGCATTTGCGTTTATTCCCGTAAAGTCGTATGCGCCGCTGCCGTCAACATCCTCCGCCGTCGGCAATTTGAGCATCTCGTACTTGTGCGTGAACTGCGAGGAGTCGCGCTGCTCGAGATCGGCGAATGCCGTGAACGTTGTGCCGGCCGCGAGGGCCGCAGTCAGGATTGGGATGAGTCTTGTTTTCATCTTGATGTTCCTTTCTGGTTATGTCTTGTTGTTGTATCTTGAGAAGTGTTTTTGTCACGGGTTGGTTGGCGATGACCGCCGGGCGCGGTCGCGTGCAAATCGGTTGGACTTCATGACAAGCTCGCAAACTCGCCTGGCGCTCTCGCGGATGCGCGTGAGCGACAGATAGCAGCGGTTGTAGGCGAAGAGCGCCTCGTCGACGGCGTCGCCGCGCTTGAGCATGTTGCGGTTCGTGTCCTCGATGTCCTTGGGCATCTTCACGTCGTTGCCGGCGCCGATCTCGCGCCACATGGGGATCGTCGTGAGCCAGTCGGTGATCGCGAGGCCCCTGTAGCCCCACTCGTCGCGCAGGATGCCGGTGACGAGCCCGTAGTTCTCGCCCGCGTTGTAGCCGTTGACGCCGTTGTAGCTCGTCATGACGGCCCAGGGCGCGGCGTCCTTGACGGCCCGCTCGAAGCCGCGCAGGTAGATTTCGCGGAAGGCGCGCTCCGAGACGACGTCCTTCTGGATGCGCCGCGTCGTTTCGCGTCCGTTCCCGGCGAAGTGCTTGAGCGTCGCGCCGACGCCCCGGCTCTGTACGCCGCGGACATACGCCGCCGCCGCGACGCCGGAGACGAGCGGATCTTCGCTGAAATACTCGAAGTTGCGCCCGCACAGCGGATGGCGGTGGATGCACATGCCGGGCGCAAGCAGCAGGTCGAATCCGGCCTCCGCCGCCTCGTCGCCGATCGCCGCGCCGATGTCGCGGATGAGCGGCGCGTCGAACGTGCAGGCGAGCAGCGCCGCGCACGGGAAGAAGGTGGACGGCGCCTCGCGGCGGACGCCCGCCGGACCGTCGCACGTCTGCACGGCGGAGATGCCGAACTTCTCCAGCGCGCCGATGGAGCCGGTCCCGGCCGGATCCTCGCGCAGATGGCCGAAGAGGAGATGCAGCATCTCCTGAAGCGACATGCCATCCAGCAGGTCGTCGAGCGTCGCGCGGCCGTCGGCCACATCGAAGAGCGTCACCGCGACCGTGTCGAGGGCGTTCGTCCGCACCGGCACGAGCTGCGGCTCTTCCACGTGGCCGGGGTAGATCGTGTGGAGCGTCCGGAAGGTGCCGTCGGCCGTGAGCCGCCGCGCCAGACGGTCGGCTTGCAGCTTGAGCCCGGGCGCGGCGAGCACCTTCTCCTGCGGCACGTCGAACGAACCGACTTCCACCGCGTCGCGGACGGAGCCGCCGACAAAGACGGAATAGCGCCCCTTGTCCAGAATCCACGCGCCGACGGTCGGGGACGTCTCGTCATCGTCGAAGAACGCGAGGTCGCTCTGCGGGAACGCGAGCGTCACCGTCTCGCTTTCGCCGGGCTGCAGCAGACGCGTTTTCGCGTAGGCCCTGAGTTCGCGCGCGGGATGCTCCGCCCTTCCGCCTTCCAGCGATGTATAGCACAGGACACTCCGCTTCCCCGCGACCGCGCCCTGATTGACGACGGTGACATCGAGCGCGATCGTGTCCTCTCCGATCCGGATGTCCGACGTCTGAAGTCCGAAGTCCGTGTACGACAGCCCGTGCCCGAACGGATAGACCACCTTGTCCGCCGCGCCGGGAATCGTCTCGAAATAGCGGTAGCCGACGAAGATGCCTTCTTCGTACGGCACGTACCAGCGCGACTCCCGCCAGCCGCGATGCGTCGGATAGTCGTCGACCCGTTCGGCAATCGTCTCCGCCAGACGGCCCGACGGGTTGACCTTGCCCGAAAGGACGTCGCCGATCGCCGCGCCGCCCTCGCCGCCGGGGTACCATGCCCAGAGGACGGCGTCCACGGCCGCGTCGTCCGCCAGCGGTTTCAGATTGAAGACGTGACCGCCGCCGCAGAGCGCGATGATGCGCTTGAAGCCGGCGGCCTTGATCTCCGCGAGCGCGGCGCGCTCGGCGTCCGTGAACGCATAGGCGCCGTCCGGGGAATCTTCGCCCTCCAGCGCATCGCGGACAACGACGAACACGGCCGTTTCGCGGCAGGCGGGGTCGATCGTGAAACCGGCTTCGGCGAGCCCGTCCGTCAGTGTGACGCGGCGGACGGCGTTGACGCCGGACGAGCCACCTCCGCCCGGCTTCAGGCCGTCCGTCGCGCCGAACAGCGCAAGGGTCGAACCAGGCGCGAGCGGCAGCGCGCCGTTGTTCTTGAGCAGCACGAGCCCGTCGGCGGCGGCGCGGCGCGACAGCGCGGAATGGCCGTAGAACCAGTCGAGCGGAATCTTGACGAGACGCGCGTGCGCGAGCATGTCGTAGGCGCAGTAGCCGAGCAGCACCGTTCCGTCGTCCAGCGGCTGGATCGCCGTGTAGCAGAACCAGCCGTTCGGATCGTCCTCGACCATCTTGACGCCGTGCCAGGTGCGCCCGTCGTCGGAGGAGAGCGCCGCGGCGAGCGGCGAGCGCCAGCCGTTCGCCCACACGTGTTCCGTCGGACGGTGCGTTTTCATTTCGGGGCGCGCGCCGTGATCGTTCCAGAGCGCCAGCAGGTCACCCGTCGGCAGTCGCTTGATGCTCGCCGGGGAAAGCGGCGAGACGAGCGGCGAGGGCGCAGGTTCGCTCCACGTGTCGCCGCGGTCGGTCGAACGGCTGAAATACTGGCAGCCGGCGTTCGTGCGGATCCAGAGGAGCACGCTTCCGTCCGTGCATTCCACGACGCCCGGCTCCTGGGCGGCAAAGGTGCGGCCGTCCGCGCCGCGCACGGACAGAACGCTTGGACCGCGCCGCCATGTCGCGCCGTTGTCGTCGGACGCATACGTCAGGACGGTGCCGGTGTTGTCGAACTGTCCGTCCGGGAACGTGTGCTTCGACACGGCGAAGAGGAGCCGCCCGTCGCGCAGCTGGATGACGCGGTCGTTGTTGAGGACGTAGTAGGCGATCTCGTCGGTGATGCACGCGACCGGCTCGCTCCAGGTGCGCCCTTCGTCGAACGAGCGGCGCAGGACGGGCCGGCAGTCGGCGAGCGAATTCTTGACGAGATAGAAAAGCGCGATCTCGCCGCTCTTGAGCCGCAGGAGGCTGACGCTCATCACGTTCATCCCGCCCGGATTGCGGACGATGATCTCGTCCGTGTCGGACCAGGTGGCGCCGTTGTCGGACGAATACCGCGCGGCGATCTCGGCGGCGGCGTGGTCCGACTTGGATTCGCCGCAGTAGCGCGAGTATGCGAACAGGATCCGTCCGTCCCGGAGCGGCAGGAACGCGCCTTCGCTGTTGCGCGGGTTGCCGGGGCCGGGCGGCAGGTCGAGCGTCCGGACGACACCGGCCGCGGGACTGGCCAGCACTTTCAGCACGACCTTGCGGATCGTGCGCGGCGCGCCGTCGGTCAGGCCGGGCGCGTGACCGCCGTCCGGCGGGAAGAAGGCCGCGAATTCGCCCGGGCGGACGTCGAGGCGCTCGCCGGCGGCGCGCCACAGGACGATGTCGCGGTCCGAAAGGAAGCGCTGCGCCGTTTCCCGCGGCGGAACCATCGACCCCAGCGCCTCCGGCCCGGACAGCGGCACATGCACGTCGATGTACGCATGATGCGCCTCGAAGAGATTGTCGTCGGTCCACGGCTTGAGCGTGGCGTCGAACACATTCGCCCAGCAGTTCGAGCCGTCGATTTCGTAGCGGCCCGGCGCAAGGGTGTTCAGATCGGGACGGTCCAGAAACGCAAACGCCTTTTCAAGGTGCGGATTGAGCGCGAAGAGCCGCGCCGCCTCGGCCACGGGCGCGACGACGACGGAAGGACACGCGTCCGTCGCGGCGACCGGCCGTGCGGGAAGTCCCGCGAACGCAAGCGCGAGCGCGAGCGCGAATCCGCATCTAGGCATTGTCTCTCCTTTCGATAAAGCCGAGCGCGTCGATTTTCGCGGCGTACGCCTGGTAGTCCGCCTTGCTCAGGGGCTGGCCGGCGGGCGAGCGCGCGGGCCCGCAGTCGAGCCCGATGTAGCGCATGACGCTCTTCCAGTAGGAGGCGTTCGGCGCGGAGACGACCAGATCGACGAACCGCACGACGTCGTCCATCAGCGGCTGCGCCGCGGCGAAGCGCCCTTCGGCGGCGAGCGCGCAGATGCGCGCGTGGTGCGCGGGGATCATGTTGTCCGTCGTGCCGATGCAGCCGCTGAACGTGTCGCCGTACGCGAACGCGCAGAGCTCCTGCTCGTCCGCGCCGGCGAAGAAGATCGCAGGCTTGGGCAGACGCCGCCGGAGCTCCTTGACGGTCCAGTAGGCGTAGCCGGTGTACTTCATGCCCTTGACGTTCGGAATCTCGAAGAACCGCACGTCGCGGTCCGGCACGACCTGCGCGCCGACGGAGTAGATCATGAACGGCAGGTCCGTCGCGCCGGCGATCG
>JAFUEM010000021.1 GCA_017463935.1 Kiritimatiellia bacterium
AACGCCGCCGCCGGCTCCACCTGGTCGATGAGACGCGTCTTGTCGTTTCCGTCGTCCTGTCCGCCGTCCCGCGCCCCACTGTCCGAAATCATGAGGAACACAACCAGCGCAACCGCCGCAACGGCCACGCCCCCAATCAACGCCCACATGCGCAACGGCTTTTGTGCGCCCATACGCCCGCGCCGTGTCGCGCGTTCCTGATTCTCGTCTTTCTTTGGTGCTATCATTGCCGCTCCTTACGCGAAGCGGCGGAACGAATTCTACAGTTCATCGGGCGTGATGCCCGCATCCCGCATGATGGTGCGCTGTGTGCCCGGCGGAAGACCCTTGCCCTTGTGGAATGGCACAACCGTATGCTTGAAGGGATCTTCGACGTGCTTGAAAATCTTGTGGCTTCCCTTTTGGCGGGCCTCGAACCATCCGCGCGCTTCAAGGAGCGCAATCATCTGCTGCGCCGTCAGCTGCTTCATATCGCAACCCGCTGAAGCCGCGCCCCCGCAGGAGCATCGCGAACTTCCTCATTCACGCATTCGAGCCACAGCGCCGCCGCTTCGCGGATATTGGACACAGCTTCCTCGTAGGTGTCGCCGCACGAATGGCACCCCGGGAAAGCAGGAACTTCGGCGCAGTAGGCGCCGCTTTCGTCCTGATAGATAACCGCTTGCAGACTCATCAGATCTTCTCCTTCAGATGCGGGACATTATCCCATATTTTCGTTCCGCTGTCAATCGCTCCTTTTTACTTCGTTTTATTGTCAAAAAGCCCGCCCGCGCAGTGCGGACGGGCTTTTCGTCTATGCTACCCGAACACAATTAGGCGCGCTTGCGACGGAGCGCAAGACCCGCCATGCCGAGGAGCATGAGGAGGCCCGAGGTCGGCTCCGGAACCGCGGTGTACCAGCCAGCGGCGGAGTAGCCATCAGCCGCCTGAAGGTCAACCTTCGAGGAAGCCGTGATGGAGGCGAAGGAGGCATCAGACGATCCCATTACCGAGTCATAGAGCGCATCCGCAGTAATGGAAACATACATCTTGTCGTCATTGAATACGACAAAATATACAGAACCATCGGCAGCTGCCAAGTCCGATGTGCTAGACGAGACCGCAATACGAGCATTGTCTCCGATAGCGGCAGCTCCAGATGCCATAGCTCCGGACGCTGACATAGCAGCGAGGGTCGCTGAGGAGTCGCCATTTGCGGCTGCGAAGGCGGACACAAGGTCGCTCTGCGTATAGCCCGCGGTGACATACATCAAGTATGCCGAGCCAGTGGTTATTTTGTTCGCAGACGCGCCGTCATAGAGATAACCCTTGGTGGCTGCCCAGTTAACCGTCGCAGCATTTAGGCCAATCGCCGCAAGAGCGACAGCTGCTGCCATTATTAGTTTCTTCATTTTTCTTTTTCCTTTGTTTTATCTGCGCGGCACACTATGCACCGCACAAAATTGATTAGAGCTCAGGAGCCGGGATATTGAGCGTCATGCCAGAGCCCTTTATCCAAAGACCTTGTCCTGCAGGGACATTAATGGCTGTTGCATCAATTGCAGTGCCAGTCTTATTGCACCAAGCAGGGCCAGTTTCGCCGTCGTCAACCCAATAGTAGGTAGCCGTAGGAGTTCCTGTGTTGCTCAAGAAGTTAACGACAAAGTCATTAAGCGAGCAACCATCGACGAACTCTTCGTCCTCTTCAACCCAAGTCGGCGCATCATAACCCGAAACGGTAAGCTGCGCAAGTGTCAGGTTGACAGGCATGCAGTTGCCTGCAGCAGTCTGACGGGAAGCATTCATAGCAAACGCAACATCGCTCGTGTTGACTTTTCCGGCAGACTGAAGCACGAATCCAGAACCTTTTGTCCACATTGCAGTTCCTGCAGGAATCGCAACAGCTGTAGCGTCAATTTCAGTGCCGGTCTTATTGCACCAAGCAGGGCCAGTTTCACCATCGTCTACCCAATAGTAAGTAGCCGTAGGAGTGCCTGTATTGCTCAAGAAATTAACAACAAAGTCGTTAAGCGAGCAACCGTCGACGAACTCTTCGTCCTCTTCAACCCAAGTCGGCGCATCATAGCCAGTGACGGTGAGGTCGGACAGAGTGCAACCAGTCGCGCTACTAACGCTGAGGAACGTCGGTGCCATCATCGTATTACGCGAGGCATTCGCCTGATTCCCCTGGTAGCCGACAACGGGCTACCGGCGGAAATCGCAACAATAGCACACCCCGCCTCATGCGCCCGTTGCAGACGCGGAGCAGAGATGTGCAGAGAGAAAAGGCGCTGAAACGCGCCAGAAACGCCGCTACGAGCGGCTACGGCGCAAACCGCTACTCCTGCTCCGGCAGTGGGACGAGTTTGATGCCCATGTTGCGGAGTTCGGCGTTGCAAGACTTCCACTTCGCCTCGACCTCGGCATCGGAGATGCCGCTCTTGGCTGCGGCTTCGATTTCCTCCTTGATGCGACGATAGTAGGAAAGTTCCTGTTCCTGACGCTCGACGAGCCGTTCGCCGTAGCCCAAAATCGTGCCGCCCTTGGATAGGTAGCGGCGGAGCTCGTCCTTCATGCCCTCGACCATTGACTTTATCTGCTTCGCTTCCATCGTATCGTCGGGCTTGATGGCGACCTTGCGCTTGAGAGCGGCTTCCAGTTCAGCCACGTTCGTGGTCTTTACGCCGGCGGGAACGCCGGGGATGGCGAAGGAGGCGAGAAAGCGCTCTCCTTCCTCCGGGAATACGTCGCTCCAGCCGTTCTTGATGCCCGCCTCGATGATTGCCGTATCGCCGATAATCTGGCGGCGCGAGGCGGCGAGAAACACATCCTCTTCAACAACAGGTGTCTCGTTCTTTTCGCGAAGGTAGGCAAGGGATGAGGCAATCGCCACTATTGACAGCACAACAATCAGCCCAACGCGCCAGCCAAGCATCCCGGACAAGCGATTCAGCAGCCCTGGCGCGGGTTCGACGCTGAACGCCTTGATGCCCTTGGCGCGGAGTTCATCGTAAACGGCGGTCTTGGAGTTGGCGGCATACGTTCCCGTGTGCCGCACCCCGTCGCTGGTCTTATACTGATAGGTGAACTTCAACGGCAGTCCACCTCATGGTTTATGGTCGAAACGCTCATTGAGGATTGTATTTTACCATAATTTCCGGCGTTTGAGAATAGCGGTAGAGAGGCGTTTTTCGGGGCCGCCTCCAGAAGTAAACGCGCTTCTATCGTTCGTTTACCCTCCGTAAAGATTTTGGATTTGCTGTAAAAGAGGCCGCCCGCTCCGGCCTTTTTGTGATATACTATTCCGTTTGAACGAAGAAAACGTCCTTTACAAGGAGCAATATGAGCGAAGTGACTGACCAGATGAGACGGCATTCGGCGGCGCATTTGATGGCGCGCGCGGTGCAGAACGTGTTCGACAACGTCCAGGTGGACATCGGCCCGGCGACCGACGAGGGCTTCTACTACGACTTCGACCTCCCCCACCGCCTCTCGCCCGAGGACTTCCCGAAGATCGAGGCCGAGATCGCGCGCCTCATCGCGCTCGACGAGCCGTTCGTCCGCAAGGTCGTCAGCCGCGACGAATGCGCCCGGATGCTCGCCGGCCAGACGTACAAGCTCGAGCGCCTCGCCGACATCCCGGAGGGCGAGGACATCAGCACCTACACCGTCGGCGACTACGTCGAAATGTGCCGCGGCCCCCACGTCGAACACTCGAAGCAGATCGGCGTCGTCAAGCTCCGCCGCGTCGCGGGCAGCTACTACCGCGGCGACGAGCACAACAAGATGCTCCAGCGCATCTACGGCATCATCGCCCGCGACCAGGCCGAGATGGACGCGCTCCTCGCGCGCGAGGAGGAGGCGAAGAAGCGCGACCATCGCCGCCTCGGCACGGAGCTCGACCTCTTCCACCTCGACCCCGAGGACCCCGGCCAGGTGTTCTGGCACCCGCGCGGCTGGTCGATCTACGTGACGCTCCAGGACTACATGCGCCGCAAGCTCGTCAAGGACGGCTACCAGGAGGTCAACACGCCCGCGCTCATGCCGCGCAGCCTCTGGGAGCGCAGCGGCCACTGGGCGCACTACCAGCAGAACATGTTCATCACCGAGAGCGAAAAGCGCCTCTTCGCCGTCAAGCCCATGAACTGCCCCGGCGCGCTCGAGATCTTCAAGAGCCGCACGCGCAGCTACAAGGACCTGCCGCTCCGGCTCGCCGAGTTCGGCCACTGCGCGCGCAACGAGCCGAGCGGCACGCTCCACGGCATCATGCGCGTCCGGGGCTTCGTCCAGGACGACGCGCACATCATCTGCACCGAGGAGCAGATCGAGGAGGAGGTCGCGAAGTTCTGCCGCCTCCTGAAGGACGTCTATTCCGACTTCGGCTTCGACCAGAACATGAAGGTGCGCCTGTCGACCATGCCCGAGGACCACGTCGGCGACGAGGCGACGTGGCGCAAGGCCGAGGACGCGCTCGCCAAGGCGCTCGTCGCCAACGGCATGACGTACGCGATCCAGGAGGGCGAGGGCGCGTTCTACGGCCCCAAGCTCGAGTTCAAGATCACCGACGCGCTCGACCGCGAATGGCAGTGCGGCACGATCCAGCTCGACTACCAGCTGCCGAGCGCCGAGCGCCTGAACGCCGAGTACATCGGCGCGGACGGCAAGAAGCACCACCCCGTGATGCTCCACCGCGCGGTCCTCGGCTCGCTCGAGCGCTTCATCGGCATTCTGATCGAACACTACGCGGGCGCGTTCCCGCTCTGGCTCGCGCCGGAGCAGGTCCGCATCCTGCCGATCTCGGACAAGGCCGCCGCCTACGCGCAGAAGATCCGCGCCGCGCTCGCGGCGGCGGGCTACCGCGTCGAGGTCGATTCCTCCGCCGAAAAGCTCGGCGCGAAGATCCGCGCGGCGACGGTGGAGAAGGTGCCGTACCAGGTCGTGGTCGGCCCG
Source organism: Kiritimatiellia bacterium (assembly GCA_017463935.1). Classification (GTDB taxonomy): domain Bacteria; phylum Verrucomicrobiota; class Kiritimatiellia; order RFP12; family UBA1067; genus UBA1067. The sequence continues at coordinate 4,930 of JAFUEM010000021.1, forward strand.
CGCGACGAGGCGGCGGAGCAGATTTCCGTCCGTTCGCGCGCCGACGGCGACCTCGGCGCGATGAAGCTCGATGCGTTCCTCGCGCGGCTCGCCGCCGAAATGAAATCGTGACAGCAGACATTTGAAAGGGGAAAACATGCTAGAAGTCAAGAACCTGAAGAAGCGCTTCGGGGACTTCGAGGCCGTCAAGGGTATCTCCTTCTCGGTCAAGAAGGGCGAAGTGCTGGGCTTCCTCGGCCCCAACGGGGCGGGGAAATCGACCACCATGCGCATGATCACCGGCTTCCTGCCGCCGACGAGCGGCACGGCCGTGATCGACGGCCACGACATCGCGCTGGAGCCCGTCGCCGCCAAGGCCGCGATCGGCTACCTGCCCGAGTCCGCGCCGAGCTACCGCGCGATGGTCGTCGAGGACTACCTGACGTTCATCGCCGAAATCCGCGGCTTCACGGGCGCCGCCGCGCGTGACGCGGTCGCGCGCGTCATCGAAAAGGCGCGCCTCGCGCCCGTCGCGCGCAAGACGATTGAAACGCTCTCGAAGGGCTACCGCCAGCGCACGTGCTTCGCGCAGGCGATCATCCACGACCCGAAGGTGCTGATCATGGACGAGCCGACGGACGGTCTCGATCCGAACCAGAAGTTCACCGTCCGCGAGATGATCAAGGAAATGGCCGCCGAGAAGGCGATTGTCATCTCGACCCACATCCTCGAGGAGGTCGACGCGGTCTGCACGCGCGCCATCGTCATCGCCGACGGCGAGATCAAGGCGGACGGCACGCCCGCCCAGCTCAAGGCGATGGATCCGAGCGGCCGGCTCGACGTCGTTTTCCGCAATCTGACGAAGGGAGGCGCGCAGTGAAAAACGTGTGGACCATCTTCAAGCGCGAGTTCAGGAGCTACTTCGACTCGCCCGTCGCCTACGTCTTTTTGACGGCGTTCCTCGCGCTCGTCGGCTTCCTGACGTTCGCCGTCGCGCGCTTCTACGAGCTGCGCCAGGCGGACCTCGCGCCGTTCTTCTTCTGGCATCCGTGGGTCTATCTGCTGCTCGTGCCCGCCGCAACGATGGGCACGTGGGCGGACGAGCGGCGCAACGGCACGCTCGAACAGCTCCTGACGCTGCCGATCACCGTGTGGGAGGCCCTCGTCGGCAAGTTCCTCGCGGCGTGGGCCTTCATCGGCATCGCGCTCGCGCTGACGTTCCCGGTCGTCTTCACGGTCGGCTACCTCGGCGCGCCCGACTGGGGCGCGATCCTCTGCGGCTACCTCGGCTCGCTCCTCCTCGCGGGCGCGGCGACGGCCGTCGGCGTCTTCGCGTCGGCGCTCTCGCGCTCGTCGGTCGTCGGCTTCGTGGTGTCGCTCGCGCTGACGTTCGCGCTGCTCATCATCGGCTTCAGCCCGTTCATCGGCGCGATCGCAAGCTGGGGCGTGCCGACGGCGCTCGTCAACCTGCTCGCGGGCTGCTCGCTCCTGACGCACTTCGAGTCGCTCCAGCGCGGCGTCGCGGATCTCGCGGACATCGGCTTCTACGCCGGCGCGATCCTCTTCTTCCTCGCCGCCGCCAAGACCGTCACCGACGGGCGGCGCGGCGCGTCGAAGGGCGCGGCGGGCCTCGTCATCCTCGCGGTGATCGTCGTCGCGGCGGACGTGATCCTCGCGAAGCTGCCGCTCCGGGCCGACCTGACGGCGGAGAAGCTCTACACGCTCTCGAAGGGCTCGCGCGCCGTCCTCGGCCAGCTCGACACGGACGTGACGCTCAAGTACTACGTCAGCTCCAGCGCGGCCGACATGCCCGCGCAGCTCAAGCTCTACGCGACGCAGGTCGAAAACCTCCTCCAGGAGTACGACCGCGCGGCGAAGGGCCGCCTCGTCCTCGAGAAGTACGATCCGAAGCCTGATTCCGACGCCGAGGAATGGGCGCAGCGCTACGGCGTCGAGCCGCAGACGGCCAGCCCGTTTGGCGCGCCGGTCTACTTCGGCCTCGTCGCGGTCTGCGGCGACCGCGAAGCGACGCTCGGGGTTCTCTCGCCGCGCACCGAATCGACGCTCGAATACGACGTCACGCGCCTCGTCACCCGCGTCGCGTGGCCGGAGAAGCCCGTCATCGGCGTGATGACGTCGCTCGACGGCGTCGTCGCCGACGGCGCAAACCCGATGATGCGCCGCCGCAACGAGCCGCAGGGCTGGGCCGCGCTCACCGAGCTCGCCAAGGACTACGACGTGCGCACGGTCGCGCCCGACGCGGACAAGATCCCCGACGAGGTGAAGACGCTCGTCCTCATCCACGCGAAGGACCTCTCCGACGAGACGCTCTTCGCCATTGACCAGTTCGTCCTCCGGGGCGGGCGGCTCATCGCGTGCGTCGACCCGATGTCGCTCAAGGACGTCATGGCCGCGCAGAGCCAGCAGGCCGGCATGGGGCTGATGCTCGGCGGCGACGGCCCCTCGACGCTCGGCAAACTCTTCGACGCATGGGGCGTCACCTTCGACACCGACAAGGTGACGAGCGACCTGTCGGCCGCGACGCGCCTCAACAACGGCGCGAACGGCGTCGCCGAGGAGCCGTCGTTCCTCACGCTCGGCGCCGAGAACATGGACAAGGGCGACATCCTCGTCTCGCGCCTGACGCAGGTGATGTTCCCGTTCGCGGGCGCGTTCACCTTCGCGCCGAAGGAGGGCAGCGACCTCGCGTTCACGCCCGTCATCACGACGTCCGCCGCGCATTCGGGCGCGGTCGGCAAGTTCAGCATCCTGATGGGCGGCGGCGCGCGCGAGGCGCGGCCCGACGGCGTTGCGCGCGTCGTGGCGGCGCGGCTCGACGGCACCTTCAAGTCGGCGTTCGCGGACGGCACGGTCGGCTCCAACAAGGTCGAGAACGTGACGCAGGAAGGGCGTTCGAGCGTGATGCTCTTCGCCGATTCCGACTTCCTCGCCGACGACTTCTGCGTGCGGCTGCTGCGCACGCCGTTCGGCAACATGGCGCAGCCGCTGAACGACAACCTCGCGCTCTTCTCCAACGTGATCGAGCAGTTCGCGGGCCGCGCGGAGCTGATCGGCGTCAGGACACGCGGGCCGAGCGACCGACCCTTCGAGGTGGTGAACCGGCTTGAGGCCGCCGCGCTCGCGAAGTGGCAGCAGAAGGAAGAGGCGCTCCAGCAGAAGCTTCAGGAGGCGCAGGCCAAGATCAACCAGCTCCAGGCGCAGAAGAGCGGCAGCGAACGGATGCTGCTCACGCGCGAGCAGCAGGACGAGATCGTCAAGTTCCGCAAGGCGCAGGCCGATACGCGCCGCGAGCTGAAGAACGTCCGCAAGGAGCTGACGGCCGACATCGATTCGCTCGGGTTCACCCTGAAGTGCGTCAACATCGTGCTGGTGCCCGTCCTCGTCGTCCTCTTTGGTCTCGCGCGGTTCTTCCTGCGCAAAAGGAGCTGAAAAATGAACAACAAGAACCTGATCATCCTGGGCGTGGCCGCCGTGGTGCTGGGCGGCGCGGCCTTCTTCCTCTCCCGCGGCACCGCCACGCGCGCGCCGGCGCTGAACGGCCAGAGGCTCGTCCCGCCGTTCGACGTCGAGAAGGTCGCGAAAATCGAGATCGGTTCCGCGCTCGCGCTTGTCGCGGGCGACGAGGGCTGGATCGTCCCGGCGGCGACGAACGCGCCCGCCGACCGCGCGAAGATCACGGAAAACCTCCTGAAGCTCCTCGACCTCAAGGTGGGGCAGGTCGTGCGCGGCAAGACGATCGAGAATCCCCTCGCCGTCAAGGTGTTCGACGCGAACGGCGGCGAGCTCGCGGCGCTGACGCTCGGCGAGCGCCACCCGAAGTACGGCTTCGGGCGCTACGCCGCGTTCAAGGGCGAGACGGTGCTGGTGGCCGATACGCTCGACGCCTTTACGGAAGACGCGGGCTTCTGGCTGGCGCCGCCGCCGCCCGCGCCGGAGCCGGCAGAGCCGGCGGAGCCGGAAGCGGATCTAGAGGGGCTAGACCGGGGCGGCGAGGCCGCCCCTGCGCTAGACCGCGCCCCTTCGGGCGCTGATCTAGAAAATCTAGAAAAAACGCCTGCTGAACCCGTGGCTGAAGCGGAAGTCGAATCCGCGCCGGAAGAACCCGCTGAACAAGCGGCGGATGGGAGTGTTGCCGCGCCCGCGCCGTCGGGCGCGACGGAATGAACCTCGGCTACGAGTTCCGCAACCCCGCGCTGCTCGCGGAGGCGCTCACGACGCCGTCGTTTCGCATGAGCGAACCGGCGGCGCATGACAATCAGCGGCTCGAATTCCTGGGCGACGCCGTGCTCGGCTTCCTGGCGGCCGACCGCCTCTACGCCGAATTTCCGCACGAGGCGGAAGGACCGCTCACCGTCAAGCGCACGCACCTCGTCTCGTCCGCCGCGCTCTGCGCCGCCGCCGAACGGCTCGGCCTTGCCGCGCACCTGCGGCGCAACCGCGGCGCGGCGGAACTGCCGCGGACGTCCAAGACGCTCGCCGACGCGATCGAGGCGATCATCGGCGCGGCGTGGCTCGACGGCGGGCTCGCGGCCGCGAAGGCCGTCTTCGACGCGCTGGAACTGGAGGTCAACGCCGAGGCGGGCGCGTGGAGCGGCAATCCGAAAGGCGATCTCCAGATCAAGACGCAGGCGATGACGCCGCCGCGCCAGCCCGAGTACACGCTCGTGCGCGTCGCGGGCAAGTCGCACGCGCCGGTTTTCACCGTGCGCGTGTCCGTGGCGGACGTGGGCGAGGCGACGGCCAGCGCGTCGAGCCGCAAGGAAGCGGAATCGCTCGCCGCCGCCGCGCTTTTGAAGGAGCTCTAGAGTTCTAGATTTCTAGAAGTCTAGAAGTCTAGGTTTCTAGAAGTCTAGGCATCTAGAATTCTAGGTTTCTAGAATCCTAGAACAGTGAGCGTAGCGAACGGTCTAGAACAGCGAGC
>JAFUEM010000207.1 GCA_017463935.1 Kiritimatiellia bacterium
GACGCGCCCCCTCGGCGACGGCTGGACGTTCTCGCGCGACGGCGCGGACTGGACGCCCGTCCGCGTGCCGCACGACTGGGCGATCCAGGGGCCGTTCGACAAGCAGCACGACATCCAGGTCGTCGCCATCAAGGAGGACGGCGAGAAGAAGGCGAACGAAAAGACGGGCCGCACGGGCGCGCTGCCGTGGATCGGGCGCGGCATCTACCGCCGCACGGTCGAGCTGCCGGCGGACGTCACGCGCGCCGCGCTCGTGTTCAGCGGCGCGATGAGCGAGCCGGAAATCTTCTGGGACGGCGAGAAGGTGGGCGAATGGAAGTGGGGCTACACGAGCTTCAAGGTCGATCTGCCGCAGCCGACGCCGGGCGCGCATGAGCTGGAGGTGCGCCTGACGAACCGCCCGGAGTCGTCGCGCTGGTATCCGGGCGCGGGGCTCTACCGGCCGGTCTATCTCGTCCTCGACGCGGACGACGCGGAAGCGGCCGTCTTCGCGCGGCCGGAGAAGCGCGCGGCGCTCCCGAAGATCGAGGTGAGCGAGAAGGGCTTTTTCGTGAACGGCGAACGCATCACGTTCAAGGGCGTGTGCCTCCACCACGACCTCGGCTCCATCGGCGCGGAGTGGAACGCGTCGGCGTTCCGGCGGCAGGTGCGGCTCCTGAAGGAGATCGGCGTCAACGCCATCCGCACGTCGCACAACCAGCCGAACCCGGAGCTGCTGGACATCTGCGACGAGGAGGGGATCTACGTCATGGCCGAAAGTTTCGATGCGTGGCGGCGCGTGAAGGTGAAGAACGGCTACAACCTGTGGTATGACGCGTGGTGGAAGCGCGACCTCGCGCAGCTCGTCAAGGTCTGCCGCGACCATCCGTGCGTGGTGATGTATTCGCTCGGCAACGAGATCTGGGAGTCCGTCTGCCCCGAGGGGCCGGCCCTGCTCCGCGAGATGCAGGACTACCTCCATGCGCTCGATCCGTCGCGCCCGTGTACGCTCGGCAACAACCGGCCGCTCTACGCCGGAAAGATCGGCACGCAGGCGGTGCAGGACATCGCGGGCGCGAACTACCACATCTACGAGTACGAGGCGACGCGCCCCTACGCGCGGCACGGCGTCATTCTCGGCACGGAGACGGCGAGCGCGATTTCGACGCGCGGCTTCTACCGCTTCCCCGACGCGGTGCGCAAGTACCGCGACTCGCCCGACGGCGACGGGTGCGTGTCGAGCTACGACACGGACGAGATCGACTGGAGCAACCTCGCGGACGACGACTTCGCCGCGCAGGAGGACTGGGACTGGACGCTCGGGCAGTTCGTCTGGACGGGCTTCGACTACCTCGGCGAGCCCTCGCCCTACAACCTCTACTGGCCGAGCCGGTCGAGCTACTTCGGCATCTACGACCTCGCGGGGCTGCCGAAGGACCGCGCGGCGCTCTACCGTAGCGTGTGGCGGCCGGACGTGCGCACGCTCCACATCCTGCCGCACTGGACGTGGCCGGGACGCGCGGGCGAGACGACGCCCGTCTACGTCTACACCGACGCGCCCGAGGCGGAGCTGTTCGTCAACGGC
>JAFUEM010000208.1 GCA_017463935.1 Kiritimatiellia bacterium
CCCGCAGTGCGGCGTGTCGGCGGCGGCCGCCTCGTTCTACGCGGGCGGCGTTGTGACCGTGGGGACGCTCCTCGCGGTGTTTCTCGCGACGTCCGACGAGCTGATTCCCGTCCTCATCTCGAAGCAGGTGCCGGCGGCGCTGATGGTGAAGATCGTCCTGCTGAAGGTCGCGGCGGGCGTGCTCGTCGGCTTTTCGGCGAACGCGGTGCTGACGTTCGCGCGGCACTTCCGCCGCGCGGTGTCGGTGGAGGAACTGTGCGCGCACAGCCATTGCAGCTGCCGCGCGCACAAGGGCATCGTCGTGCCGGCGCTCATCCACACGGCGGAGATCTTCGGCTTCATCGTCCTCGTCTCGGGCGCGATCGAGCTGTGCCTGCACTTTTTCGGCGAGGAGTCGCTCCAGGCGCTCCGGCTGAACGCGCCGGTGACGGGCGAGCTGCTCGCGGGCGCGCTCGGGCTCATCCCCAACTGCGCCGTGTCGGTCGCGGGCGCGGAGCTCTACTGCCAGGGCGCGATGAGCGCGGGCGCGCTGATGGCGAGCTCGTTCACGGGCTCGGGGCTCGGGCTCATCGTCCTTTTCCGCACCAACCGCAACCTGAAGGAGAACCTCGCGATCCTCGTGACGCTGTACGTCGCCGGCGTTTCGCTCGGTCTTCTCACGGGAAATCTGCTCTAATACCGCCATGATCAAGAAACTCAACGCGCGGCTCGACCGCATCCGTCCGCTCCGCTGGTGCAAGCTGGTGGTCGGCAGCTTCCTCGACACCCACTGCTCGATGCACGCGGCGGGGCTGACCTATTTCTCCATGCTGGCGATGGTGCCGATCCTCTGCATCCTGCTCCTCGCGGCGAAGACGTGCAACATCGACGACCTCGTGCGCCGCCACATCAACGAGCGGATCGACGCGATGATCGTCAACATCGAACAGAGCCAGGACGACGAGCTCGCGCAGGTCACGGCGACGGACGAGGAGACGCGCTGCGCCCGCCGCGAGGTGGCGCAGGACCTCGGCCGCCAGGCGCGGCAGCTCTCCGACGCGCTCTTCGCGCGCATCGACCGCTTCGACGTCGGCACGCTCGGCTGGATCGGCTTCGTCTTCCTCCTGTGGACGGTCATCAGCTCGATCGGCATGGTGGAGGTGAGCTTCAACGAGATCTGGGAGGTGCCCAAGCCGCGCGCGATCTGGAAACGCGCGCTCATCTACCTCTCCGTCGTCATCATCCTGCCCGTGATCGGCGCGCTGGCCATGTCGCTGCCGATCCTCAACATTGTCAAGAACGTCATCCTCGCCACGCTCGGCGCGACGTGGCTGACGCAATGGGTCTCGGCCGGCCTCATCTGGTTCCTCGACTCCACGCTCTTCCGCGTCGTCATCGCGCTGACGTTCGCGACGCTCGACTTCGCCTTCCTCTTCTCGACGCTGCCCAACTGCCGCGTGGACTTCAAGGACGCGGCGAAGGGCGGCATGATCACGGCCGTCATGTTCGGCGCGTGGATGAAGATCTGCGCCGTCGCGCAGGTGGGCGTCGCCAAGTCGTCCGCGCTCTACGGCTCGTTCGCGTTCCTGCCGATCGTGCTCGCGTGGCTGTACATGAGCTGGCAGATCGTGCTCCTCGGCGAATGCATGGTGCACGCATTCCACGTCACCGCCCTCGAGGGCCGCCGGTCTTGACGCGCCTGGAGCAGTTCGGCTGGCGCGGCGAAAGCGCCGCGGCCGGCGTCGCGCGCGTCGTCAGCGCGCACGGCGACTACTACCATCTCGTCTGCAACGAGGCGCCCGGCGAAATTCTCGCGCGCCGCAAGAAGTCGGCGTTCGCGGGCAAGGCGACGAAAACGCGGCTCGTCGCGGGCCGGGCGGCGAACATCGAGACGCGCGCGCGCGGCGCGGACGAGTCGCCGCGGCCGATCACGGGCGACTTCGTGCGCTTCCGCTACAACGCGCAGGGCGAGTCGATGATCACGGAGCTGCTGCCGCGCTTCTCGCACTTCGCGCGCAAGGACCCGACCGCGCGGCGCAAGTCGCAGACGCTGGCCGTCAACTTCGACACGCTCTTCATCATGATGTCGCTGAACGAGGACTTCTCCACCGCGCGCATCGACCGCTACCTGACGCTCGCCGCGGACATGGGCGAGGCCGAGGCGGTCGTCGTCGTCACGAAGGTCGATCTGCGCGAGGCGGGGGACGACGTGTTCCTGGACGATCTGCGCGCGACGGTCGCGGGCCGCGCGCCGATCCTCGAAATCTCCTGCCGCACGGGCGAGGGGCTCGACGCGGTGCGCGCCTACGCGCGGCCGGGGCGCACGCTCGCCTTCATCGGCTCGTCGGGCGTCGGCAAGTCGACGCTGCTCAACACGCTCGCGGGCGAGGAATGGGCCGCGACGCAGGAAATCCAGGAGTGGAGCGGCAAGGGGCGGCACACGACGACGTCGCGCGAGCTCGCGCTGCTGCCGTCGGGCGCGATGGTGATCGACACGCCCGGCATCCGCGAGATCGGCATCCTGGGCGAGGCCGAGGCGCTTCAGATGAAGGGCGTCGCCACGCACCGCTTCCGGAAATAAGATCCCACCCACAATTTCTTGTGTCCCCGGTTGCATTGTCGCACAAGATTTGGTATACTTTCCACCGTCCGCAGGACTGACGAGAAGGGGCGCGTGTCCCGGGTGGAGTCAACCACATGAACTGCGGACGTTCGTTGCCGCTCGTCTGGGCATCATTTTCCGAAAAAGGGTGGTGCAAACATGAAAAGGTTCATTCGGGCGGTGCTCCCGGCGTTTATGCTCGCGGTTTCCGTGGGTCAGATCTATGCGTTCACGAACTTCTCCACGGAGATCGCGAACGCCATCGGCTCGACGCAGAAGGAGGTGCAGTTCGCGTTCTCGCTCGGCATCTTCTTCCTCGGCATGGGCGCGGCGTTCTTCGGCAAGATCGTCGAGCGCAACATCCGCGTCTCCACCATCGTCGGCACGTCGCTCTTCCTGTCGGGCCTCTGCGTGACGGCGCTCGGCGTGACGGTCAAGTCGCTCGCGCTCATCTACCTCGGCTACGGCTTTCTCGTCGGCACGGGCACGGGCATCATCTACATCTCGCCCGTCAAGACGATGATGCTGTGGTTCCCCGAGCACAAGGCGATCGCGGCGGCGCTGCCGATCATCTCGTTCGGCCTCGGCTCGACGCTCTCGACGATCGTCTACAAGGGCTTCGGCTTCGGCGGCCCCGAATCGCTCTTCTCGCTGCGCTTCCTCGGCTTCTACGACTACTTCAAGGTCGGGGAGGGCGGGCTCGCGATCGCGCACGTCTTCTATGCGTTCGCGGCCTACTACGCCGTGCCGATGGCGGTCGCGGCGTTCCTGCTGAAGAAGCCGAAGATCCAGGTGCAGAGCTTCGGCCACGGCATCGCGAGCCTCGAATTCAAATACGTGCAGCTCGTCAAGGACACGTTCTTCCTGCGCGCGTGGCTCTTCATGTTCCTCAACATCTCGGCGGGCCTCTGCCTCATTCCGCTCGCGAAGCAGATGATGGTCGAGCCGGCGGTCGGCTATTCGGACGGGCTCGTGACGGCCATCATCGCCGCGTGCGGCCTCATGAACGGCGGCGGCCGCTTCCTCTTCGCGTGGTGGTCGGATCGCCTGGCGCGCCGCATCAACATCCTGCTCGTCATCCTGGCGATCTCGGCGGGCGTCATGACGCTCAGCTTCTGGCCGCCGGTGATCGGTCTCGCGCTCCTCGTCATCAACGCCTGCTACGGCGCGGGCTTTTCGGTCATTCCCGCGATCCTTGCGGATCACTACGGCATGACGAACATTTCGAAGATCCACGGCGCGGTTCTCTCCGCCTGGGGATTCGCGGGGCTCGCCGGCAACCAGGCGTCGCTGTTCGTGTCGCGGCATTTCGGCGGCTACACGGCGGTCGTGGCGATGCTCGTCGCCGCATATCTCCTCAACCTCGTCAACGCCGCGTCGCTCCGCCGCTCCGTGATCCGGTAAGGGGGGGGGGAGGCTAGGATTCTAGGAGTCTAGA
>JAFUEM010000209.1 GCA_017463935.1 Kiritimatiellia bacterium
CCAGCAGCCGTGCGTCCTGTCGTATTCGACCGTCACCGTCGACGGCGAGACGTGCGCCAAGGTGGAGATCACCTCGGCGCGCATCTTCAGCGGCTCGTCGGTGACGGAGGCGGAGACGCTGTCGGGCGAGCGGGTGAACCTCGCCGATCCGAACGGCACCGCCGCGGCGGCCGAACCGGGCGACGGCACGGCGGCGGAAGACGGCGCGGGCGGCGGCCAGTCGATCGAGGACATCCTTTTCGAACCGATCGCGGCCGATGTCGTCAAGGGCATGGCGATCCAGGTGAAGATGGCGGACGAGCTTCTCGAGGTGGAGCAGAACGAGGAGAAGTCGCGCTCGATGATCTCCGCGTTCTCGAACGTCGATGCGCTCCTTGGCCGCTACAAGGAATCGAAGAAGTCCGCCGAGGAGAAGGAGGCGGAAGAGGCGGAGGAGGCACGCGCGGCGGCGCCGGCGGCGGGCGACGACGTGCAGGAGCCCGTCAGCGTCGTCTGGGAGGTGAACGGCCGCTGCGAGCCGCACCGCGTCTACGTCTATCCCGCGGGCAAGTCGCCCGACAGCGGGCTCTGCATCAAGATCGACCGCTTCGGCGCGGCGAAGGTGCTGTCGTTCGACGAGGAGGACGAGTGATGCGGCGCGGCTTCACGCTTCTGGAGGTGCTCCTCGCCGCGCTCATCCTCGGACTGGGCCTCACGACGATCCTCGTCTCCATGACGCAGGCGCAGAAGACGATGCTCGGCTCGGCGTACCTGGAGACGGCGCAGGAGGTGATGGACCTCGGCGACATGGCGTATCCGCTCTCCTACGTGACCGATCCCGAACTGCAGCTCGACGTTCCCGAGACGAAGGCGACGGAGCTGTGGGAGATGATCTCCGACGAGCGGCTGACGAACGCGCAGGAGGAGAAGCTGCACGGCTACACGTGGGAGCGCGAATGCCTGAACCTGCACGACGACGAGGAGGTGGAGCGGCTCGGCGGGCTCTACGTCGTGCGCGTCACGGTGCGCTGGGGCGACCGGTTCCGCGGCCACGGCGAGAGCGAAAGCTACATCACGTTCTGGAGGAAGCCGGAATGAGGCGCGGCGGATTCACCCTGGTCGAGATCATCTGCGCCGTCGTGCTCGTCGGCGTCGTGACGACGATCTCCATCGCGACGTTCAACGCCGTCAGCCGCGGCTGGGAGATCTCCACCGACTACATCGACAAGATGCAGCGGACCGACTACGCGCTCAACCAGGTCGTCTCGGCGCTCCGGTCGATGTACTATCCGCACGACGGCCAGCAGAGCGAGGACTACGGGTTCGTCCTGACCGACAACGGCGCGGGCGAGGACCCCGACGACAGCGACGTGATCGAGTGGAGCCGCCTCGCGTCAATCGGCGACAAGAACAAGCATTCCTCCACGATCCACCGCGTGCAGCTGATGGTGCTGGAGGAGGGCGACACGACCTACGGGCGGCGCAACGAGATCGGCGTGACGGGGCTCTACATGCGGCGGCGGCCCGACTCCGCGCTGATGCCGAAGGACGGCGGCGACGCGGACGACTACACCTTCGGCAACGAGGAGCTGTACGAGCCGACGCTCGTGGCGGACGGGATCGTCGGCTTCAACTGCCGCGTGCTGAAGGAGGAGCCGACGTCGTCGGGCACGAAGGCGTCGTACGAGAAGGACGATTTCGAGGACACGTGGGACAGCTCGAACTCGGTGCCGTACAAGGTGGAGCTGACGTTCCGCATCGCGGACCCGGAGGGGCGCAGCTACCGCACCAACACGGCGCCGGTCATGCGCATCGTGCGCATCCCCATCTACGAGCAGAGCCAGGACGGCGCGACGACGCCGACCGAGGCGGAGGAGGGCGCAAAGGGCGGCGGCCGGTCGGGAGGAGGGCGGCGGCGATGAGGCGCGGCAGTGCACTTCTGATGGCGCTGGTGACGATCGCGGTCCTCTCGATCATGGTCATCTCGTTCGTCTACGAGGCGCGCCAGCAGGGCGGAATCAACGTCTACGTGCGCGAGCGCAACCGCGTGCTGCGCTTGACCGAGGCGGGGCAGGCGATTGCGGAGATCGTCATGACCTCCTATTCCGACGCGCCCGAGTGGAGCGAGGACCAGGACACGGAGCAGCTGCTGGAGGATGACCGCTGGCTCCTTGCGAAGCAGGACCTGAAGAGTTCGGGGCAGTGCACGATCGGGCCGATCCTTCTGGACGAAGAGCGCGACAAGGACGGCTATTTCGTCAACCCCGCGACGGTGACGATCGAGATCGGCTCGGCGAACGACGACGGCAAGATCAACATCAACACGCTCTGGAAGGGCGCGAACGATCCGAAGTACATGGAGCGGTGGTGGATGATCTTCAAGGACCACGGCATCCCCGAGGAGCTGGCGACGCCGAAGGACGGCACGATCAACCTCTGGAACATCCTCATCGCGTCGTGGGACGACTGGCGCGACGAGGACGACGCCGTCACCAACATCGAGCTGGAGGAGGCGGGCGCGGAGGCGCAGTGGTACGAGGCGTACGAGGCCGACAACGACCTCGACAAGGAGGAGTACATGGAGTACCGGCGGCGGCCGCGCAACGGCCCGATCCCCGACATCCACGAGCTGGAGAACCTGCGCGGCTGGCGCGAGTATCCGCAGGTGCTGACGGGCGGCGTCATCAATCCGTGGGAGGACCGCAAGGAGGACCAGATCACGGTGCGCGGCGTCTCCGACGTGCTGACGGCGGACGGCCCGGCGAAGATCAACATCAACAACTGCCGGAACCTGGGCGTGCTCATCACGATCCCCGGCATCTACGAGAACGTCGAGGACGACGACGTGCTCGAGGTGGCGCAGGCGGTGGCGCAGGCGGTGCTCGCGGCGAAGGCGATCGAGCCGGAGGGCCGCGAGGTGGACCCGACGAAGAGCGAATGGCCGTTCAAGGATTTCGACGACCTGCGCGCGCGCGTGGACGAGGCGGACGAGGACCTCGGCACCGACGCGGGCAGCTATCTGCAGTACACGACCGAGGACTTCACGATCAAGATCACCGGCGAGTCGATGGGCATGACGCACACGGTCGAGGCCAAGTGCTACGTGAAGGACGGCAAGGTGCGCTACTACAAGTGGTGCGAGAACCCGATCCAGTCGGGTTCGCCGGCGGAGGGGCGGTGATGGCGGAGCGGCTCGATGTCGTGCTCGCGGCGCGCTACCCCGACTTCTCGCGCTCGCGCCTGAAGGGGCTCGTCGACGCGGGGTTCGTCACCGTCAACGGCGCGCCGGCGCAGAAGGCGGGGATGAAGGTGTCGCCGGACGACGCGATTGAGGTGACGATTCCGCCGCCCGTGCCCGCCGTGCCGGAGCCGGAGGCGATTCCGCTCGCGGTCATCTACGAGGACGACGATCTGATCGTCATCGACAAGGCGCCGGGCATGGTCGTCCATCCCGCGCCGGGCCATTCGTCCGGCACGCTCGTCAATGCGCTCCTCTACCGCTGCCCGCAGCTCGGCGGCATCGGCGGCGTGGCGCGGCCGGGCATCGTGCACCGCCTGGACCAGGACACGTCGGGGCTGATCGTCGCGGCGAAGACGGAGGCGGCGATGGCGGGCTTGAGCCGCGCGTTCGCGCGCCACGCGGCCGTCGAGAAGACGTACCTCGCCGTCTGCCACGGGCGGCCGCGGCTGGACGCGGGGCGGATCGAGAATTTGATCGGCCGCCATCCCGTCGACCGCAAGCGCATGGCGATCGTCGAAACGAACGGGAAGGTGGCGATCACGAACTGGCGGCTCGCGGCGTTCGACGCGGCGCGGGGCGTGTCGACGATCGAGTGCCGGATCGAGACGGGGCGCACGCACCAGATTCGCGTGCACATGGCGTCTTTGGGCTGTCCCGTCGCGGGCGACAGGGTGTACGGCAAGGCGGTGCTGGACAAGCGGCTTGCGCCCGTGCCGGCGCGGCAGCTCCTGCATGCGTGGCGGCTCGCGCTGCGCCATCCGGTGAGCGGCGCGCCGCTGTCGTTCGAGGCCCCGATCCCCGCCGACATGGCGGACTACTGCGCGCAGCTCGAACCAGCAGAGACTTGCTCAGTTGAGATTTTGTCGAAAACAACAATAACAACTTGAGAAAACAACTCTGACTTTTTCCTCAATTTACCCCCTTGCGCGAAGGGGGCAATTTTCGGTATAATATACCCTCAATTTGCAAACCTAAGGAAGAAAGAACATGGCAAAGCGTGACATCCCGCTCGAAAGAGTGCGTAACTTCGGCATCATGGCCCACATCGACGGTGGCAAGACGACCACCTCGGAGCGCATCCTCTACTATTCGGGCAAGAACTACAAGATCGGCGAAGTGCATGACGGCGCGGCGACGATGGACTTCATGGTGCAGGAGCAGGAGCGCGGCATCACGATCCAGTCCGCCGCGACGTGCGTCCAGTGGGGCCAGTACCGCCTGTCGCTGATCGACACTCCCGGACACGTGGACTTCACGGCCGAGGTTGAACGCTCGCTGCGCGTTCTTGACGGCGCGGTCGCGCTCTACTGCGCGGTCGGCGGCGTCCAGCCCCAGTCCGAGCAGGTGTGGCGCCAGTCCGAGAAGTACAAGGTGCCGAAGATCGCGTTCGTCAACAAGATGGACCGCGTCGGCGCGAACTTCTACAACGTGATGGACCAGATGAAGAAGCAGCTCGGCGCGAACCCCGTCCCGATGGTCATTCCGATCGGCGCGGCGGAGTCGTTCGACGGCATCATCGACCTCATCAAGATGAAGGCGCTCTACTTTGACATGAAGTCGCTCGGCAAGACCGTCATCGAGAAGGACATCCCCGAGGAGTACATGGAGAAGGCGCAGGAGTACCGCCAGAAGATGGTGGAGTCCGCCGCCGAGCAGGACGACGCCTTGATGGAGAAGTTCTTCGCGGGCGAGGAGCTGACCGAGGCCGAGATCAAGGCCGCGATCCGCAAGGGCTGCCTCGCGCGCACGATCACGCCGGCGTTCTGCGGTTCGGCGTTCAAGGACAAGGGCGTGCAGCCGCTCCTCGACGCGGTCTGCGACTACCTCCCCTCGCCGCTCGACACGGGCGCGGCCGTCTCGGCCGACGATCCCAGCCAGAAGCGCGAGCCGAGCGACACGGAGCCGTTCTGCGGCCTCGCGTTCAAGATCATGAACGATCCGAAGTCGGGCGGCAAGATCACCTTCGTGCGCGTCTATTCGGGCACGCTCAAGCTGGGCGAGGAGCTCCTCGACTCGACGATCGACAAGGAGCAGCGCATCAGCCGCCTCTTCCGCATGCACGCGGCGAAGCAGGAGCCGCTCGACGAGGCGCATGCCGGCGACATCGTCGCGTGCGTCGGCCTCACCGAGACGCGCACGGGCGACACGCTCTGCGATCCCGAGCATCCGATCACGCTCGAATCGATCGACTTCCCGGCGCCCGTCATCTCGGTCGCCGTCAAGCCGAAGAGCCGCGGCGACAACGAGAAGCTGGGTGCGGCGCTCCACGCGCTCGCCATGGAGGACCCGACCTTCGTCGTCACCTTCGACCAGGAGACGAGCGAGACGATCATCGCGGGCATGGGCGAACTTTACCTCGAGGTCATCGTGGACCGCCTGAAGCGCGAGTTCAACGTCGACTGCGACGTCGGCGCGCCGCAGGTCGCGTACCGCGAGACGATCACGATGGAGGTCGACAACGAGTACAAGCACGTCAAGCAGTCGGGCGGCCGCGGCCAGTACGCGCACGTCTGCCTGAAGCTCGCCCCGCAGGAACCCGGCAAGGGCTTCGAGTTCATCAACGAGGTCAAGGGCGGCGTGATCCCGACGGAGTACATCCCGGCGGTCGAGAAGGGCGTCCGCAAGGCGCTCGAATCGGGCCCCTTGGCGGGCTTCCCGGTCGTGGACGTCAAGGCGACGGTCTACTTCGGCTCCTACCACGAGGTCGACTCGAACGAATTCGCGTTCATCACCTGCGCGATGCAGTGCTTCAAGCAGGCGTTCCTGAAGGCGAAGCCGCAGCTGCTCGAGCCGATGATGGATGTCGAGGTCGTCGTCCCCGAGCAGTACATGGGCGCGGCGAACGGCTCGATCAACCAGCGTCGCGGACGCATCGAGGGCATGGAGGATCGCGCGGGCGTCAAGCTCCTCAAGGCGACCGTCCCGCTCGGCGAGATGTTCGGCTACTCCAACGCGATCCGCACCGTCACGCAGGGTCGCGGCTCGTTCACGATGATCTTCAAGCAGTACGAACCCGTGCCGAAGAACATCGCGTCGGAAGTCATCGAAAAGCGCATCAAGGAAGGCAAGGTCCGTCCGAGCGCCGATTGACGCTCGGGATGCCTGGACAAGCGATGTTCAGGATTGGACTCATCCTCGCGGTCTTGGTGCCTCTCGCCTTGAGAGGAGCCGAGACCGCGCCGATTTCAGACGGCGAGATCTGGAACGAGGGAGTCGACAGCTACCGCGCGGGCGACGTGACGAACGCGCTCCGGGTGCTGCGGCCGCTCCTTCTCTCGCGCACGCACGGCGCGCGCGCGGCGGAACTTGTCGCCAAGATCAACTACGACCGCGCGCACGAGCCGGGCGCGGCCGATCCGCTGCCCGCGCTGGAGGAGGCCGCCGCCGCCGCGCAGATCGCGC
>JAFUEM010000210.1 GCA_017463935.1 Kiritimatiellia bacterium
CCGGCGACGCGGCCATCGGGACCGTGACGGCCACGACCAGCTCCTCGCCCGTGTACTCGAAGCGGAGCGTCAGACCGTTCTCGAAGCGGACGGCCGCCGCGCCGCGCGCGTTCAGCGCGAAGTCCGCAAGTCCCGCGCCGCGCCCGAAGTCGCGCACCACCGCCTCGATCCAGTTCGGTGCCGTCATGACGCCGCCTCCTCTTCCGTCTCTTCCTCTTCCTTCATGATGAGCCCGTCGAGGTGCTCCTGCGCCGCCTCCACGAGGCGCTGGCGGTCGCCCTCCTTCGCGAAGAGACGCGGCGAGAGCTGGCGGAAAAGGCGCGTCAGCTCGCGCGTGAAATCCATCTGCGCGAGCAGCTTCTGCATCCCGCAGTCGCCGACGAGGTGCGCGATCGCGGCGGCGGCGATGAACGCCTGCTCCGTCAGGTCGAGGACGCGCCCCGTCAGCTGCTCGCCGTTGAGGAAGCACGGCTCGCCGAACTGCTGGCCCATGCGCGCGCCCAGCTGCGTCAGCTTCTCCAGCACCGTCTGGAGCGCCTGGACGCAGCCGAGGTCGGTGAGGATGCGCCCGAGCTGCGCCGCCTCCAGCGACGGCATGCCGGATTTCAGATCGGCGCCGCAGCCCGCGATGAGAAACGCGATGGCGTCGGCGAGGCCGCCCGGCCCGCGGCTCGCCATGAGCGAGCGGAAGCAGTCCTGCGGTTTCGTGAAGCCGACGACTTCGCTGCGGTAGAGGTCGCGCAGCTCCTGCATCTCGCCGGGCGTCGTCGCGCGCGCGTTCACCTCCTCGGCGAGGTTGATGCCCGCCTTGATCTCCGCGCCCTTGTCGGCCATCAGCTGCGCGCGCGCCTGACGGATCAGGTCGCGCAGCTCCGTCTCGCCCTCGCCGAGCATCTGTTCCAGCAGGTCGAGCATCGCGAACTGGTGGCTCGGATCGGTCGATTCGCGCGCGAGCCCCTTCAGGAGCCCCGCCGCGTCGGGCGACGCGCCGCCGCGCATCATCTCACGGACGGTCTGGATGAATTTCGTGATCCGATCGGCCCCCGGCATGTCCGGCAGCATCGCCTGCCACGCCTCCAGCGCGCGGATGAACGCCGCGCGCGGGCCCTGCATCGGCCCCATCTTCCGCTCGGCGACGCGCTTGGCCGTCTTCTCCTCGAACTGGAACGACAGCTCCTCCATCGAATCCTGAAGCTCCGCGAGCGGATCGGCCTCGACGACGAACGACGTGCCCATCAGCTCGCCGCGCGCGGGGGCGGCGGCCGGCTGTTCGCGCGCGAGGCTCTGCGCCATCTCAAGCCGCTCCGCGCCCGCCGCATACGTCTGCCGGAGAATCTGGGCCGCGTCAAATGCCATCAGCACAGCCCTCCCCTGAAGGACCGCGAGACGCGAGACGTGAGACGCGCGTCGCGCGCGCCTTCGATCCAGACGATGCACGGTCCGTGGAAATGGAGCAGCAGGTCGCGCGGCGCGCGCGGCAGGAGAACGTCCCAGAGGCCGAGCCGCCGGACGAATCCCGTCGGGCGGTTGCCCGTCCAGGCGACGAC
>JAFUEM010000211.1 GCA_017463935.1 Kiritimatiellia bacterium
AAGCTGCTCGAAACCGCGCCGGGCGCGGCGCAGCGCTTCCGCGTCAAGCGGCTGGACGCGCGCGCCGAGGCCGATTTCGCGAAGTTTCTCCGCGACCGCGGCGTTCTCTATTTCACGGGCCAGAAGCGCATGGCGCGCAACGTCCTCCGGGGCGTGCTCGCGTTCTACGCGCGCAACCCCGAGGGCATCGCCGCCGCCATCGTCGCCACGCTCAAGCACGACGCGCGTGCGGGCTTCGCGGCGCTCCGGCGGCGGGACTGGGAGAAGTTCTGCGCCGTCGTCAACGCCTACTGGCTGAACAAGAAGGCGCTCGATCCCGGCAGCACCAATCCGAACGTCGAGATGATCATCGCGCGCATCGCGCCGTGGACCGACGCCGTGACGCTGACGGGCGCGGGCGGCGGCGGCTTCCTCTTCGCCATCGCGAAATCGCGCGCGGCGCGCATGAAGATGGAAAAGGTTCTCGCGTCGGCCGGCAACGGCGGGCGCTGCTACCGGTTCGCCGTCGACACGGGGAGGTGAGGCCATGGACGCACCGCGCAAGAAGGTTTTTGTTTCGGGCTGCTACGATCTCCTGCATTCAGGGCACGTCGCGTTCTTCGCCGAGGCCGCGAAGCTGGGCGACCTCTACGTCGGCCTCGGCAGCGACCGCACCATCGCCGCGCTCAAGCACCGGCAGACTGTCAATCCCGACGCCGAGCGGCTCTACATGGTCAAGGCGATCCGCTACGTGAAGGACGCCTGGATCAATTCCGGCAGCGGCTACCTCGATTTCACCGCCGAAGTCGACGCGCTCAAGCCCGACATCTTTTTCGTCAATTCGGACGGCTGGTCCCAGGAGAAGGCCGACTTCTGCCGCGCGCGCGGCATCGAGCTGGTCGTCGCCGAACGCGTGCCGTCCCCGGGTCTGCCCGCGCGCTCCACGACGGCGCTGCGCGGCCTTTTGGGAGGCAAGTGATGCCGCTGTACGTCTACGAAGCAACGGAACCGGAGAAGGGCTGCGCGAAGTGCCGCGGCGGATTCGAGATCACGCAGTCGCTGAACGACGCGAAGCTGACCGCCTGCCCCGCCTGCGGCGCGCCGGTCTACCGCGTCATCCAGGCGCCGGGCCTCGCACATTCCAAGACCGACCTCCACTACCGCGCCAAGCGCGCGGGCTTCCACACGCTCAAGCGCATCGGCAAGGGCGAATACGAAAAGATGTACTAGCGAAGGGCGCGGACGGATGGGACAGACGGAACTTCTTTCGCCCGCGGGCGACTTCGAGACGGCGCTCGCCGCGTTCGACGCGGGCGCGGATGCGGTCTATCTGGGGCTGACCGACTTTTCGGCGCGCGCCTTCGCGAAGAACTTCACGATCGAGGATCTGGACCGGCTGATGCGCGTCGCGCACGCGCGCGGGAAAAAGGTCTACGTCACGTTCAACACGCTCATCGACGAGGCCGCCATCGACGAGGCGATCCGCCGCCTCGCGGCGCTCGACGCGGTGCGGCCCGATGCGCTCATCGTGCAGGATCTCGGCGTCGCGCGGCTCTGCCGCACGTACTTCCCCGACCTCGCGCTCCACGCCTCGACGCAGCTCGTCGCGCACAACCTCGAAGGCGTGCTCGCGCTGAAGGAGCTCGGCTTCGTCCGCGTCGTCCTGGCGCGCGAACTGAGCCTCGCGGAAGTCCAGTCGATCGCGAAGCGCTGCGGCGTGGAGCTGGAAGTCTTCATCCACGGCGCGCTGTGCTATTCGCTGTCGGGGCTCTGCCTCTTTTCGGCGATGGAGAAGTCGCGCAGCGGCAACCGCGGCACGTGCGCGTACTGCTGCCGCGGCGCGTACGAGGACGGTGCGGGCGGTCGGGCGCTGCCGTTCTCGATGAAGGACCTGCGCCTCGGCGCGGACGTGCTCAAGCTCGTCGACGCGGGCGTCGCGAGCCTCAAGATCGAAGGGCGCATGAAGAGCGCGCTCTACGTCGCGAGCGTCACGAAGTTCTACCGCCAGTTCCTCGACGGCACGTCGGCTGCGAAGGGCGCGGTGCGGCAGGCCGACCTGGAGACCGTCTTTTCGCGCCGCACGACGGAACTGTACCTCAACGGCGCGCCGACGGAGCGCGTCATCGATCCCGTTTCGCTCGGCCACCTCGGCACGCCGATCGGCACCGTCAAGCGCGTGACGCGCGACCGCGAGGGCAATGCGTGGCTGCGCTTCCACACGACGCGCGCGCTCGAACGCCACGACGGGCTC
This sequence comes from Kiritimatiellia bacterium, assembly GCA_017463935.1. Lineage (GTDB taxonomy): Bacteria > Verrucomicrobiota > Kiritimatiellia > RFP12 > UBA1067 > UBA1067. The sequence goes on from JAFUEM010000211.1 coordinate 2,231, forward strand.
CAGTTCGCCGCGAAGGACGGCGGCAAGCCCGTCGGGCTCGGCATCACGCTCCTGCGCCGGGCGATTTCGCGCGAGAACGTCTTCGAGGTGGCGGCGGGCTCCGATGTCGAAGTTCTCGTGCCCGACGATCTGCCGATCGCGCCCGGCGACACCGTCTACTGCTCGATGTCGAACGCCGTCAGGCGGATGTTCCCCGCGCCCGTCTACCGGCCGAGCGACTACGCGGGCCGCATGCCCGTCGACGTGGAGGTGACGATCACGCCCGGGGCGATCCGCGCCAACGGCGTGGAGGTGAAGGGGAGCTTCGCGCCCGCGAAGTCGCCGGAGAAGACGTTTGCCGCCGTCGAAAAGGCGTTTTCGAAACTGGGCGAGACCGACTACCGGCTGGGTCGGCTGACGGTCCGCGATCCCGACCGGCTCTTTGCGCCCATGAGCGTCCTGAACGATCTGCGGCGCGACCTCGTGGAGCAGCTGGACGACGCGCGTGCGCGTGCGCGCCAGGCGAAACTGGAACGCGCGCTGGCGGACACGGTCGCGCCGTCGGTCGCGCCCGCGGACGTGCCGTCGCGCGTTCTCAAGATTCGCCTTGGGCAGCCGATTCCGCAGGGGGACTGGGAGGAAGTCGTCATCCGCATCGACGAGACGGACGATCCCGCCGCTCTGCCCGACGTCGGCACCGCGCCGCTGCGCCTGGCGCTTCCCGTCTACACGCCGGAGCCCGCGTTCAACCGCCTGCGCGCCACGGTCAAGCGCTTCCTGCGCGCAGGTCACGACAAGTGGGAGGCGAGCGATCTGGCGACGCTGCGGCTCCTGACGCTTCTGGGCGTGACGGACGTGACGGGCGACTGGACGCTCTACGCCTTCAACGCGAGCGCGCTCGCGAGCCTGTCGGCGCTCGGCGTGCGGCGCTTCGTCGCCTCGCCGGAGAACGGCCGCGACAACCTCGCGTTCCTCGCGGAAAGCGGCTTTGCCGTCGAATGCCTCGCGCAGCAGGCGACGCCGCTCTTCCTTTCACTCACGGAACCGGCCGCGCCGGCGGAGGGCCTGGCGGTGTTCCGGCTCGGGCGGCTCTGGGTGACGACGAAAAACGTGCCGCGCACGTTTGCGCCGCCGCCGGGCGCGCCCGTGCGCCTCGACCTCAGCTGGAATCCCGCATGATCCGCGCCCTGTTCGCAAAGTCGTTCTGGCTCGTGAAGCTCATCCCGGGGTTTCTTCTCTGGGCGAGTTTCCCGCCGATGGGCGAGAAGATGGACTGCCTTTTCGCGCTCGCGCCGCTCCTGTGGTTCTCGCGCACGGGCGGGATCGACCTGCGGCGGCGGACGCACGGCACCGTCGACCTGCCGCGCCCGCCTTCGCTGGCGGTGCGCAGCGCGCGCCTCTGGTTCGCCAACGGCTTTTTCTTCTGGTTCGCGACGCTCGCGTGGATGCCGGCCATCGTCAAGAACGGCGGGCCGTGGCCGCTCGTCGCGCTCGGCTGGGGGCTCCTCGCCGCGTACTGCGCGCTCTACTTCGCCGCGTTCGGCTTCCTCGCCGCGAAAGCGTGGGAATGGGCGAAGGCGGGCGGCTACGGCCTGCGGCTCGTGACGCTGCTCGTCGTCGAACCGGTCGCGTGGGCGGGGCTGGAGATCGTCCGTTCGCGCGTCGGCGGCGGCTTCGCGTGGAATCAGCTCGGCGTCGCGCCCGTCAACGCGGGCTTCGGCGCGCCGGCCGTCCTCGGCGGCGTTTCCCTCGTCAGCGCGCTCGTCATTCTCGTCAACGGCACGATTGCGTCGATTGCCGAGCGGATGTACCGCCCGACGGCGGTGGGGCTGCCGAACTGGGCGCGGTCGATCGAAACGTTCCTCCCGCTCCTGATCGTCTGGGGCGCGTTCGCGGCGGCGGAGCCGTTTGTCGTGCGGCCCGGCGCGGACGCGGAGACGCTGCGCGTCGCGCTCGTCCAGCGCAACTTCCCCTCCGTCTTCGCGCGCGACCGCGAGGAGGACCCGGTCGAGGTCTACACGCGGCTCCTGACGGCCGTGGGCCACGTCCAGCCGGAACTGATCGTGCTGCCGGAAAGCGCGTTCTGCGAAATCGGCGCGGTCG
>JAFUEM010000212.1 GCA_017463935.1 Kiritimatiellia bacterium
ACGCATGGACGACCGCCGGCGTCGCGAGCGGCGCGAAATCGCGCGCGGCCATCTGCCGGAAGTTGAAGAACGCGCAGGAGACGTTGCGCACGACCGTCGGCCGCGGCAGATTGTAGTCGATCGCCTTCAGCGCCTTGTCGACATGCAGTTCGCGCGGCTGGCCGTTCGCGTCCGTCCGGTTCCAGTCGTAGAGCCGGAACGTCGTGTCGCTCGCCTGCTGCACCTCGTAGAGCCGCGTCCGGTCGCCGATGGCGTGCACGAGCCCGCCGGGGATGAAGATCGCGTCGCCGCGCTTCAGATCGTAGCGGTACATCAGCTCCTCGAAGCTGCCGTCGCCGACCGCGCGCTCGACGTCGCGCGCCGTCACGCCCGCCTTCAGTCCGGCGTAGACGAAACCGTCGTTCAGGAGGCACCACATCTCGGTCTTGGGGTCGCCGCCCGTGACCCGCCGCGTCTGCTCGTTCGGGTGCACCTGCACCGACAGGCGCTCGCGCGCGTCGATGACCTTGAAGAGGAGCGGATGGCCGGGCAGCACGCGCCACGCCTCCGCGCCCCACATCTTGGGATGGTTCTCAACGGCAATCTTTTCAACGTTCATTTCGCCTTCCTCGACTTTCAGTTCGTGTTCAGGTCGCATAGTTTACCATTTTCCGCCCGCGCGCGTCATCCCCCGATGCGGGGAATCGGTCAGCGACGATTCATTTCACGAACTCGACATCCACCGATATGTCTTCCCAGACCCCGGTTCTGGACAGCGCGAGAGTCGGCTGCGAGGATTGGGACGCGGAATCTAAGGCTAAGGCACTGGAACCGTCCGCCAAAACAGGCTTTGACAGGGCTGAACTCGTCCTCGGTCGCGAAAACATACAACACGAAATTGGAGACGATGTGCTGATTGTCCGCGACAAGCCTGTAGAGAGGAAGGAAACCCCGCCAGTTGTCCACATCGGGATCCGCCACGCAGAATTCCTTCCGCACGCTCATCAGTTCATTGTGCGCAACCGCATAGGCTCGCAAAACCATTCCAATTGCGATTGACAGAACGGCAATTGCACAAACTGCCTTGACTTTTTTCATTGTTCGGAGTTCCTTTCAACAGCGCGAAGGCCACCAGTCCCCGCCTGCGGCGACGATCCCACTGTCGGCATGACTCTTCCATGTCCGGTGGCTTTTACGTGATCACCCGTCACGACGGCGTAATCCTTTCCCGGGGTGAGAAGTCGAAATTTTCGTCCGCGCGCAAGCCTCGGTTGTATTGCCTCCGTAGCGGGCTATTCGACCTGTCGCACGCGCATCTTATCACCTTGAACAATGCGACATGGCAAACCGCCCGAGTAGAAAACATTGGTTGTATAATTGCCCCTCCCGGGAATTGCACTCTGCCAAACAACGTTTGTTGGCATGTTCTTGTAAATCTTTTCGTGATAATAATTCGGCTGCTGGATCGTCTGCGCTTTTTCTGAATGACGTGCGCAACCCGTCATGCAAAGAACAGAAATAAGCAATAATTTCAATTTCATTCGACAGCCCTCCATGTAGAAATGTATCGATTGGTCGTAGCAACCGTAAAACAGCCAAACTTTCCCAATTGAACCGTTCCGTCCTGTGTCAAAATGATATTTTGATCCGTGTTGCAGAACCGGCAGCCCTCATCGGTCGTTCCGGCTTTTCTGTAAACGTTCGGTATCGGCCAGGTCATCTCTCCGCCGTCCTGCCAGGGCGGCAGAAGCTCGACAACGGTGGCCGTGTCGACGACCGAATTGCTGATAGAGCCGACTTCGTTCCAGACGTCGGCACCGTAATGAGCCGTGTGGTGCAGCAGATTCGAGTGCGCCGGCTCGCTGAAATAGCCCGTCGCATCTGTCGTCAGCACGCCGACCTCCTTCAGCTCAATGTTCGAAAACGAAACTGCATCCGGCAGCAGCGTCAAGTCATAGATGACGCTGAAATCGCCCGCCTCGCCGACGACCTGCGTGCCATTCGAGATGGTGGTGAAATTCACCCGATAGCCCGCCGGTTCCACGACCGTGAATGCAAACAACGGATCCCCCCTCGTCGTCGAAATCAGATCCGTCGCCGCGAAATCGGGCGCTTCGTAGGTCGCGCCCAGGCCTCCGTCGGACAACGCGCCCGCAAGGCTGCCGACCAGCTCGATGCCGGGAACTTTGGGCAACATCGTGATCTTCGCCGTTTCGCACACGCCCAGCGTCTTGCGCGCCTTGTCCATCGGCCAGCTTGCGTCGGCGACTGAGGTCACTTCGACAAATGTGACGCCCGCCGCATTGCTCGTCAGGTCCGTTCCGGCCTCCGGCGTGTAAGTCACCGAGAAGACCGTGCCGGTCGCAGCGCTGGACCTCCCCGTTCCCGTCACCATGAAAAACCGTCCGCCCTGCGTCTGTTCGCTGACGGGCCAGGTGTAGCCGTCCATGACGATGTTTCCAGATGCGTCTTTGACGATGCAATTGTCGCCGTTGGAAATGTTGAGCGTCAGCGCTCCCGCATGTTCGACACGATAGTTGCAGGCGACATCGGCGATCAGCCCATTTGTACTTCCTGCGCCGAAGAACACTATATCCGGCGTCACGGCAACCGAGACGCCGATTGGCGGCAAGTTGGTGCCGTCATTTTCCCAGACCTCCATCCAATCGCCGCTGTCATATCGCGCCACGGGGCACCTGTAGTGAACAGCGAGTGTCTGGCCCGCAACCGTCGCCGCCAAGGACAGTTCGATCAGGCTGTCATCGTCATAGGGGAACGCGCACGAAACCGTCGCCTCCTGCGCCGTGGCGTCTGCAATGTTCGCCGGTGCGCCATCGGACCGCCAGTGATAGGCGGCGTTCAAGCTGGACCGCACGTCCGTGAGACAGGCGGTGAACGTCCGCGCGGATTCGATCCAAGACGGTTGCCACCGTTCCGGCGAAACGCTCAATTTCGGCGTGAAGATGATCAGTCCCTTGGGCGGTCGAATGACGACCGGACGACCGACATCGCGCGACCAGACGCCGTACGCTGTCGCCGGCGCGCTTCGGTGCGGCGCGTTCAATCGTGGTGTCGCCGGCACGTCGTCAACGGCGGAATAGACAAAGTTCGTCGCACAGTCCGCCGAGGCTTCAAGGCTGTACTCGACGCCCTTCTCCAGCAGGAACACATACTCGCCCGCGTTCGTGACGGCGACGGACAGATCGCCGACGGCAAGGTTGACCGTTTCGGGCGGATCGTCGCGGCACTCTAGACCGCTCGCTTTGCTCGCTACGCTAGACCGCGTCCTTGCGGACGCTAATCTAGACCGCTCGCGCAGAGCGCGAGCTAATCTAGAAAATCTAGACGAGCGCGGCAGTTTTGCCGCGCGATCTAGAACAGCGAGCGCAGCGAGCGGTCTAGCCTCTCTAGAACTGCCTAGCATTGCGGTGCTCCGTTCGTCGTCACCGCCACGTCGCCGTTGCGCATAAGCTCGATGGATGCCGTCATCAGGTTGTTCGAGTCGCGGTTCACGGCGGCATCTGTCCAGTCAATACGGTAGCCGCCGGCCGACGTCGCGCCGCACGTGAATGTTGTCAGCCCCGGCACGATCGCCAGCCGCGCGCCGACATCCGCGACTTTCGCCGCGCTGTTGAACCGGGGCCGGACATAGCCTTGCGTAAAGATTTCGACCGCCTCCAGATGCTCGTCGCCGAACGGGAACACGTCGGGCAATCCGACGCGGAACGATTCCTCCCATGCGCCCATGCCGAGGTCCGGCACATAGGGCGACGGCGATGGATGCTCGCCGTTCGTGGTCCGAGGAGAGTTGAGAGTTGAAAGTTGAGAGTTGAGAGTTGCGGTGGCGGCTCGGGCGGAGTTGAGAGTTGAGAGTTGAGAGTTGCGGTGGCGGCTTCGCCGCGTCTCGTTTCAACTCTCAATTCTCCATTCTCAACTTTCAACTGTCCTGGCTTTTGTGCCTTGACGGTCGCAAGCGCGGCGAAGGCCAGAAAGACGAGTGTCGTGAGCGGTTTTTGTTTTAACGCAGAGGCACAGAGGCGCAGAGATGAGATTTTGCCAACGCCGAGCGCAAGCAGAAGCCCGCACCACGCCATTGCCGCGACAACGCCAAAAGCATTCCAGTCCATCATCGCGTCACCTCACCCTCACGGCAAATCCACCGGGCGCGGTCTTGCCGACGATGGACTCGACCGCCTCGCCGCTTCCGCGCGCCGTGACTTTCGCGAGGTTCCACCCGCCGCTGAAGAAGCTCGGCAGCGCCGCCGCCGAAAACACGCGCCCGCCGTCGCTCGCTTCGAGACTCCGCGCGTTCCGCGCCCCGTCCAGCCCCAGTCTCCAGTCAAGCGTCCGCCGCCCGGCGCTCCGCGCCACCCATTCCGATGCCTCCGCGCGCCTGTCGCTGAAGAACCACCCGCCGTGCGACCATCCAAGAATGAAGTCGGCCTCCTCGAGCGACAGGTCGCCGTTTCGGTCGGCGTCGACACCGAACGCAACCTGCACGCAATTGCTCGGCGCCGCATCCAGCTCAATCGTCAGGCGGAACGTATTGTCAGCCGCCGCACCCGCGTCGAAAACGAGGTTCGTCGAAGCCTCCGTATCGGCCCACGCGCTCGGCGGCAGCTGCGAAGGTGCGAACCGCGTTCCCGCACGCACAATCATCCCAGCGGCAATCAAAAACAAAACGAACGGCAATCGTCTTTTCTTCTGACTTTTCATTTGATTTGAATAGTTTATCAAATTTTTGACTGCTTTATCGATCAAATATGCATGATTCCTTTGGTTAATTGCTCATCTTGTCATTTACCTTCGTTGACTGTCAAGCAGGGAGCGATCCCAGGCGATCTCAAATTCTAGAAATCTCGACTCCTCGACTTCTCGACTCCTCAAAAGGCGCGGGGGTGGTGGGCGCGGTGGATGTCGGCGAAGCGGCGGACGTCCACGTGCGTGTAGATCTGCGTCGTGCCGATGTCCGCATGACCCAGCAGCTCCTGAATGGCCCGGATGTCCGCGCCGCGCTGGAGCATGTGCGACGCAAAGCAGTGGCGGAGCACGTGCGGCGAAATCCGATCCGCCGCGATCCCGACGGCCGCCGCCCGTTCGCGGATGATCTTGAAGACGCCCTGGCGCGTGAACGGCCTGCCGAGGCGCGTGACGAAGATCTCGTCCACGTCGAGCCGCCCTTTCGTGAACACGTCGCGCGCCGATTCGAAGTAGGCCCTCAGCGCCCGCCCCGCCGCGCCGCCGATCGGCACGAGCCGCTCCTTCGAGCCCTTGCCCA
>JAFUEM010000213.1 GCA_017463935.1 Kiritimatiellia bacterium
GCCTCGCGCTGGAACCGGCTGCCAACAGGAAGAAGGATGTTGAGAGGAACGATTGATGAAAGTTGATTTCCATGTCCATTCGACGGCAAGCGACGGGACGGAACGCCCCGCCGACCTCGCGCGCGCCGCAGATCGCGCGGGCTTCGCGGCGATGGCGCTCACCGACCACGACAACTGCGACGGCACGGCCGAATTCCTCCAGGCGCCGCACGACGGCGGCGGGACGCGCCGCGTCGCGGGCGTGGAGCTGTCGATCGAGCCGGGGACGGGGTTCGACAAGTTCCACCTCCTCGCGCTCGGGATCGATCCCGCGCATGCGGGGCTCAGCGCATTCCTGCGGCGCATCCTCGACGGCCGCAACGCGCGCAACGCGCGGATCATCGCGAACTTCAACCGGCTCGGCATCCCGATGCGGGCCGGGACGGGCGACGCGCGCGACGACATTCTCCTCTACGCGCACGGGGAAGTGCTGGCGCGGCCGCACTTCGCGCGCTGGCTGATGGTGCACGGCTACGCGCCGAACATCCGGGAGGCGTTCGCGACGTACCTGCTGCCCGACTCGCCGGCCGCGACGCGCTGCTACGAGGAGCGCTACCATCCGTCGCAGGAGGAGACGTTCGCCGTCGTGCACGCGGCGGGGGGGCTCTGCGTGATGGCCCATCCGAAGTACTGGCGCCGCGACTGGAAGGACGTCGGGCCGGATTTCGCGGCGGCGGAACGCGAGCTCGCGCGTCTCAAGGAGGCGGGGCTGGACGGGCTGGAGGCGCGCTACCAGGCGAACACGCCCGAAGAGGACGTGAATTTCACGCGCATCGCCGAGCGCGTCGGGCTCCTGAAAACGGCGGGCAGCGACTTCCACGGCGCGAACAAGCCGACGATTCCGCTCGGGATGGACGTCGAGGAATCGTTCATCGCGCCTTTTCTCGCCGCGCTGAATTTGATATAATGCACCCTGTCGGCCGAAAAGGCCGCGCAACAAGGAAGAAACCAACAGATGAACACCGTATTGGTCGGCGCCCAGTGGGGCGATGAAGGCAAGGGCAAGGTCATTGATTTCCTGACGGAGGAGTCGGATGTCGTCGTCCGCTTCCAGGGCGGCTCGAACGCGGGCCACACCGTCGTCGTCGGCGACAAGAAGTACGTCCTTCACCTCGTGCCGAGCGGCATTCTGCACGAGGGCAAGCACTGCGTCATCGGCAACGGCGTGGTGATGGATCCGTTCGACCTCATGAAGGAGCTGGAGCAGGTCGAAAGCTGGGGCTTCGCGCTGAAAGGGCGCTTCCACATCTCCGAGCGCGCGCAGATGGTGATGCAGTGGCACCGCGCGCTCGACAAGGCCGAGGAGGCGGCGCGGCCCGACGGCGAGAAGATCGGCACGACGGGGCGCGGCATCGGTCCGGCCTACGCCGCGAAGGTCGGCCGATACGGCATGCGCGTGGGCGACATCCTCAAGCCGAACTTCCCGGAGCTCATCCGCCGGCAGGTCGCCGACGCCAACCGCAAGCTCAAGGCGCTCGGCGCGCACGAGCTCGACGCGGAGGAGATGGTCAACCTCTACCTGCCGATGGTCCCGGCGCTGATGCCGTACGTGACCGACACGATCCAGTTTCTGCACGAGAGCCTGGAGGCGCAGAAGTCGCTCCTCTTCGAGGGCGCGCAGGCGACGATGCTCGACATCGACTTCGGCACGTATCCCTTCGTGACGAGCTCCAACCCGACGGCGGGCGGCGCGTGCACGGGCTCGGGCGTGAGCCCGCGCGCCATCGACCGCGTCATCGGCGTCCTGAAGCTCTACACGACGCGCGTCGGCGAAGGGCCGTTCCCGACGGAGCTCTTCGACGCGGACGGCGAGACGCTGCGCACGCGCGGCGGCGAGTTCGGCGCGACGACGGGCCGCCCGCGACGCTGCGGCTGGTTCGACGCGGTTGTCGCGCGTTTCGCGCGGCGCGTCAACGGCATCGACTACTGGGCGATGACAAAGCTCGACGTGCTCGACGAGTTCCCGGTCGTGAAGATCTGCACGGGCTACCGCCGCAGGGACGGTTTCGTCTACACGACGTTCCCGTCCGACCTCGACGCGCTCGCGCAGTGCGAACCGGTCTACGAGGAGCTGCCCGGCTGGCAGTGCCCGACGTCGCACATCACCGACTATGCGGAACTGCCCGAGAACGCGAAGAAGTACATCAACCGCATTCTCGACATCATCGGCGGCCGGCTCGGCGTCCTGTCCGTCGGTCCCGCGCGCGAAACCACGCTGAGGATCAACGTCTGATGGAACATCTGGCGGTGATCATGGACGGCAACGGCCGGTGGGCGGAAAAGCGCCACCTGCCGCGCCTGATGGGCCACCGCGCGGGCGCGGAGGCGCTCGACCGCTGCCTGCATTTCTGCAAGGCGGCGGGGATCAGGTACCTGACCGTCTACGCCTTTTCGACCGAGAACTGGAAGCGCTCGGCGGAGGAGGTCGGCGGGCTCATGAAGCTCCTGTCGACCTACATCCACACGAAGGAAAAGGAGCTGATCGCGAACGGCATCCGGTTCCGCGTCATCGGCCGGCGCACGGATCTTTCGGAGAAGCTGCGCGGCGAAATCGCCGCGCTGGAGGAGAAGACGAAGGACGGCGCGTTCACGCTCGTCGTCGCGCTCTCCTACGGCGGCCGCGACGAGATCGTGCGCGCGGCGGCGAAGTGGGCGCGCGACGCGGCGGCGGACGGCGCGCCGCTGACGGAAGCGGAATTTGCAAGGTTTCTCGACACGGCCGACATCCCCGATCCGGATCTCATCATCCGCACGTCGGGCGAGCAGCGCACGTCGAATTTTCTGCTGTGGCAGTCGGCCTACGCCGAATATTACTTTACCGAGACGCTCTGGCCGGACTTCGACCAGGCGGCGTTTGACAAGGCGCTGGCCGCGTATGCCGGGCGGGAGCGCCGCATGGGGGGAAGACTTAAATGAATCCGATTTTGAAACGGACGCTCACCGGGCTGACGGTGGGGGCGGTCGTGATCGCCGCGGTCTTGCTGGCGCCGCCGGTCGCAATCAAGCCTGTTGTCGCGTGTTTGGCAATGCTGGCGATAATCGAGTTCCATTGTTTACTGTTCAGGAAATGCTCCGATGGACGCGGCAGTTGGCTCTATGGCATACCGCTTTTCGGCGGTGCGGCAATCATTGCGTGGGGACTTTGGATGCTGGCAAGCATTCCGCAGCTATATGGCGAGGCGACGTGCGGGCCGTTCCGTCTCGGCAACGTGATGCTCCTTTACGTGATCGCCGTCGTGAAGTTCTCCGACGTCGGCGGGTTCGCGTTCGGCCTCACTTCCGCAAAGTTGATGAAGGGCGGCAACCACAAGATGTGCCCCACGATCTCGCCGAACAAGAGCTGGGAAGGGCTCTGCGGCTCGCTCGTCGCCTCCTGCCTCGTCTCCAGCGCCTTCATGGGCGCGACCGGCTTCAGCCTCGCGAAGTCGCTCGTCTGCGGCGTGACGGCGGCGGTCGTCGGCACGTGCGGCGACCTCGTCGAATCGAAATTCAAGCGCTGGGTCGGCGTGAAGGACTCGTCGACAATGAAGATCACGAACGGCATGGGCGGCTTCCTCGACATGGTCGATTCGCTCCTGCTGGCGCCAGCCGTGCTGATCCTTCTCATGGGGGCCTCGTTCTGACATGACGCGGACGGCCAGAGCGTGGGCGCTCTTCCTCGCGACGCGGCTCGTCGGCGTCGCGGTCGACGCGCTCACGGTCGGCGTCGCCTACCTCGCGGCGTTCGCGCTGCGCCTCAACTTCAACGAGCCGTCGTTCGGCTGGCGCAAGGCCGCGCTCTCCTATCTCGTCGTGCTGGCGGTCTATCTCGCCGCGCTCTTCCTCTGCGGCTGCTACCGCCTCGCGTGGCGGCGCATCCGCATCAGCGACCTGCCGCGCTACTTCGGCGCGACGTGCCTCGCGTGCGTCCTCCTGACGCTGCTGCGTGTCCTCATGCCCGACGCCGCGCTCGCGCACATGCGCCCGCCGTATTCCGTGACGCTGATCTCGTTCTTCCTCGCGACGGTCGGCATCGTCGGCCTGCGCGTCCTCTGGCGCGCCTACCTGCTCGCCCGCCGGAACGACGAGGAGCTGCTCGCGCGCGCGGTGCGCCATTTCGACAACCGCACGGCCGTGCGCTTCCTCGCCGGCAAGTGCGTGATGGTGACGGGCGCGGGCGGTTCCATCGGCGGCGAGATCGTCCGCCAGGTGGCGGCGGCGGGCGCGCGGAAAATCCTGATGGTCGAACGCGGTGAAAACGCGCTCTACGAGATCGACCGCGAGATGCGCGCGCGTCAGACGGTCGCGGCGCTCGTGCCGCTCATGGTCGACGTGAACGACCGCGACAAGATGGCGGCGCTCCTGGCGGCGCACCGGCCCGAGGTCATCCTTCACGCGGCCGCATACAAGCACGTGCCGATGTGCGAGCTCAATCCCGAGGAGGCGTGGCGCAACAACACGGAGGCGACACGCGCGCTGGCCGAGCTCGCGGCCGCGCACGGCGTCCGGCGCTTCGTGCTCATCTCGACCGACAAGGCGGTAAACCCCGTCTCGGTGATGGGCAAGACGAAACGCGCGGCGGAAGAGGCGATCATGTCCCTCAACTCTCAACTCTCAACTCTCCACCCCCGACTCTCCACCCCCAACTCTCACCTCTCAACTTTCAACTCTCAACTCTCCACTCTCCTGCTGTGCGGTGCGCTTCGGCAACGTCTTCGGCTCGTCGGGCTCGGTCGTGCCGCTCTTCCGCGAGCAGATCGCCCGGCGTCTCCCCGTCACCGTGACGCATCCCGACATGAAGCGCTACTTCATGACGATCGAGGAGGCCGTCTCGCTCGTCCTCCAGGCCGCCTCGCGCGACGAGCGCGCCATCTACACGCTCGACATGGGCGAGCCGGTGAAGATCCTCGACCTCGCCGAAGGCATGATCGAACAGGCCGGCTACCGGCCCTACGTCGACGTGCCGATCGTCTTCACGGGCATCCGCCCGGGCGAGAAGCTGTTCGAGGAGATCGACGTGTCCGAGAAATCCGCCTACCGCACCGACATGGCGAAAATCTACATCACCAAAGCGCCCTCTAAATTTTGATATACTGTGCGCATGGGTGGAAGGATGCGCAGATGGTCCCTTTTTGCCGCGCTGGCCGTGCTGGCGGCGGCGGCGCGGGCCGAGTCACCGGCGGACGGCGCCGCGTCGCGGTCGAGCC
>JAFUEM010000214.1 GCA_017463935.1 Kiritimatiellia bacterium
CCTCGCGGACGAGCGCTCGAACAAGCTGATCGTCATCACCTCGAAGTCGAACATGGACTTCTTCAACAAGGTGATCGAGCAGCTCGACGTGGAGACGACGCCGGACACGGTCGTCAAGGTCTACCGGCTCAAGTACGCGGACGCGGAGGACGTCTCCGACATGATCAACGACTTGATCGGCAACGCGGCGAGCAGCAAGTCGAGCTCCAAGTCGAACCAGAACGCGAACGCGAAGGCGGGCAGCAACGCGAACGTGACGCGCAACACGACGAGCGCGGCGAACCGCAGCGCGAGCGCCAACCAGCGCACGGGCGAGGCGAAGGCCGGGGAACTGTCGAAGGAGAACACGACGGTCCTTGCCGACAAGCGCATCAACGGGCTCGTCGTCATGACGCAGAGGGAACTCGTGCCGGTCGTCGAATCAATCATCGAGTCGATGGACGTCAAGCTCTCGCAGGTGCTGATCGAGACGTGCATCATCGAAATCTCGCTCGGCGACACGCTCAACACCGGCATCGACTGGGTGATGGGCGGCAAGGTCGCGGAGTCGGTCTTCCTGAACCACGGCCAGATGATCGGCGGCGGCGCGGGTTCGACGCAGCTCGGCTCGTTCGTCAATGCGGCGACGAATGCGGTCAATCCCATCGGCAAGGGCGTCAACTACCTGTGGAAGTCCGACAAGCTGAACATGGCGGGCGTGATCGAGGCGACGAAGACCGACACGCGCACGAAGTACGTCGCCTCGCCGATCGTGATGACGGTCGACAACAAGGAGGCGACGATCGAGGCGACGAGCTCGCGGCAGTTCCTGACGGGCTGGTCGGCCGTCTCGTCGAGCTACGCGGGCAGCGGACTTCCCTCGCCGAACTACACGGCCAAGGACATCGGCATCACGCTCAAGATCACGCCGAAGATCAACCCGAACGGCACGGTCATGCTGGAGGTCGAGGAGGAGTATTCGCAGGTCAGCGGCAAGCAGACGATGCTCTCGCCGCAGGGGGCGAGCTACACGGAGCAGCCGGTCGACGTCGCGTCCACGCGCAAGATGGCCGCCGACATCATCCTGGAGAACGGCCAGTCGGTCATCCTGGGCGGCCTGACCACGAAGACGACGATCGAGAGCGAGTCGGGCATTCCGATTCTCAAGGACATCCCGTGGATCGGCAAGTGGCTCTTCGGCAGCGTCGAGCAGGACGAGCAGCGCTCCGAGCTCCTGATCTTCATGACGCCGTACGTGCTGGACGACGCCGAGTCGGCGATGGCGGAGGCGGCGCGCCGCAAGAAGGTGCTGAGCGACCCGAATCCGTGGGACGAGGGCGGCTGGTCGGCCTCGAAGCTCGCCGATCCCGTGGCGAAGAAGGAGCAGCTGCGCCGCCTGAAGGACGAGGCGAAGAAGCAGGACGAGGAGCGCCGGGCGAACCTGGCCATCGAGAAGTGGAAGGCGGAGCGCGTGAAGGCGCTCGAGAAGATGGACGAGGAGGAGCGCAAGATCTGGCTGGAGGCGCACCGCGCGGAGATCGAGGCGGAGGAGAAGAAGGTGCAGGCCGCCGAAGCCGAGAAGCAGGCGGAACTGAAGGAACTCGTCGAGCAGATCAAGGAGAACCGGGCCGAGGCGACGGAGGACGCCTCGCTCCTGAACGCGCTGGGCGAACGGGCCCCCGAGGAGGCGGGACGGTAACATGGTCAAGTGGATCTCCATCGGCGTGTTGGGCGTGGCGATGATCGTCGCCGCCGTGAGCGCCGTCGTCGTTCTGAACAAGAGCGAGGCAGTTGCGCGCGCCAACGCCGACGAGGCGGAGGCGGTCGAGACGGCCGCTAAGGATGCGACGCGCAAGGCGCGGCTTGAGGAATCGACCGC